>JAZODT010000026.1:0-13003 GCA_045597205.1 Clostridia bacterium
TAATGATATAGTTTATGTTTATAATCACAGACAACTTTATTTGTTGGATAAAAATACAGGAGAAAATATAGTTGATCCAATGCTTGTGCCTGAAATTAATAATATGAGAATTGTAAATAACAAACTTTTACTGTTTGTTGACGGAAAAAACAGTAAGGATTCCATTATTGCAGTTGATACAAACGGAAAAATATTGTGGACGTATGATGCAAGTGAGGAATGTGAAATGGGATATGAGTATAGCTATACCGATGAATCATATATATTATCTGAATACAATAATGATAACAATGAATTTTCGTTTAGGAAAAAGTACATAAGAATTGATCTTAATGATGGAAGAAAAATAGCAGAGGTCAAAAACTGATTTTTTTGTCATAACCTGATATGAACTTGATACCAAAAGGATTTGCATCTAAACCTTACATCTCGCAATATGGATATGTCGAAATATGTCGAAACTGAAAGGAGAAAAATAAATGATTACCATATTTAATAGAAAACAACTGATTATTACATACGACATAACAATTCAATCAAAAATTAGAGATGTTTTGGCGGCTAATAATGTTGACTATACTATAAATCCTATAATGGGTTTATATGGTTCTCCACAGGCGGAATATAAGATTTATGTTCATAAAAAAGATTATGAACAAGCATGTTATTTGATAAAAGATGTATTTAGATAATTTTTTATCCCGATTTGATATGAACTCTCTTTGAAAATTGACTGCATCTAAACCTTATATCCCTTATATAATGAACATAACTGAAATTTAATGATAAAAATATCTATAAACTGTTGATTTTTTTGCGGTCTTTGACCGCTGTGTATTGACATTGCCCTATAAAATTTCTTTGCAAGCAAAGATTTTTGCTTCTGGTAGAATGATTTTGTGGTAGCTGAATGTAAACGGATATTAGCAGACGGGTGACGCCGTTATAACGGTTATAGAAGCCATAAGGCCGTAAGAACAGAGGGCAATGGTTTAAGTAGAAAAAGGAACTAAAAGTTAAGAAACGAGGTCTCTTATGCGACAAATGCTTAGTCACATGCGGCGAGCCGTAGATGATTATTATATGATTGCGCCGGATGATAGGATTGCCGTCGGTCTTTCCGGCGGGAAAGATTCTTTGGCGGTTTTGGCCGCCGCCAAAGCCTTGCAACGGTTTTATCCCATTCCGTTTGACTTGGAGGCTATCACGCTGGATATGGGCATGGAGGGGATGGATTTTACGCCTTTAAAGAAATATTGTGCCAAGCTGGACATACCTTATACCATTGAAAAAACAGAAATTAAGAAAATTGTTTTTGATTATCGGCAAGAAAAAAATCCCTGTGCGTTGTGTGCTAATTTGCGCCGTGGTGCCTTAAATACCGTTGCCAAAAGCCGGGGGCTTAATAAAATTATGCTTGGCCATCACTATGATGATGTGATTGAAACCTTTATGCTCAGTTTGTTGTTTGAGGGTCGTATCAGTTGTTTTTCACCGGTGACTTATTTAGACCGAATGGAAATTACCTTGCTTCGCCCTTTTATTTATATTGAAGAAAAAGAAATTAAAAAATTTGTCCAACGGGAAGAACTGCCCGTGGTGCACAATACTTGCCCTGTCGATGGGAACACTAAGCGGGAATATGTTAAAAAAGTGCTCTCTCAGTTAGAGCAGGAGCATCGGGGCACTAAGCAAAGAATGTTCACGGCTATGCGCACAAGTCTTCCTGAATGGGAAATATTAAATAAAGAAACGAACAGGAGGAGAAAACATGAAAATTAGAAAAGCAGTCATCCCGGCAGCAGGATTGGGCACCCGGTTTTTACCGGCCACCAAAGCGATTCCAAAAGAAATGGTACCCTTGGTGGATAAGCCTACCTTGCAATATATTGTAGAAGAGGCGGCCGCATCAGGTATTGAAGATATTTTAATCATCACCGGTCGCACCAAACGTGCCATTGAAGACCATTTTGATAAATCTTATGAATTAGAAACAGAATTAGAAAAAAGCGGCAAGATGGATTACCTGGAAAATTTGCAGAAAATTTCCAGTCTTGCTAACATTCATTATGTTCGTCAAAAAGAGGCAAAAGGTTTGGGTCATGCCATTTATTGCGCTAAGTTTTTTGCAGAAAATGAGCCCTTTGCTGTTTTGTTGGGTGATGATGTGGTGGCAAGTGACAAGCCTTGTTTGGCACAGATGATTGAACAGTATGAAACCTACCGCACCAGTATCTTAGGGGTACAGACTGTATCGGATGACGACACCTCTAAATATGGCATTGTGAAGGGGGATAAATTAGCAGACCGCATTTACCGCGTGGAAGATATGGTAGAAAAACCGGCACCGGGCACGGCACCTTCTAATGTGGCGGTGTTGGGACGTTACATCATTACGCCGGGGATTTTCCGTTGCTTGGAAGAAACCAAACCGGGTGCCGGTGGTGAAATTCAATTGACAGATGCCTTAAAAATGCTGGCGGCAAAAGAAAGCATGTATGCTTATGACTTTATTGGCCGCCGTTATGATGTGGGTTCTAAAGAAGGATATTTAGAAGCAACGGTTGAATTTGCTTTAAAACGTCCCGACTTAAAAGACGAATTTACACAATATCTTAAGAAAATTGTATCTGAACTATAAGGAGAAAACCATGAAAAAACTGTTTGCGCTGTTGCTTTGCACTTTTTGCATAATAACCACCATATTACCGACTTTTGCATCTGACCTTTCCATTGTGACAGAGGAAACGCTACTGTATGGCGTTACCTATAAACGCGTGCAGGCTCTTTATGACAACGGTTGGCAGGATATTCATATTATCCAGGCAGATATGAACAAGTCTTATTTAAAGTTTGATGTACTTAGCAGTGAAAAGGGTAAAAGTTATCGTGAAAACACCTATGAGTCGGCGAATAAGGCCAATGCGTTGGCGGCAGTGAATGCAGACTTTTTTATAACAAAAAGCGGTGAAACCAATCGGGGCAGTGCCATTGGTCTGGAAATTAAAGATGGCACCATGCTCACTTCGCCTGCGGCCTATGAGAGCATGAATGCACTATATCAAACCAAGGAAGAGGGGATATTAGCCTTTAGCCCCTTTGACTTTGACTTTATGATTACCGCGCCGGATGGCAGTACCGCACCCCTTTCTGTTATTAATAAATACGATGATTTAACTGGTATTGTTTTATATACCCGTGAGTGGGGAGAAATGACCAACGGCTCTGGCGGCAATGTGCTGGAGGTTGTTGTAGAAGAGGGTGTTGTTACAGCAAAGAACATGGATGTGGGGCCTGTAGCCATTCCGGAAAATGGTTATGTGCTCACCTGCGACATTGGTATTAATACTTTTTTAAAGGATTATTTTGAGGTGGGCAGTCCGGTGGAGCTGACCATTGCCACAACTCCCAGCCATGAGGACATTCAAACAGCAGTAGGTGGCGGTGGTATGGTGCTTTGGGAGGGTAAAATTCCTGAAAGCTATTCGCACACCATTAACGGTACCCAGCCGCGTTCGGCAGTTGGCTTGGATAAAACCGGCAAAATTTTAACCCTTGTGGCAGTGGATGGACGCAGGGCAGAGGCCACGGGCATGACCATGAAACAATTGGGCTATTTAATGGCAGATTTAGGTTGTTATAACGCCATGAATTTGGATGGTGGTGGCTCCACTTTGATGACCACCAGACAAAATGATGGTTCCCAAAAAGTAATGAACACCCCTTCGGATGGGTCTAACCGTGCGGTGACCAATTCTATAGGGCTATTAACCCAAGGACTTGAACAATCTAAAATTTCAGATGTTCGATTAAAAAGCGATGCTGAAACAGTTTTTGCAGGCACATCTCTTTGGTTTTATCTGGAGGCATTAGACCAGTATGGACAAGTGATGGATGCGGTGCCAACCGAAAATATCCATTGGACGGTGCCGGCAGGTTATGGCGAGATGCGTGGGGATTATTTTTATCCTACTCGTGCTGGTAAGGTGACCGTTACGGCAGAGGCAAATGGTTATGAAGATACGGTTACGGTGACAGTGTTAGACAAGCCTCATGCCCTTTCCTTTACCAATCAAACCCACACCTTAAAAAGCGGAGAAAGCACACTTTTATGGTTAGTGGGCAGAGATGGAGCTGGAAGAACGGCCATGATTTATCCTAAAGATGTTATGGTGAAGGTGTTAAACCCATCGGTCGCACAGATAGAAAGAAATTCTGTTCGTGCCTTAAAAAAAGGGGCAACATTAATTACGGCAACCTTTGGCGATGTGGCAGCCAACACCTCTTTATGCGTAGATGGCGCAGAGGCCATCAGTGTGCCCAAAGGGGCAGCCTTGCCGGACCCGCAACAAAAAAGCGTTCCCATTACCCATGAAAATGGTTTTCAGTTTACGGTTTTTGGCAACACCAGAACACCAGAAAAATTGTTTGATATTTTCATTATGAACGGTGTGGTGAACGCCGTTAAAAAAGAAAGCGATATGAACTTTTTTGTGGGAAACAATGTGAATAAAGACTTGCTCACAAATTTGGGCGGTTCTCTTATTACCGCAGACGGATTTTCTAAAATTACGAAAAATAATAGCACCTTTATCACCTTAAAAAATGCTTATGGCACCATGCTTTATAAGGCAGAACAAACACAATGGACAAAACTGAAAGAAACTGTTGATTCTCTTTCCGGCGGGAATTTGTTTGTGTTTTTAAATGACCATAATTTATCCTCTTCTAAAACGGAAATTACGGTGTTTAAACAGTTAATGGCAGAAGCTGCAAAAAAATGCAATGTGTATGTGTTTGCAGGTGGTTTTGTGAATGAAACGGTGATGGAAAACGGCGTGCGGTATATTACCACGGCGGGGGTATTTCCCAGTATTGGTGTTAAACCACCGGCTACAAATATTTCTTATTTAAAATATTATCTGGTGACAGTAAATGGTGACCAGGTGACCTATGAAACAAAGGGTATTTTAAAGGAATAACTCTAATAGGAAAGCCTATTATAACAAAACAAGAGTGTAAAAATTGCTGGGTCAGCCAAGAGTTTTTGTGTTGTGGGGGATTTGGCGGGGGATTGGATTTTATGATTCCTGCACGAAAATCCTGAGTCCGGCATATGATAATGAGGGAGACTTCCTTTAAAACTGTAAAGCGGTTCGTTTAATAACCTGGGTTTTACACCCGTTTGACAGCAGTTGTGTTGGCATGGGGCAAGACAGAACAAAAGCCAATGTTTTAAAAAATACAATTTTTAAAAAAATATTGACAACGTTTGCATTTCATGATAAGATATTATACATAGATAGAGGCGCGTTTTTTATGAGTCGCAACAAAAGAGAATGCGGAAATTTGACGAGGTTGTTGCAAAAGGAAAAAACGCCGAAGGTTGTGTAATTCCGCTTGCGCAAGCCTGGGGGTGCGGTCAATAACCGTTCCACTGTCATCCTGCGTATAGGCGGATGGGGAGCTATCGTTGCTTTTTGTGTGCAAAAGCCAAACTCTCCCTATTTGGAGATTTGGCTTTTTTAGTGCGTTAGCAATGAAATGAATATATAAAAAATTAAGTATGCGCGTTGCGCTACAGATGGGAGAAAGACATGAAAAAGTATAACATTGCGGTAGTTGGCGCTACCGGTATGGTTGGCAGAACCTTTTTAAAGGTTTTGGAAGAAATGAATCTGCCTGTTGAAAATTATTATTTGTTGGCATCCGCCCGCTCTGCAGGCAAAACCGTTAAATTTATGGGTAAAGATTATGTGATTGAAGAACTCACAGAAAACTCTTTTAATCGCAGCATTGATATTGCACTTTTTTCTGCCGGTGGCAGCACCAGTGAAAAATATGCACCTATTGCTGCTAGCAAGGGTTGCGTTGTCATTGATAACTCCAGTGCTTTTCGTATGGACCCCAAGGTGCCTCTGGTAGTGCCCGAAGTTAACCCTGAAGATATTAAATGGCACAACGGCATTATTGCTAATCCCAACTGTTCTACCATTCAAGCTATGGTAGCTCTGCGTCCGCTCCAGTTGGCTTATGGCATCCGCCGTATTGTTTACTCAACCTACCAGGCAGTGTCTGGTGCCGGCATGGGCGGTTATACCGATTTGGAAAATGGTATTAAGGGTGAAGCACCCAAAAAGTTTAAT
The DNA here is from genome assembly GCA_045597205.1 of Clostridia bacterium. Lineage (GTDB taxonomy): Bacteria > Bacillota > Clostridia > UBA1381 > UBA9506 > UMGS755. Next base: position 6,147 of record JAZODT010000026.1, read on the forward strand.
CACCCCATCTTTAATAACTGTCTGCCCCAGATTGATGTATTTTTAGACAATGGTTACACAAAAGAAGAAATGAAAATGGTGAACGAAACCAGAAAAATTTTGGGTGATGATTCTTTGCGCATCACAGCAACGACTGTTCGTGTGCCTGTGTTTGACTGTCACAGCGAATCTATTAACGTTGAACTGGAAAAACCCTTTGAATTAGAAGAATTAAAGAGAATTCTTTCTGCAGCACCCGGTTTGGTAGTTCAGGATGACCCTGCAAACTGCTTTTATCCCATGGCAATTACGGCAAAAGGCAAAAATGAAACTTTTGTAGGCCGTATTCGTCGTGATGAAAGCGTTGAAAACGGTGTTAATCTGTGGGTTGTTGCTGATAACATTAGAAAAGGTGCTGCAACCAATGCTGTGCAGATTGCAAGTAAGTTGATTGAAATGTGGGAAACCGGTTCCATCAACGGCTAATGTAAATAGTGAAAGGAAAGAAGAGCTATGAGCAAAAACACACTTTTTACTGGCTCCGGTGTTGCGTTAATTACACCGTTTAATGATGCCGGTGTGGATTATGATGCACTGGCAAAATTAATTGATTTTCAAATTGAAAACGGAACGGATGCCATTATTATTTGCGGCACAACCGGTGAGGCTTCTACCATGCCGGATGCAGAGCATTTAGCGGTTATCCGTTTTGCCACTGAATATACAAACGGTCGCATTCCGGTCATTGCCGGTACAGGCAGTAATGATACGGCTCACGGTGTTGAACTTTGTAAAATGGCTGCAAAAGCCGGTGCAGATGGTTTGCTGCTTGTAACACCTTATTACAATAAAACAACCCAGAGGGGTTTGATTCAGCACTATTCTGCTATGGCTGCTGCAACAGACCTGCCGATTATCTTATATAATGTTCCATCCCGTACCGGTTTAAACATTGATGTGAGTACGGTTTGTGAACTGGCTAAAAATGAACAGATTGTGGGCATTAAAGATGCAACAGGTAACATTGGTTACACAGCACAGGTGGCAGCTGAATGTCCGGAAATTGATATTTATTCCGGTAATGATGATATGATTGTGCCCATTATGAGCTTGGGTGGCAAGGGTGTTATTTCTGTTCTTGCCAATGTTATGCCCAAAGAAACACATGATATGTGTGCTAAATATTTGGCGGGCGATGTAAACGGTTCTTTAAAACTGCAGCTTGATTTGTTAGATTTGGTAAAGGCTTTATTTATTGAAGTGAACCCCATTCCCGTTAAAACAGCTATGAATCTTATGGGCTTTAGCGGTGGTAAATTGCGCTTGCCTTTATATGAAATGAGCGAGCAGAATTTAGCCGTGTTAAAACAAACCATGCAAAAGCATGGCTTGATTTAACGCATTGAAAGGACGATACCAATGATAAAGATTTTGCTCAGTGGTGCCAACGGTCGCATGGGGCGTGCCATCAGCCAGTTGGTGAAAGAATCTGACCGGGCAGAAATTCTTTGTGGTGTGGATATTAATACCCAAAGCAATGATGGCTTTCCTGTTTATCCCGATTTTCAGTCGGTTCCGGTTTTGCCGGATGTTGTCATTGATTTTTCTAACCCAGCAAATTTTGAAAATTTAATGGATTATGTTGAAACGAAAAAGCTTCCGGTTGTGGTGGCAACCACAGGTCTTACCAAAGAACAGAAAGATAGGCTTACGGTGGCTTCAAAAACGGTGCCGGTGTTTTTCTCTGCCAACATGTCCTTAGGCGTGAACCTAATTTGTGAACTGGCTAAAAAAGCAACCGCTTTTTTGGGTGACAGTTTTGACATTGAAATTGTGGAACGGCATCACAACCAAAAGTTAGATGCTCCTAGCGGCACAGCGCTTGCCATTGCTGATGCCATTAACGAGGAATTAGATGGTAATGGTCGCTATGTTTATGACCGTCACAGTGTGCGTAAAAAGCGCGAAAAAACCGAAATTGGTATTCATGCAGTGCGCGGCGGTACCATTGTGGGTGACCATACCGTGATTTTTGCCGGCAACCATGAGGTGATTGAGCTTAGCCATCATGCTGACTCCCGTGAGGTGTTTGCCTCTGGTGCAGTGAAAGCGGCTATTTTTATGGCGGGTCAACCTGCCGGTTATTACAATATGGCAAATTTAATTAACGGCTAAAAGAGATGGGTATTCATTTGGCCAAAACATCCTAACATTTTGTAAAAGAACTGTGAACAAGCTTGACAAACAGTTAAATTGTGGTACAATAATATTAGCACTCTAAAGGAAAGAGTGCTAATATTTCTTTTTGGAGGCGTTTTACGTGGCGAAAAAAGCATTTAAATCTGAGTCGAAGCGATTATTGGAATTAATGATTAATTCCATTTATACACATAAGGAGATTTTTCTCCGTGAGTTGATTTCCAACGCCAGCGATGCAATGGACAAGCTCTATTATCGCACCCTGTCTGATGAAAATTTAAGCTTTAACCGGGATGATTTTTACATCCGCATAGATGCAGATAAAGAAACAAGAACCCTAACCATTACTGATACGGGTATCGGTATGACCAAAGAAGAACTGGAAGAGAATTTAGGCACCATTGCCAAAAGCGGTTCTTTAAAGTTTAAGAGTGAAAACGAAAAACTGGAGGATGTGGATATTATCGGCCAGTTTGGTGTTGGCTTTTATTCTGCCTTTATGATTGCCGATAAAGTGACGGTTACCAGTCGTGCATTAGGTAGTGAAACGGCTTACCGTTGGGAAGCTGAGGGCACCGATGGTTATACGGTGAAAGAAGCAGAAAAAGAAACAGTGGGTACACAGATTGTTCTTTCTTTAAAGGCAAATACCGAAGATGAAAACTATGATGAATTTTTAGATGAATACCGTTTGCGCGCTATTGTGAAAAAATATTCCGATTACATCCGTTATCCCATTATGATGGAAGTGACCAAAAGCCGTCCCAAAGCAGATAACGACAAAGAATATGAACAGTATAAAGAGGTTGAAACCTTAAATTCTATGGTGCCCATTTGGAAAAAGACAAAGGCAGAGCTAACGGATGAGGATTATAACGGATTTTATAAAGATAAATTTTATGATTTTGAAAATCCGCTGTCAGTCATTCACACCAGTGCTGACGGCATGACAAGCTACACGGCACTTTTATACATTCCCGCACATGCACCCTTTGATTTTTATACAAAGGATTTTGAAAAAGGCTTGCAACTATATGCCAACGGCGTTTTAATTATGGAATCCTGCGGTGAACTTTTGCCTGAGTGCTTCCGTTTTGTGAAGGGTTTGGTGGATTCAGCTGACCTTTCTTTAAACATCTCCCGCGAGATTCTGCAACATGACCGCCAACTCAAAACAATTGCAAACCATCTGCAAAAGAAAATTAAGAGCGAACTCCTTTCTCTGTTAAAAAATGACAGGGAAAAATATGAAGCCTTTTATAAAAACTTCTCACGTCAGATTAAATTTGGTGTCTATGATAATTTTGGAAAAGACAAGGATTTATTAAAAGATCTGCTCATTTTCTGGTCCTCGACAGAGAAGAAAATGGTTACCCTTTCAGAATATGTATCCCGCATGAAAGAAGACCAAAAATATATTTATTATGCTTGCGGTGAAAGCATTGAAAAGATTGAAAAATTGCCCCAAACAGAATTGGTAGCCGAAAAAGGTTGCGAAATCTTGTACTTTACCGATGATGTGGATGAATTTTCTATCCAGATGCTTCGTGAATTTGATGGCAAAACCTTTAAATCTGTTTCTGCCGGCGATTTAGATATTGAGTCCGAAGAAGAGAAGAAGGAAAATGAGAAGAAAAAGGAAGAAAATAAAGATTTGTTCTTATTCTTAAAGGATGCATTGGGGGACAAGGTGAAAGAAGTTCGTGCATCCACTCGCTTAAAGTCTCATCCGGTGTGCCTTGCTAGCGATGGTGCTCTTTCTTTGGAAATGGAAAAAGTTTTAAATGCCATGCCCAACGACCAAAAGGTAAAAGCAGAACGGGTGCTGGAAATTAATGTGAACCATCCTATTTTTGATAAAATTGCAGGATTATTAGAAAGCGACAAGGATAAATTAAAGCAATATGCAGCGGTGCTTTATGACAGCGCTTTGCTCATTGAGGGCTTGCCTATTGACGACCCGGTGGCATATACTAATGCTGTTTGTAATTTAATGCAGTAATGGGTTGTAGAAAAATGCACAACCCCACAATACACAAATAAAACTATTGTAGGGGACGGCGTCCTCGACGTCCCGAAAAAGACAAGAGTGGAAACTAAAGAAAAGCGTATTTTGTAAAACTTATCTTACAAAATACGCTTTTTAATTAGGGGATAAGATTGTTATTTAATGCTGTTTTCGTAAGCTTCAACCATCTTTTTACTCATTTGACCTGTACGACTTCTTATATTAGAGAGATGCTTTTCACACATCTTCCCTGTGAAAATCTTGATTTCAAGTTTTAACTTATCACCTTCGGGAGTAACGAAGATTTTATCAATATACTTGTTTACAAATTCCTTTGATATTATTCCGTTAACTGCATCTTTTTGTGCATCGTTTAAAACCCGGCGTATTTCTTCAATATGTTTCTTGAAATCATCTTTAGAATTTTGTTGTTCTTGCAAGTCAAAAAGTTCCTTTTCAAGTTCGCTGATAATTTCGTTACATTCTTTGTTCATCTGAATGTATTCTTTATCTGACAAATCACCATTTAAATTGTAATCAAGGATTTTTCGTTTCTTTTTTTGCTCGTGGTCAATTTTTGATTTTATTTTTTCTATTTCCTTAACCATTTCTCCGTTTGCATCTATGGTTTTATACATTTCTATATATGAATCAATCAAATCTTCAGCCACAGGGGAAGTTTCGTTAAATACATCAAAAAGAACAGGCTTTATTTCTTCCTCATAAATTGCAAATGACGGACAGGAATCAGCACCATTATTTATTTTACCACTACATACCCATTTACTGTTTTTGTTGCCTTGCCTGTCTACACTGTCACGGCGATAATAAGCCTTACCACAATGTGTACAGAAGAGTTTGCCTGTTAATAGATTTGCGTGATTACAGATGTTCTGTCTGCTCTTTACGTCCTTGCTTCGTCTTTGAAGAACAATATTCGTAGCTTCCCAAAGTTCTTCGCTGACTATAGCGGGTACTATATCCCCTGTTTCATCTTTAAACATAACCCATTCTTCAGGTGGAAGAAAATGTTGTTTCTTAGTAAACATATCAACAATTTTAACTTTGTTACCAACATAATAGCCTTTGTATTTAGGATTGGAAATAGTATTTGCCATTGTAGAATGAGCTATTTTGTTACCATTTCGATTTCTATATCCCCTGTCCCAAAATATATCTTCAATCTGCTTCATACTATATTGGTCAGTAGCATACAGTTCAAAAAGCTCACGGACCATTTTTGCTTCTTCTTCGTTTATAACTAATTTTTTGTCTTTTTTATCATAACCAAAAATTCTGCTATTGCCAAGTACAACATGGTTTTTTATTGCCTGCTGATGTCCGAATTTAATACGTGACGATAGTTTTCTAAGCTCGTCCTGTGCAATGGATGACATAATAGATAAGCGAAGTTCAGAATCATCGTCAAGCGTGTTAATATTATCATTTTGAAAGAAAACCCCAACACCATTTTTTAAGAGTTCACGGGTAAACTGAATACTGTCAAGGGTATTTCTTGCAAAACGTGAAATCTCTTTTGTAATAACAAAATCAAACATATCACTTTTTGCATCTTCAATCATTTGATTAAAGTTCTCACGTTTTTGAGTGGATATGCCCGATATACCTTCATCAATATATCCCGGCACATAATCCCATTGAGGATTTTTCTTAATAAGTTCAGTATAATAAGTAATCTGATTGTCAAGAGAATTAAGCTGCTCATCCTTTTCGGATGATACACGGGCGTAAAAAGTAACTCTCATAGGAATTTCATATATAGACTTAAATTTCATCTGCTCTCGAATCTGATGTATGTTCAAAACATTTCACCTCACAAAGTTCGTTGTATCATTACATAAATAATATCACGAATCGTTAAAAATTACAAGTGGTTTTTATAAGGAAAGTTTTACCTTTTGGCTTACCCGGATAGATTACATTTGGTTTCTTAATGATATTTCTTGGAATTGACACATCTGATTCATTCACACATTCCAAACATTTTCAAAAGCAATGAAAACATCGTTTTATTTAAACAATAGCATGATAAATAAAATTAAGTGAATAACTTTTAAAAATATGTAAACTATACATTGTATAGGAGGAATGTTATATGAAAGAAATAATTAAAGAACTTAGAAATGAGTTTAATAAAAGAAAGAACGATTTGCAAGAACAAAACATTAAAATTCATATTATTACAAACACTTTTTTAAAATATTTGGGTTATGATACTGATAAATGTGTTTACGAAGTGTCAACAGGGAAAGGGTATTGTGATATGCTTGTTCCTACTCTTGGAGATAATGCTCTTGTTATAGAGGTTAAAACAGGTAAATTACCATTAAGGATGACAGATATAGGACAAATAAAAAATTATGCAAATAGTAAGGAACAACGATTTGGAGTATTAACAAATGGATGTGAATATATTCTGTTAGATTTTCAAATATCCTCATCACCTGTTTTCAAAGGTACTTCTTTTGATTCAAATGTTGTATTTTGGTTTAATATATTCCGGTCACGTGGGGACGGATTGACAGAGCTGAAATACTTTAAATATCTTAGCTTTGAAAATCTATTTAAAAAACAATCATCTTTATTCTATTGCGATATAGCACAATACAGAGAGTGGAAACGAGAACAGAATATGAAACCCGTATCATGG
>JAZODT010000027.1:0-5945 GCA_045597205.1 Clostridia bacterium
TTTTTTGTCTTAAAAATAAATAAAAATTTATATATTTTATATAAATTTTAAAAATCTTTACACAATCTTTATAAAAAGTATGGTAAAATTAAAAAAAGTGTGATATAATGTAAACTGATAGGTTTCTGTTCTTAGGAGAGACGAGAAAGGACAGATGGGCGTAAAAATAGAAAGGGATATTTTGCCTCAATACATATGTCTTATGATGAGGTCTTAAAAAAAGGATAATTTAAGGAGAACAAAAGAATGATATTAACTGGAGCAGACATCATCGTTAAAACATTGATTGAGCAGGGGGTTGATACCATATTTGGCTATCCCGGCGGACAAATCATTCATGTTTACGATTCTTTGTTTAAATACCAAAATGAAATTAAACATATTTTAACGTCCCATGAGCAAGGGGCTGTTCATGCGGCTGATGGATATGCCAGAACTACAGGCAGAGTGGGTGCTGTTATTGCTACGTCGGGTCCGGGTGCCACCAATTTAGTAACAGGCATCGCCACGGCTTATCTTGATTCAATTCCCATGGTGGTGGTTTGTGGTAATGTGCCCAGTTGGCAGCTCGGTACAGATAGTTTTCAGGAAATTGATATAACGGGCATCACCCTGCCTATAACGAAACATAATTATATTGTTGGCTCAGTAGAGTCTTTAGCAAATATTATCCGTGAGGCTTTTGTCATTGCCAAATCAGGCAGACCGGGGCCGGTGCTTATTGATGTGCCAAAGGACATTCAAATGGCCCGGTGCGATTATGAACCACAACCCATAGTTTCTGCTGATGAACGTTTAGCCTCAAAGAAAACGGCTAACGCGATAGAATGCATTAAAGATGCAAAGCGTCCCTTTATCTATTTTGGCGGTGGCGCCATCAGCGCTCATGCCGAAGAAAAAATTTTAGAGCTTTCTGAACGGATTGATGCGCCCATAGGATGTTCACTTATGGGAATTTCTGGCGTTCCTAGTGAACATCCCCGCTTTTTGGGCATGCAGGGCATGCATGGGCATTATGCATCTTCAATGGCTATGAATCATGCAGATTGCATCATTGCTTTAGGTGTTCGGTTTAATGACCGTGCCACCGGCAATAAAGAGAAATTTGCATTGGCTACCAATATTATTCATGTGGATGTGGACAGTGCAGAATTTTCCAAAACCATTAAGCCGGCCTTTTCCCTTCGTGGTGATGTGAAGATGACAGTTGGGGCTATGCTGGAACTGCTGCCCTCAAAAAAACGACCGGAGTGGTGGCGTGAAATTAATAAATTTAAACAGGAAGAGGAGAATAACCGGGATATGCGCCCTGGTATGACACCCTATAACATTCTCACAATGCTCAACACCTATACAAAGGAAAACACACCCATTGTTACCGATGTGGGCCAGCATCAGATGTGGACGGCCCAATTTATGAAGTTTTATAAAACCCGCCGGTTTGTATCAAGTGGTGGTTTGGGCACCATGGGGTTTGGTCTTGGTGCTGCCATTGGTGCACAAATGGGAACAGGGGAACGCACGGTGTTAGTTACCGGTGACGGCGGTTTTGGTATGTGTTTAAATGAGCTTGCAACGGCGGTGTCCAATCAAACGCCGGTGGTTATTTTGTTGTTTAATAATGGCGTTTTGGGTATGGTGCGTCAATGGCAGACCTTGTTCTTTGATAAGCACTATTCCGGCACAGTGTTAGACAGGCAAACAGACTTTGTGGCGCTAGCAGAATCCTTTGGCGCCAAAGGTGTAAAGGTTAATAACTTGAACGGCTTAAAAACCGCTCTGGATGAGGGATTTAGCTATGATGGTCCATTTTTGATTGATTGTGCCATTGAAAAAGATGAGTTCGTTTTACCCATGCTACCCCCAGGTGGTTCTATGGATGATATCATTGTAAAGGTGGGTGAATAAGCGATGTCAAAATATACGACAGCTATTTTAGTACGAAACCAGTTTGGAGTGTTAAACCGCGTAACCAGTATGTTTCGACGCAGACAGTTCAACATTCATTCCTTGACGGTTAGCGAAACAGAATCGGATCTTTTTTCCCGTATTACCATTACTTATGACGGCGATAGGGAGTTACACCATCAAATTGTCAGTCAGTTGTATAAGTTGCCGGATGTGTGTAAAGTGAAAGAGCTTGACAATGAAGAATCGGTTAATTGTGAACTTATGCTTATTAAGGTGAAAAACGATGCGGCAACTCGTGAAGACATACGGACAGCGGCCGATGCCTATAAAGCAGAAACAGTAGATTACACACACGATTCCATTATTATGCGCATTGCCGGCGATAGCCGCCGGATTGATGCTTTCATTACCCTAATGCGGGAATATTCTATTTTAGAAATTTGTCGCACCGGTGTTGTGGCCTTGGAACGAGGTAGTAAAACCATTTTAGAAATTATGGAATAAAACGATTTAGGCAAAAGGAGGCAAGCGAAATGAAACATGATGTGGTTTTAGTTGCAGACGGTGATGAACGGATTTTAAATCTTATCAGCGTCACACTTAAATCCCATGATTATAAGTGTATAACCACCCAAACAGGGGAAAGTGCACTGCTTTTGGCTTCCTCCCATAATCCGGATATCATTATTTTAGACGTGGTGTTGCCGGATGTTGATGGCACAGAGGTGATTAAAACCATTCGTTCCTGGTCATATGCACCCATTCTTGTTATTAGTGCGCGCAGTGAAGATCACGATAAGGTAATGGCATTGGATGCCGGAGCTGATGACTATATTACAAAGCCTTTTTCGGTGGAAGAACTGCTGGCTCGCATTCGAGCGGCAAAACGCCGTTTTAAGCGAGAAATGCGGGGCAGAGAAGAGACCTCTGTTTTTCAAAACGGCGCTCTTATAGTGGATTATGATGGAGGAACTGTATTTGTTGGTAATCAAAACGTTCATTTAACCCCTATTGAATATCGGTTGCTATGCCTTTTATCCAAAAATGTTGGCAGAGTGCTGACGCAAAGTGTGATAACACAGAAAATATGGGGAAACAGTTACAGCAGTCATGTACTGACCTTGCGGACTTTTATGGCCACTTTGCGCAAAAAACTTTCAGCCTTTAGCGGTGGTGAAAATTATATTGTCACGCAAACAGGGGTGGGTTATAAAATGGAAAAAATTGATATACAGGAAGAAAATATTATGCCATTGCGAAGGGGAATTTCTGGATATAAAAATGAAAGAATGTAATGTATTTATAAATAAAAATAAATAGGGAAACAACTTGCCACCTCATAAAAGTCGTGTTACAATAAAGACAGAGGAACGGCAGAGGAGTGTAACAATGAGAAGAAGTGAATTTGATAAAGAAAAAATTATGTCTGTTCAAGAAGAGCAACTGCTGGAATGGTCCCACGCAAAACTGCAGGAATTAAATAAAATTATGGCTTATTACCGTTGTGCCATGATGGAGATAGAAACAAAGTTTAATGTACTCAATCAGGAGTTTTCGCTGCGTTATGATCGAAACCCCATCAATGGTATGAAAAGCCGTTTAAAAAATGTACTCAGCATTAAAGAAAAGCTAGAACGCAGAGGTTTGCCTGTGTGTTTAGATTCTATTGAAAACCATTTGAATGATGTGGCGGGTATTCGTGTCATTTGTTCCTTCTATGATGACGTGTATATGCTGGCAGAAGCCCTTCTAAATCAAGATGACATCACCTTGGTGGAGAAAAAGGATTATATTGCAAATCCAAAGTCAAACGGATATCGCAGTCTTCACTTGATTATTAGTGTGCCCATTTTTTTAGCACGAGAAAAAAGAATGATGAAAGTAGAAATTCAACTGCGGACCATTGCTATGGATTCCTGGGCCAGTTTAGAACATCAATTGCGGTATAAAAAGGATTACAACGGGATTGATACAATGGCGGAAGAACTGTTATATTGTGCGGATTTAAGTGCAGAACTTGACCATCGCATGGATACCTTAAGACAACGAATTTTTGCGGAAGAAACAGAGTGATAAAACGGGTTGTGATGCATGTATCACAACCCGTTTTTGTTTAAATGCCTGCTTGTTTTTTTATTTCGGCTTCTAGTTTAGGATGAGGATCTTCCCAGGTTTTTGGCTTAATGGTTTTGCCGTCCGGCCCATAGTGGGGCTTGCCGTCTTCCCAGAGCTTGGTCATGTTGGCTGTGTGGACAATTTGGAATAAAGCATCCGGCTTAATACCCATTTCCACCAGGGTGCCCAAAGCAAAATACATCACGTCAATCATGGCATCTGCTTGTTCTACAATATCTTCGGCTTCTAAAAATTCGTTAATTTCTTCAAGCATCCAGTTATATCGTTTTTTTGCACGGTCTGCATCCATCATTGTGGGCTTGTTTTGATAGGGATGACCGAATTTTTCCTGAAAGTCTTTCACCATAGACCATTCTTTATTCATGATAACCGCCTGCCTTTTATGTGATATTTTCTTGTTGTTATTGTACTACAAAAATGCTTTGTTTGTCAATGCACAAAGGCTTACCTTAATTCGTTGACTTCGTGGCGGTGGATTGACTTTTTGTGGAAAAATGGGTATAATGAAAAAGTAAATTTTTGTTGAACAGAAGGGACGGACGAAACTTGAAAATATTAGCTGTAGGCGATGTTGTTGGGGATGCGGGAACTGATATGTTTCTTGCTTGCATTGAGGACATTAAACGGCAATATGCCATAGATTTTTGTATTGTAAATGCTGAAAATGCCTGCTCGGGCAACGGCATCAGCCGCCGCAAGGCAGAAATGCTGCTATCCGGTGGGGCAGATGTTTTAACCCTTGGCAATCATACCTTTCGTCAAAAAGAGGTCACAGCCCTTTTAATGAATAATGAGCGTGTGTTGCGACCGATAAACTATCCCCAGGGCACGCTGGGACGTGGGGCGGCGGTTTATCAGATTGGAAATGTTAAAATTGGTGTGATTAACGCTTTAGGGCGTATTTATATGGATTATATGGATTGCCCCTTCCGTGGGATTGACAAGGTTTTAAAGAACCTGCAGGCTGATTTAATTTTTGTGGATTTTCATGCTGAAGCCACCAGTGAAAAAATTTCTATGGGTTGGCATGTAGATGGTCGGGTAACGGCTGTGTTTGGGACCCACACCCATGTGCAAACCGCCGATGAATGGGTTCTTCCCAAGGGCACAGGTTATATTACAGATTTAGGCATGACCGGCCCTATCTATTCCTGTCTGGGCGTTAAAAAGGAAATTACGCTGGAACGGTTTATAGATTGCATTCCTAGACGCTTTGAATTTGCTGATGGCAAATGTAGGCTATGTGCAGCGGTATTTACCGTAGATGAGCAAACGGGCAAAACCTTATCCATTGAGAGGATTTGCGTTCAATGAATAAACAAAAACTAAGGCAAAAATTTTTGCAAAAACGAAAGAGAATGGACCCGGTTTTGCTACAAAGGTGGTCTCAGCAGATAGAAAATTATGTGATTGATTTTATAGAAAATCAGCACATGAAAACCATTATGGTTTATGCCAGTATGCGTGACGAAGTGGCAACCCATGGTCTTATTCAACGGTTGCTCTCAAAAAAGCTTGTGGTGGGTTTGCCAAAATGTTATACTGGTGGACACATGGAGGCCTATAGCATAACCGATTTTAAAGAACTGACAGAGGGGAGATTCGGTATTTTAGAGCCACCAGCGAAACAACTTTTAAAGCCGGAGACCATAGAACTGGTGCTTGTGCCCGGCTGTGCTTTTGGACGTGATATGAGCCGGTTGGGGTATGGCGGCGGCTATTATGACCGTTATTTGCCCCGATGCAAACAGGCGATGCGTGTGGGTTTGGGTTATCAATTTTCTGTTACGGAGGCGGTACCTATCGAAAAATTTGACGTTTTAATGGACGTTTTAATAACAGAAAACGGAGTTATCAATAAAGCAGAAAAAAATTAACTTTTTTTAGTTTTTATATTG
>JAZODT010000028.1:0-39456 GCA_045597205.1 Clostridia bacterium
TTCAAAGTTAATATCAGACCATTTCAAAGCACATACTTCACCAATGCGAAGCCCTGTATATAAAGAAATAAGAATACCAATGTCAATCTTATCAGTAAGATAACTTTCAAGCTGTTGTTGTTCGATGGTGCTTAGTACACGCACTATTGACTTTTCCTTTTGTGGTAATTTAACTTTACTCCAAATGTTCATTATAAACCCCTTATCTTCCGCACATTCTAAAGCTGATTTTAATATTGTAAATACTGTTTTAATTGTTGCAGATGATAATTCCAATTCATTGATAAATTCTTGCAGAATATCTCCGTTTAATTTTTTCAGCGGTATATCCCCGATGTAGGGAATAATACTGTTTTTAATATGACTTTGATAAACTCTTCTTGTTGTGGATTTTATTGCACCTTGCGTATTTATCCAAATAGTAAGCCAATCACTTAATTTTACATTTGAGCTTGTTTTTGTCTGCCTTTTTTCAGTTTTACATTGTGCGAGTTTTTCTTTAATTTCTGCATAGCTTTTAGAATAAATATATCCATAGACAGCCTTTCCAGAAGTATCATAATACTTTATGTATCTGCCTTCGTAACGACGATCTTTACGCTTATAAATATTTTCGCCTCTGCGAGCCATAATAACACATCCTTTCTGTTGACTACAATTTTGACGGACATTTCAAAATTTTTCTTTGTACAAAAGGGAGAAATTTCCGCTAAATACTTGTTTTACCGACACTTCTGTGGTATAATCAATTATATCATTGTAGTCGAATGTAAAATACAAATAGCGAAAATTTCAGCATTTACGCCAAATTTCCCTTGTCCGTAAATATCTTGTTTACGGAAATTATAAGTTTGCAAACTTCTATTGTAATTCTAACAGATAGGTTGTCAATATACATTGAGTATAAATTGAGCGATAATTGAACACATAAAATATGCCCTGTGACTTTTTACGTTCACAGGGCATTGGTCTATTTAGGATATGATATGATAGGATAGGATAGGATTTATTTTTTTGATTCTATCAGCAGTTTTCTTGCTATAGCAAATAGGCTATTGTCAACCGATGGTATATCTCGGTAGCAAGTGTCTTTTGCAAATTCTTCATCGGGGTTAAATGCAAGATTTACGGATTGATATATTTTTACTCTTGCGTTAAATTCAGCTTTTGCATAATCAATCTCGCCGTTTGCATACTGCGTGATAACCTCCGCAATTATAGTTCTGACTTTTTCTTCGTTTTCTATGTAGAAATTAGGTCTTAAATACATATCTCTGTATTGGAATATTGCATTATTTGCAATAGCTGTAAGTTCTCCGTAGCTGTAACCACTTGTCTGTCCGTTAAGCCATGCATTGAAGAATATGCGGTTTGATTTAGCTTTCGCATCTGCAAATCCCATACCATTTTTAACCTCGTCCAAAATTCCGCTGATAAAACTTTCTGCAACTGTAATTTGGTGTTCCGTTGCATTACAAGGTGCTGATTCTCTCGGAACGGGAGCAGCATTTACTGTAACTGCACTTGCTATTATAGATATTGTTATTAAAATTATAGATAACTTTTTCATTCTTCAAAACCTCCGTATACATATTCACGCATTATGACTTCTTCTACTCGGTTGCGAATATTGTTCATCTTCTGAACCCAAGCCATTTGGTCTGTTGCTTTTAGCTGTTCCGTAACGCCCTCTTGCTCTGCTATTTTTGTAATCATATCTTTCAAACAGCTATGACAAGTTTCGTCTATCTCTGCAAGGTGTTCAAACAATTTGCCTTCCATAAAAAGAATTGTGTAATAGGATTTGTGATGTTCTTTTAAGAATGTTTTTCGTAAATTTCCGTATTTACCGATATTATACTTCTTTGTGTCGGGTACTGCGATATTAGGAATATAGTAATCACCAACTTTTGTATATGTTCCGCCGTTTTGTTCAAATATTGATTTCATTGTAAAATCCTCCAAATTTTAATTTTCTACAATATCATATCAATCCGGCTGTATAACACATTTTTACCTTTCTTCCTTATCGTCATTTAACATCTGTGACGCCCTTTTTAAAATCATATTAAATTACTGATTAATTTTAAGGGTTCCACCCTCAACTACAGCTTCCTGACCAATCAATTCATTAAAGAATGTGTGGGGAACATAGGTCAGTTCGCCAATTAAGGTTGCACCTGCTTCTGCGTTTCTTGCCACCTGGTCTAACACAACCTTAATGTTCTGCTCACCTTTAGCAACTAAAACGCTTCTTTCTGCACCATTCCAGGTTACGGTATAACCCAATTTTTCACTAATAGAACGAATGGGTAACATCAGGTTTTCGCCAATAAATTCAACCTTGGCATCTAATGCTTCACCATTAACAACCACTTTTGTTACATCTGTAATAGAAGCTTCTGCTTCTACTGCCTGAGGCAGTAACATAATCTGTGTGGGGTTAGCCTGTGCCGGAATGCTCATGGTCATAACCTCTGCCCAAACCAAAATTTCGCTACCCTCTTTAATATCGCTGGCGGTCACAATATTTCTGGTTCTATAAGGCATAACGGCTACATCTTTTGCCATGTTAAAAATAAATTCGCCATCTGCACTTTCAATGCTGTAGCCCTCTTCGCTTTCTGTAATAGAACCAACCACTGCATACATGGGCAGAACAGCCTGTTCGCTATCTGCAATAATAATCACTTTTGCAAAGCTCTGAGGCGGCAGGCTAAAGGTAGCTGCCATGTTATGATAAACTCTCACGCCCGCACCCTTTGCACAATCTGCTAAAGAAGCCGGTGTGCCATCCGCTTTAATGATAACCGTTTCTTCACCAATGTTAAAGCGTTTTGCTTCTTCCATTGTTTCGCCTAACACAATGTAACTTTCTTCTTCAGACAGTTCAGAAATGGTGCCCTCTGTCATTGTGTAGGTGGGGATATGTTCTTCAATTGTTGCCACTGCTTCTACATCCTCAGAAATTAATACGGGGGTGTTTGCAACGTCATCTGCAAATACACAAGCAGTGCTCAGGCTCATTGCCAGAGTCAGAATCGCTGCTAAAAATCTCATTTTGTTGTTCATGTTTTGTTTCCTCCTGTTTTTTATGTAATTTGTTTTACGTTTATTTAGACGGGGCTTTTTTATAAAAGTTCCGTATATTTTAAAAATTTTTTTAAAATACTAAAAAAAATTGTTTTTGGAGGATATTATGACGCAAATCCGTACTGATTTAGCCATTGAAATTCATGAAATGCTCACCGAAGCGGCTACAGAACTTTCCGGCGTAACTGTGCATAAAGAGGAAAAACAAAAAGCCTTAATTTCACGGGTAAAAATTGATTCTTTGCGGGCACAAACCCAAATGGGTCGGCCCATTGGTAATTATATTACTATAGAATTTCCTGATGTAAACATTGCAGAGGGCAAAGAATATGAAGCTTTGTGCCGTATTGTAGCTGATGAGCTCTCGAGCCTGTTGCCATTAAAAGAAAAAAGCAACGTGCTAGTTGTGGGCTTGGGCAACTGGAACATCACACCGGATGCCTTAGGTCCCAGTGTTATTTCTAAATTAATGGTCACCCGTCATCTTTTGGAGTACATTCCCGACCAAATTGATGAGGGCATTCGTCCTGTGTGCGCCATCTCCCCCGGTGTACTTGGCATTACCGGCATGGAAACTGGCGAGGTCATTCGGGGGATAACGGACAAAATTCGCCCTGATGCTGTGATTGTGATTGATGCTTTAGCTGCCCGCAGCATGGACAGAATCAGCACCACGATTCAACTTTGCGATACAGGCATCAGCCCCGGTGCCGGTGTGGGAAACAACCGCAAAGCCTTGGATAAAAGCAGCTTAGGCGTACCAGTAATTGCCATTGGCGTGCCTACGGTTATCGATGCCGCCACCATTACGGCAGACACCTTGCAAATGGCCGCAGACACTGAAAAAACAAAAGAAAACAGCAAGCTCTACGAAGTGCTTGCTGATATAGACCGCGATGAACAATATTCCATTTTAAAACAAGCTTTGCCGGAAAATTTAAACGGCTTTATCGTTACCCCCAAGGATATTGACCTTTTCATTGAGCGGGTGGCCAAGGTCGTGGCAAACGGCATTAACCTTTCTTTGCACAAGGACATTACTTTTCAGGATATCGCCGCTTACACCTCTTAAAACCCTTTATAATCGCCGCGGGCGGTCACTGTGCGATAACCGATTTTTGCAAGGCGTGCATCTAAAGCATCCCTTGCCTCCGCCGCCTCGGCACCGTCTGATAGCTTATTGTTATATAAACTATAATCCTTGCGATGCATATTAGGCGATAAATTGGGCATGACAACATTGGCACCACTTAAAATAGCTTGTTCCCGTCCTCCCTCGGTTAACGTACCAACTGCTGTTGTAGCAGGCATTAGCGCATAGGGATGAGCCAAACGCAAAAGGGCAATTAAAAACAGTGTTAAATCCAAATCCCCCGCTGGCTTGTTGCCAAAGGGGGTATCTTTATGGGGAATAAACGGCCCAATGCCAATCATTTGCGGTTTTAATGCTTCAATAAATAACAAATCACTACACAGCGTATCCACTGTTTGATAGGGAGACCCCACCATAAAACCGGTGCCTACCTGAAACCCTATCTCTTTTAAATCCCATAGACATCGTTTTCGCTCCGCTAAAAAAACGCCTTCAGGATGGAGCTTGTTATAATGTTCTTCATCTGCGGTTTCGTGCCTGAGTAGATAGCGGTCGGCCCCGGCATCAAAAAACTGCTGATAAACTTGACGTGGACGTTCCCCCACTGATAAGGTCACCGCACAATCGGAATATCTTTTTTTAATTTCCTGCACCACAGCGCAAAGACCTTCGTCTGAAAAGCCGCCATCCTCACCACCCTGCAAAACAAAGGTGCGAAAACCCAGAGCATAACCGTTTTCACAGCAAGAAAATATTTCTTCATCTGTCAGCCGATAACGGTGACACAAAGTGTTACTCCGTCTGAGGCCGCAATAATAGCAATCCCGTTTGCAGATGTTGGTAAACTCAATCAAACCGCGGATGTAAATATCCGTTCCGAAGTTTGAAACTGCAACGGTGCGAGCCAACTCACGGGCATACTGCTCCAGTTCCCCGGTTCTGCCTAAAAGCAAGGCTTTATATTCTTCTCTTGTTAAACTGTGTTCTGTCTTCAGCTTATCAATGAATTGTTTCATTTTTTATTCTCCACCAATAATGGTACCGCCGCCAACAACTACTTCTCCATCATAAAACACCATAGCCTGACCTGGTGTAGCTGCCCGCTGAGGCTCTTTAAATTCTGCCACAACACCTTGTTCTGTTATATGCAAAGCGGCCTCTGCTTCTTTTTGGCTATAACGGGTTTTGGCTGTTACTTTCATCCCCTCTGTCGGCTTCTCACACGCAATCCAATTTACTCTGTCTGCCACTATCCGTTTAGTAAATAATTTTTCTTCTGCGCCAAGCACAACTGTATTATCAATGGCATTTTTAGAAAGCACAAAAGCCGGCGTCCCTAACGCAATGCCTAAACCTTTGCGTTGACCCACTGTGTAACGGATAATACCCTGATGCTGACCTAAACAAATGCCGGCTTCATTAACAAAATTGCCTGCGGGATAAGGTTTGCCCCTGTAATTTTCTAAAAAGCCGGCATAATTACCATCCGGCACAAAACATATATCCTGACTATCCGGCTTATTAGCACTAAATAAACCGATACTTCTTGCAATTTCTCTGATTTCTGTTTTGGTTAAATCCCCCAGCGGAAATAGGGTGCGTGACAGTTGATGTTGATTTAACCGGTATAACATATAGGTCTGGTCTTTCGCCCTGTCTTTTCCTCTTAGCAGCAAAGTTCTGCCGCTACCTGTATCCTTTTTTACAGTCGCATAATGACCGGTGGCTAAATAGTCCTGCCCCTGCTCTAATGCCTTATCTAATAAAACGCCAAATTTTATCAGCAGATTACATACAATGCAGGGATTCGGCGTTTCGCCCCGCTCATAGCTTTGCGCAAACTCTTCAATCACAAGACGGCGAAAGGCTTCCTGCTCACGAAATTCATAAAAAGGAATGTTTAAAAATTCGGCAGATTTTTGAGCATCCGATTGTGCTGGCCCTGTTAAATGAAGGGTTGCGCCAGAAACGGTATGGCCAGCTTGCTTTAACAAATATGCCGCAACAGAACTATCTACACCACCGGAAAGTGCGGTCATCACCTTCATTTCGGTCCCTCCTTCAGCATATTAATAAGCACCGGAATATTATATTCAAAATTAACACCATAGCGCAAATCTTTGTCCATCATTTTTGTTGTTTGAATGGATAAAACTGTATAATCCGCTGCAATGCCTGCAGCCTTTGACAAAGAAAAACCCTTGAGCAATGCCGCCAGCAAAGAGCTAGCATATACATCGCCGGTGCCATGATACATGCCGTCAACCTTTTGCCGCAGAATAATCTCACGCTTACCCGTGGGACCGTCTAAGGTGGCAGCCCCTAACTTTTCTTCATCAAAATGGACGCCGGTTAATACAATCTGCCCGGGGCAAATTTTTGAAAGTCCATCTAATAACCGATTAATTTCCGACTGGGTATAAGGGCCGGATTGATAGGCTTCATCTAATAAAAGATAAGCCTCTGTCATATTGGGCACAATCACATCTGCCTGCTGGCAAAGCGCTCGCATTGTCGGCGGAAAATCATGAGAAAACACAGAATATAACTGACCGTTATCACCCATCACCGGATCCACCAACACCAAGGTGTTTTCCTTAGCAATCATATCCAGCACCTGACAAATCATGCCTGTTTGCTCCACCGATCCTAAGAAGCCTGTATATACACAGTCAAAGTCAATGCTAAGAGATTTCCAATGCTCTGCAACAGGTAAAATATCCTCTGTTAAATCCCTATAGGTATAGCCAGAAAAACCGCCAGTATGCGTTGAAAGCACTGCCGTGGGAATGCAACAAACCTCGTTGCCCGCTGCCGACAACACCGGAAGCACTACCGTGAGAGAGCATTTACCAAAACATGAGATATCATGAATGGCGGCTACTCTTTTTTGTTTTTCCATGAAGACCAATCCTTTCGGGAATATTTCTCGTATCACTTTATTATATCTGCTTGCAAACCGTTTGTCAATATGATATAATGTAGGCAGATTGTCAAATGAACTGCATACTATATTTTGGGCTACATCATAATAAGGAGTACATACATGTTCGAAAAATTGTCATTTATAGAAGAACGGTTTACAGAACTTGCCGAAAAAATCAGCAATCCGGCTGTCATTGCCGATCAGGAAACCTGGCGTAAGCTTTGCAAAGAGCACGCAGATATTACTCCCATTGTGGAAAAATACAGAGAATATAAACAAACAAAAGAAACTGTTGATGAAGCACGGGAAATGTTGACGGATAATTCTTTAGATAAAGAATTTCGCGCCATGCTGGAAGAAGAAATCAGCGAAGGTCAAAAAAACATTATCCGTTTTTCTGATGAGCTAAAAATTTTATTATTGCCTAAAGACCCCAATGATGAAAAGAACGTTATTGTCGAAATTCGTGGTGGTGCCGGCGGTGATGAAGCGGCGCTTTTTGCCGGAGATTTATTCCGTATGTATTCCATGTATGCCGAATCCCGTCGTTGGCGAATTGAAGTGTTAAATCAAAACGCCACCGATATGGGCGGCTATAAAGAAATTTCCTTTAGCATTGAGGGCTCAGGGGCCTATTCCCGATTAAAATTTGAAAGTGGTGTGCACCGTGTACAGCGCATTCCCGCCACAGAATCCGGTGGCCGCATTCACACCTCAACGGTTACGGTTGCGGTTCTGCCTGAAGTAGAAGAGGTTGAAGTTGATATTAATCCTAACGACTTGCGCATTGACGTTTTCCGTGCCGGCGGTCCCGGCGGCCAGTGCGTTAACACCACAGACTCTGCTGTGCGTGTAACCCACCTGCCTACCGGCTTGGTTGTATCCTGCCAGGATGAAAAATCACAGCATAAAAACAAAGACAAGGCTATGAAAATTCTTCGTTCCCGCCTGTTTGACCTTATGCTTAGCGAGCAACAGGCACAAATAGCGCAGGAAAGAAAAAGCCAGGTTGGCACCGGTGACCGCAGCGAAAGAATCCGCACCTACAATTATCCGCAGGGGCGTGTAACCGATCACCGTGTGGGACTCACCCTTCACCGTTTAGACAGTATTTTAGACGGCGATTTGGATGAGATTATTGATACTTTAATCACCACCCATCAAAGCGAACTGTTAAAAGGCAGCGAAGCATAAACTGAACCATATCGGTTTTGTTAAAGGAGTGAATCCTGTGAATTATCTTGAATCTGTTGTGTTTCCTTTTATTAAAAGCATCCGGCTGACAGACATTATTGATGTAGGTGTGGTAGCCTTTGTCATTTATAATGTGATGAAATTTATCCGGCAAACCCGTGCCGTCCAGTTGTTAAAGGGTTTGGGCATTTTACTTGTCATCATGTACGTGAGTGATTGGTTACAGCTAAACGTAATTAATTTTATTTTAATTAATACCATGCAGGTTGGTGTAACTGCCCTTTTAATCATTTTTCAACCAGAACTGCGACGCGCCTTGGAACACATGGGACGTAATAAATTAGGCGGCATTTTTAGTTTTGAAGAAAGCAAAAAAGAGCTTTCTGATTTAATTGATGAAGTGTGCATTGCCACATCCTGTTGTGCCCGTTCAAAAACAGGCGCCCTGATTGTGTTTGAACGCAAAACCCGTTTAAATGATTTATTAACCGGTGGCACAGTCATTAATGCGGATATTTCTTCTGAGGTGCTAGAAAATATTTTTGTTCCCAACACCCCTCTGCATGATGGTGCCGTAATCATCCGTAATGAAAAAATTTATATGGCGGCAACGGTGCTGCCCCTTTCGGCCAACAAAAACCTAAGTAAAGAGTTTGGCACCCGTCACAGGGCATCATTAGGGATATCAGAGCTTTCTGACTGCGTTGCTTTAATTGTTTCAGAAGAAACAGGTCGCATTTCTGTTTCAGTTAACGGGGATATGATTCGCAATCTTTCTGTTGCTTCTTTGAGCCGCTTGTTAAACAAACTCTTGGCCACAGAAAACGACGAGAAAAACAGCCCGTCCAAATTTTTTAAAGGGAGGGCAAAGCAATGAAAAAATATTTAAACTCTGATTCTGCTTTAAGATTTTTTTCCGTCATCATCGCCGTTTGTCTTTGGTTTTATGTGGTGCAGGTGCAAAGCCCTGATATGAACAGAAAAATTAAAGGCGTGCCCGTTGTGTTTACACAAAAAAATATGTTAGAAGCAAAGAATTTAATCTTATTAAATGATAAAGAGCATACCATTGACATCGAAATTCGCGGTCCCCGTAAATATGTTATGGATGTGGATAGCGAAAATCTGACGGTTTTAGCTGATGTAAGCAACATTGAAGCCACAGGTCGGCATATTGTTTTTACCAACATTGTGTTGCCTTATGCTAACTTAGAGGTTACAAACAAAAACCCCTCTATGCTTTCTGTTGATGTGGATCATTTGGTGACTGTTGAGAAGCCTGTAGAGGTTTTAACAGAGGGAACACCAAAATCCTCTTACATCGTAGGGGACTTAAGCGCCGAACCGAAGGAAATAACCATTCGCGGACCCAAAACCATTATTGATGGTATTAAATCGGTGGCTGCCATTGTTGATGTAAATAATAAAACAGCTGATACCGCCGGTGTTGAACCCGTAAGGGTTCTGGGCACCAACGATAAAGAAATTAAAAGCCAGCTACTCACCTTTTCCACTGCAGAAATTGAGGTGCGTGCTGAACTTTTAAAAACAAAATCATTAGATTTAAATCCTGTTTTTACCGCTGCATCACAAAAAATTGCTGATGAATATATTTTAGATAAAAACAGTGTGAAAGAAATAAAGGTTGCCGGCGTTCAGGCCCTTGTGGATGACTTAAATGCTATTGACACGAAACCGATTGATTTTTATCAGTTAAATAGCGATGGAGAACTTACCGTTAAGTTGAATTTGCCCCAAGGTGTTCGTTCTTTAGATGGGGATGGCTTCACTTTACGGTTTAGTCGCAAACCGAATCCAACCGGCGAAGATAACAATCGTTAACAGGAATAAAGCTGTAACGTTTTTGCTACAAGACAGGCAAAATGGCAACGAAAAGCATTCCATGCCCTTTTCCCCGCTCCCATGTCACTTCCTGGCTGGGCAAACATAACAGAATAATAAGGATAGTCAAAAAACGCTCGCAAGGGGTCTAACGCCCCATATACTGCAGGGCGTTTTTTATACTCCTCTTTTAATACAGAGCAGACCAGTCGAACCCCTGCCCATTGCTTTTTTCTGCCACTTGTACCCGGTTCGTGACTGCATTTTTCATAATCACGGATAAGGTATAGCATTTGCATATATAAATCATGAGGTAACCAATCAGGATTTCTCTTGATCGGTACATAATGCCGCATGCTTCTCCCCCTTTGCTTTATAATCTCTGCCGCTGCCATAGCGCACCAAGTCTCTCTCCATTTCTTCTTTTGTTTTGAAAAAAGAACATTTGTCACGCCGACAAACCATTTCTGTTAAAACATTACATCTACCCAAACGGTAGGCAAAGCAATCCTTTTGAACGCCCATCGTACGCCGCCTCCTGTAATATAAATAATTTTCTTGTTTCGGCCATCGCCGAACGGCCTCACTGTGCCCAAAAAATTTGTCAATATCTGTATCTTTTAGTAAATCCACGTCTAATAACACTCCCCATAAGGTTGCGTTTTGCAACCTTATGTGCTAAAAAATAAATGATATGCAACAATACACTACTCATTGTATTCCGCAAAAAAATATTCCATCATTCGATTGGGCGGAATGTTAAGTATATCGCGAATTCGTTCTACCTCTTCCAAAGTCATATCAGAAACATTCCTGATTTTGCGACCTAGCGTACTGGGAGAAACACCAACTTGTTGCGCGAGACTGCCAAAAGTTAGCCCTTGTTCGACGATTTTACCTCTTAATTTGTTTGTGTTTACCATTTTGAATGCCTCCTTTTATTTGTTGCGTTTTGCAACTACAAAAATCTTACCATATCCAGCAATTTTTGTCAAGACATCTGATGACACTTTTTGCAACACTTTTTCGTTTTTAAATCTAAAACTGTTGCATTTTGAAAAAAACTATGATACAATAAACTTAAATGAATTGGCCGTAAACAAAAACAGTGGCCGATTGCATAAAATTTGTAAAATAGCCACACAAAGGGGACGGTAATATGGGTCAGATTAATATAGGCGAAAAAATAAGGCTCCGGCGGGAACATCTGGAATATTCTATGCAAGATATAGCCGATAAAATGGATGTGCACCGCTCAACCATTATGCGTTGGGAAAATGGCGAAACCAGTCGCATTAAACTGGCAACAATTGAAAAGTTGGCACAAATTCTTAGAACCTCTCCCGGTCATTTAATGGGGTATGAAAACCTAGATGAAAACGATACTATCAGCCGTGTTTCCTCCGGCGATGATGCCTGTTTTTTGCCCGTTTTGCGCCACCTTTATGCCGATGACCGGCTGTATGAGGCAGAAAATATTATGAACTATGACTTGGCAGACTCCCGTTATCGTTATATGCGCTGCTTTTACTTATTTGTCCCCGACGATTCTATGGCTCCTGCTTTAGAGGACGGAGACCGAATTTTAGTGAAACAACAGGACGAATTAAAAGATGGTCAAGTAGGCGTTTTTTTAATTGATGATCAACCTGTTATTCGTCGGTTATATCAACGTGAATGCGTTGAACTTCAAGCTTTTAACCCTTATTATCCGGCTTTAAAAATGAGCAAAGATAAATGGAAACAAACAAAAACAATTGGTGTAGTTTTAGAAAGCAAGCGGATTTGGTAAGCCAATTTTAAAACCTTTATCACAAGAGGATTAAAACTAAAATTTTAGAGGCTGACAGGCTTGGCATGCCGTTGGCAGACGTTGTGAAAATGGCTTCCTTTATCCCTGCCTGTGCAATTGGCAAAGAGAACACTCTAGGCAACTTAGAACCGGAAAATATGCTGATGTTATCGTCTTAAACAAGGATTTAACTATCAGATATGTTTTCTATAAAGGTAATCAAATTGTTTAACCATTAAAAATAACGATTTTTTACTATTAGAGTTTTTTAAATTTATAACATTTTACAAGAATTTTTTATTGAAAAAAACACCTAAAAGTGATATAATAATACTGTATTTTTTCAATTTTGTTAATTAATTTTCGGGAGGAATTGAGATATGAGCGACAAACGTCCTGAGTCTATGGCTCGCATCACAACAAAAGAACTGGCAGACAAGTTTATTGCCGAACAAGTTGCCGAAGTTCAAAAACAAGTTGGTGATAAAAAAGTACTCTTAGCTTTATCCGGCGGTGTAGATAGCTCTGTTGTAGCCGCTTTGTTAATTAAGGCCATTGGCAAACAATTAATTTGCGTGCACGTTAACCACGGTTTAATGCGCAAAGGTGAAAGCGAAGAGGTTATTAAAATCTTCCGTGACGGTTTAGATGCTAATTTGGTTTACATTGATGCAACCGACAGATTTTTAAGCAAGTTAGACGGTGTGGCCGATCCCGAGAAAAAACGTAAAATTATTGGCGGCGAATTCATTGTTGTGTTTGATGAAGAAGCAAGAAAGCTAACCGATGTTGACTTTTTGGCACAGGGTACCATTTATCCTGACATTTTAGAAAGCGACGGCGTGAAAGCCCATCACAATGTGGGCGGTCTGCCGGAAGATATGCAGTTTGAACTGGTTGAGCCCATTAAATTGTTATATAAAGATGAAGTTAGAGTGGTTGGTAAAGCCTTAGGTCTGCCTGCTAACATGGTTGACCGTCAGCCTTTCCCAGGTCCCGGCTTAGGTGTGCGTTGCTTAGGTGCCATCACCCGTGACAGATTAGAGGCTCTTCGTGAAGCTGATGCTATTTTAAGAGAAGAGTTTGAGATTGCAGGTCTTTCTCAGCACGTTTGGCAGTATTTCATTGCTGTGCCCGACTTTAAAAGTGTTGGCGTGAAAGATAGCAAGCGTTATGAGGGTTGGCCGGCTATTATCAGAGCCGTAAACACCACCGATGCAATGTCTGCCACCATTGAAGAAATCTCCTATAGCGTTCTTCACAAAATTACTGACCGTATCACCCACGAGGTTGACGGCATTAACCGCGTTCTGTACGATTTAACGCCGAAGCCGATTGGCACTATTGAGTGGGAATAATTTGACAAAAAAAATTAACACACTAAAATATTAAAGGAGTTGTTACACATGAAAACCCTGTACACTGGAAAAACGAAAGACGTTTTATTGGATGAAGAAAAAAACATTGTGAGTTTACTGTTTAAGGATAGCGCCACCGGCGAAAACGGTGTGTTTGACCCCGGCTCCAACACCGTTGGCGGCAGCGTGGAAGGCAAAGGGAAAATTGGTCTTGCCATCTCTAAATATTTCTTTGAATTAATGGAAAAGAACGGCATCCCCACCCATTACATTAACGCAGATGTAGAACAGGGGTTAATGCAGGTTCGCAACCTGACAGTTCCCAAGCTTGAGTTTGTTCTGCGTTATTTCACTGCCGGCAGTATGTGCCGCCGTTTCACTTTAGAAGAAGGCATTGTGTTCAATCCGCCTTATGCTGAAGTAACGTTAAAAGACGATATTCAGGGTGACCCCTTAATCAGCGAACGCCTCTGCATTATGAAAGGTCTTTTGAAAGAAGGCCAGTATGATGAAGCATTGGATATTCTCCACCGTGTCGGCGAAGTTCTGAAAAAGGAACTGGCACCCATGGGTCTAACCTTAATTGACTTTAAAATTGAAATCGGTTATGACGAAAGCGGCAAAATGTTTGTTGCTGACGAAATCACACCGGATATTTGGCGTGTTCGTGACGAAAACGGCAACATCCCCAATCAAATTGATTGTGCTAAAATGTTGCTGGCTAAAATGGGGCTGTAAAACGAGCAAAAAAGGCTGTGCTATTTGCACAGCCTTTTTTTTACTTTTACAATATATTTTCCATAGCACACAAAATGGCAACTTTGGCGCTTTCATAAGTCAAGCCACCCTGCAAATATACTGCATAAGGTTCACGGATGGGTGCATCCGCCGAAATTTCAATGCTGGCGCCGGACACAAAAGTTCCAGCCGCCATAATCACTGGACTTTCATACCCCGGCATATCCCATGGTTCCGGCCGCACCTGACTATCAATGGGTGAACCTTTTTGAATGCCTTGACAAAAAGCACAAACCTTTTCCGGTGTACCCAGTTTCGCCGCCTGAATAATATCCATTCTAGCTTCATTAGAGGCAGGGCATACAGCATAACCGGAAAGCTCTAACATCCTAGCCGCCAACGCTGCTGATTTTAAACTTTCCATCACCGTGTGGGGGGCTAAAAACAAACCTTGGAAAAACAGGCGGTTTACATCTAGCGTAGCCCCAACTTCTCCGCCAATTCCCGGCGAGGTTAAGCGGCAAGCCACTTTTTCAATTAAGTCTGCCCGTCCTGCTATGTAACCGCCGGTAGGTGCCAAACCACCGCCGGGATTTTTAATTAAAGAACCAGCCATTAAGTCCGCCCCCACCGCTGTGGGCTCCTGCTTTTCCACGAACTCACCATAACAGTTATCTACCATGCAAATTACATCTCGCTTAATATCTTTCACAAAGGCAATTAACTCACCCAACTCTTTCACTGAAAAAGATTTCTGCCAGGCATATCCCTTTGAACGCTGCATGGATACCATTTTAACAGTGCCATCCATTGCCTCTTTAATTCCTTCATAATCCGGTGAACCGTCCGCTAATAATGGCACAACTTTGCAATGAACACCCCAATCTTTTAACGAACCGGTATCACCCTCACCTCTGAGACCTACCGCCTCTTCCAAGGTGTCATAAGGCGTATCGGTAACAAAAAGCAGAGTGTCCCCTGGACGAAGGATGCCAAAAAAGCAAGATGCCAGCGCATGAGTGCCAGACACAATTTGTTGTCGTACTAAAGCACTTTCTGCCCCAAAAACCTTGGCATAAATTCTATCTAATGCTTCACGACCGGCATCGTCATAACCATAGCCAGTGGTCCCCAACAGATGCCGTTCGCTCACACCCTCTTCATGAAAAGCCGCCAGCACTTTCGCCTGATTATATTCGGCCTTCTTCTCAAAAATGCGGAATTGCTCCGTAATATCCTGTTCGGCACGGTGCATCAGCTCTATCGTGCTTGGCTTCACACCGTAAACCTCTTGCATAATTTGATTCATCAAAGCGCGTAAACTTCCTTTGCTTCCAACACACGAACGCCACCGTCTCGTAACGCTTCAACTGCAACGGCTTCGTTATCTGTTTTCATAATCACATAAGCTTCATTGCCCTTTTTGCCGGCAAAAGCATAGAGATATTCCAGTGTAACACTTTTATCACGCAGCAGACAAATAGCCTTGTTTAAACCACCGGGAGCATCATCAATTTCAACAACAATCACATCAGTGGATTTAACCATAATATTTTTTTCCTGTAAAATAGCAACCGCTTTTTCAGGGTCTTCCACAATCATACGCAAGATACCAAAATCGGTGGTATCCGCAATGGAAAGAGCACGGATATCAATTCCGCCCTCTGTTAACGCTGTTGTAACTTTAGAAAGCTTACCGCTTGCATTTTCCACAAATACAGAAATTTGTTTAACCATTCTTATCATCCTTTCCGGTTTTAATGATTGTAGCCCAAAGCAAATGCCTTTTGATTCACTTCTAAAAATTTTGCGGGCACAGCATCTTCCAATGCTCCCTCCCATATTTCCTTAGATAAGGGTGAATTTTTCGCCATCACACCAATCAAAGCCACATTCACAGCCTTAATATTGCCGGCCTGTTTTGCTAATTCCAGCGCGTCACAAGCCACAAGGGTTACACCCTTTGCTTTCATTGTGTCTAAAATGCCTGCCGGATAGTCCATCGCACCGGTTATCACCGGCATGGGATTGGTCTTTTGAGTGTTTACAATCATCACGCCGTCTTTTTTAAGATAAGGCAGACTACGATATGCTTCCAGTTCTTCAAAGGCAATAATCATATCGGCTTCGCCTTTTTCAATCACTGGAGAATCTACCCTGTCACCATATTTGACATAGGTCACAACACTACCACCACGCTGGCTCATGCCGTGTACTTCTGAAAGTTTAACCTGTTTGCCGGCGCGCATTGCAGCAGCACCTAATATACGGCTGGCAAGCAGGGTTCCCTGACCGCCTACGCCTACAATCATTATATTCATGATAACCTCCATCTTATCCATTGAGGATATTCTCTTATTTTTTAATTATTGCACCAAATTTACATACATTAATGCAAAGTCCACAACCATTACAAAGTGTTGGATCAATCTTCGGCCCGCTTTCTGTCATAGAAATGGCGGGGCATCCCAACCGCATACACATTTTGCAATTTTTGCAATCGGCGGTAATTTCACAACAGCCCGTGTAGCCCGCTTTTTTTAGGAGTGCACAGGGACGCTGGGCAATAATGACTGAAGGCTCTTCTGCCGCTAGATGCTCTTTAACCACTTTTTCAAAGTTTTCAACATCAAAGGGGTCTGCCACCGTAACTAAATCCACACCCACAGCGTGACATAACTTTTCCAAATCTACTTGCTTTGTGGGTTCTCCTTTAATGGTAAAGCCGGTAGCCGGATTATCCTGATGGCCGGTCATCCCCGTAATCGAGTTATCCAAAATAATAACGGTGGATGTACCTTTGTTATATACCATATCAATAAGGCCGGTAATACCGGAGTGCAGGAAGGTGGAATCGCCTAAAACTGCTACAGATTTTTTCGCAAATTCACGTCCCTGGGCTTTTTCCATACCATGTAAACCGGAAATGCTGGCGCCCATACAAATAATACTGTCGATGCTGTCTAAGGGTTTGGCACAACCTAAAGAATAACAGCCAATATCACCACTAACAGTCAGTTTTAATTTGTTCAGCACATAAAACACACCACGGTGTGAGCAACCAGGGCACATAACCGGGGGACGAACAGGAATGGTTTCATCCACAACATAAGTCGCCTCTGCCGCAGTGCCGCAAAGTTTTTCACGGAGCATAGAAGCAGAATATTCTCCTAGCAAGGTAAATTCTTCCTTGCCGAGAACGGCAAGGCCCATAGCTCTAATTTGGCGCTCTAAAACCGGATCTAGCTCTTCAATTACATAACAAACATCCACTTTAGCAACAAACTCACGAATGAGATTTTCCGGCAGGGGATGAATCATACCCAGCTTTAAAAACGAAGCGTTGGGACAAGCCTCGCGAGCATATTGATAAGCAATACCGGCAGTGATGATGCCCACCTTAGTATCGTTCATTTCCACTTTATTTAAAGCAAAGGTATTGTTAAACTCTGCCAAATCTGCCATACGTTTTTCCACAACAACATGCTTAGGACGGGCATTGGCAGGAATCATAACGTTCTTTGCTGCATCCTTTACGTATTCTTTCATAGCCACCTCCTGACGAGGGTATAGCTCCACTTCGCTCTGAGAGTGTGCCACACGGGTTGTCAGGCGCATAAGTACTGGAGTATCAAACTGTTCGCTGATATCATAAGCCGCTTTCATAAAATCACGACATTCTGCACTATCGGCAGGCTCTAACATAGGAAGTTTTGCAGCCACTGCATAGTTACGGCTATCCTGCTCATTCTGAGAACTGTGCATGCCCGGATCATCAGCCACGCAAAGCACCAAGCCACCACGCACACCAATATAACTCATAGTGAATAAGGGGTCAGCCGCCACGTTTAAGCCAACATGTTTCATGGCAGAAAGGGCACGTCCGCCGGCAATTGCTGCACCGGAAGCTACCTCAACAGCCACCTTTTCATTAGGGGCCCATTCGGAATATATTTCATCATATT
The DNA here is from genome assembly GCA_045597205.1 of Clostridia bacterium. GTDB lineage: Bacteria > Bacillota > Clostridia > UBA1381 > UBA9506 > UMGS755. Next base: position 18,002 of record JAZODT010000028.1, read on the forward strand.
TGGCAATAAATTCCGTAATCTCCGTGCTGGGCGTACCGGGATAGGAAGAAGCCACATTGACCCCTGCTTCATAGGCACCGCGGGCAATGGCTTCATTGCCTAACATTAATTTTTTCATGTTTTACAATCCTCTTTCTGTCCGTAAAAATCCTATCAATCTGCCACGGACAAGCAGACAACATTCCATTATTTATTGTATAGTTTTTTGCTTAAAAAGTCAATAGAAAACAAAGATTTAAAAGAAACAAAAAACAGGCTGCTTTCAAAAGAAAGCAACCTGTTATAATGTTTTGTTTAATTAATCTACCAGCTCAATGATAGCCATTTCGGCACCGTCGCCTCTTCTGGGCGCAGCCTTAATGATTCTGGTATAACCGCCGTTACGCTCTGCATATTTAGGAGCGATTTCTTCAAACAGCTTATATACCACGCTCTTCTTCATAATATAAGCCAAAGCGTTTCTTCTGGAAGCAAGGGTATTTTCCTTGCCCAGGGTAATCATTTTTTCGGTCATACTTCTCATTTCCTTAGCACGGCTAACGGTAGTTTCTACTCTGCCGTTTTCCAGCAGGGAAGTGACAAGATTTCTGAGCATAGCATTTCTTTGATCGGTAGGACGACCAAGTTTTCTTGTTCCCGGCATCTTATTACCCTCCTTATTAATCGGTTTGATTCAGCAGGCCCGACAGCAAAAGCTGCTGCATAGAGGATGACGGCCTGCTAAAATCATCTATCATCCTATCATATTGCGAAGCTTAGTCTTCTTTTGTCGCAAAGGACTGACCTAAGCCGTGAAGCTTTTCAATAACTTCCTCTAAGGACTTGCGGCCTAAGTTTCTCACTTTAACCATGTCCTCTTCGGTACGTTTTGTCAAATCCTCAACCGTATTGATACCGGCACGCTTTAAGCAGTTAAAGGAACGAACAGAAAGGTCAAGCTCTTCGATTGTCATCTCCAGGACTTTTTCCTTTTTGCCAACTTCCTTTTCAATCATAATTTCGGCATTTTTTGCTTCCTCAGAAAGGTCAATAAACTGCATTAAATGCTCATTAATGATTTTTGCAGCCAGACTAACAGCTTCATCCGGACGGATAGAACCATTTGTCCAAACTTCAAGCGTAAGCTTATCATAATCGGTAATCTGTCCCACACGGGTATTTTCTACAAAGTAGTTTACACGGTGAACAGGCGTATAAATAGAATCAACAGCAATTACACCAATAATATTCTGATTTAATTGCTTATTTCGTTCAGCAGAAACATAACCTCTGCCCTTGCAGAAGGTAATTTCCATATAGAGCTTCGCGTCTTTATTGAGTGTGGCAATATGGAGGTCGGGATTGAAAATTTCAATATCAGAGTCCAGCTTAATGTCGCCGGCCTTAATCTCGCCTTCGCCTTCTTTTTCAATATAAACAACCTTCGGCGTATCGCAATGCAATTTAACAGCGATTTGCTTGATATTGAGGATAATTTCCGATACATCCTCCTTAACACCCGGAATGGTGGAAAATTCATGAAGTACACCATCAATTTTAACGCTGGTGGCAGCAGCACCGGGGAGCGATGATAAAAGCATTCTTCTCAGTGAGTTACCGAGCGTTGTGCCATAACCGCGTTCCAGGGGTTCTGCAACGAATTTGCCATACTTTCCATCCGGAGAAAGTTCCAAACACTCAACATTTGGTTTTTCGATTTCCAACATAAAACTAAACCCTCCCTCTTTTTGATTGTACAGAAGAAGCGTCTTGCTTGCCTCTATCAACAAAATAAGTGTTCATTCTCGTGTTGCGACGACCGCACATCGAACACTTTTATCAGTTGTTTTGTTACGCAATTAAATTGCGTAAATCTTATTCGCGAGGGAACAACAACCTCAAAAAGAGCTGTTCGCAACGCAACAATAAGATCAACCTTAGTTTTTAGAATACAGCTCGACGATCAAGTGTTCAGCAATTTCCAGATCGATATCTTCACGCTGAGCCATATTTAATACCTTACCAGAAAGCGTGTTACGATCCAGATCCAGCCACTTAGGAACGATTCTGGATTCAGTCTTTTCTACAACCTCTTTAATCTTTTCGCTGTTTCTGCTCTTTTCACAAATAGCGATTACATCACCAGGGCTGATGAGATAAGACGGAATGTTGACCTTTTTACCATTAACGGTAAAATGACCATGAGTCACCAGCTGACGAGCTTCAGGTCTTGACATACCAAAACCTAAACGATATACCACGTTATCTAATCTGCTTTCCAGAATGGACAGCAGGTTTTCACCAGTGATGCCCTTCATTTTGTTGGCCATCTCAAAATATTTTCTAAACTGGGATTCCAAAACGCCATAATATCTTCTGGCTTTTTGCTTTTCTCTCAGCTGCACACCGTATTCAGACAGTTTCTTTCTGCCTTGGCCATGCATACCGGGAGCATATTTTCTTCTTTCAATACCGCATTTTTCAGTATAGCAGCGTTCACCCTTTAAGAACAACTTCTGTCCTTCACGACGGCAAAGTCTGCACACTGCACCTGTATAACGTGCCATTTCGGAATTACACCTCCTCAATTATTAGCGTTTGTCTGCCGCCAAAACGACCAAAGACAAACAGTGTATAAAATCAAACTCTTCTTCTTTTCGGCGGTCTGCAACCATTGTGGGGAATGGGGGTAACATCTTTAATCATGCTAACCTCAAGTCCTGCTGCCTGCAGCGCACGAATAGCTGCTTCTCTACCGGAACCGGGTCCTTTAACATAAACCTCAACGGTCTTAAGACCATGCTCCATAGCAGCTTTAGCAGCAGTTTCAGCTGCCATCTGTGCAGCGAACGGTGTGCTCTTTCTGGAGCCACGGAAACCCAGTCCGCCGGAGGACGCCCAGCTGATTGCATTGCCGGCCACGTCAGTAATCGTAACAATTGTATTATTGAAGCTGGAACGAATATGCACCGCACCGCGCTCAATATTTTTCTTCACTTTTCTGCGAGTAGTTCTTCTAGCTACTTTAGCCATGTTTGCTCCTCCTTTCGCAAAGCTCAAAATGATATCCGGCTTGCCGGATAATGTATTTTAGAAAGGCTATAACAATCTATAATCCCAAATGAGATTATTTCTTCTTGTTTGCAATCGTTCTGGCCGGACCCTTTCTGGTTCTGGCGTTGGTCTTTGTTCTTTGACCACGAACGGGTAAGCCCTTTCTGTGACGGATGCCTCTATAGCAGCCGATTTCCATCAGACGTTTAATGTCCAAAGCAATGTTACGTCTTAAATCACCTTCTACCGTATAGTCACGGTCGATAATTTCTCTCAGCTTGGATACTTCATCCTCTGTCAGATCTTTCACACGTGTATCAGGATTGATACCGGTTGCTGCCAGAATTTTACGGGAGCTGGACAGGCCGATACCAAAAACGTAGGTCAAGCCAATTTCAACTCTTTTTTCTCTGGGTAAGTCTACACCTGAAATTCTTGCCATTTTTGCACCTCCAATACATTTCGTTCGTGTATATGCCTAACCTCGCGGGTCACGCTTATAGCGTGCAGCCGCCCCGCGCGGGTTTTAACATGTAGGTTTGCCCCCTGGTTTGGGGGCTGCTACTTGCCAATGTCACAGCTTTGTGCTGTGACAAGGGACTTGTTCAGCCCTGTTTCTGCTTATGTTTGGGATTTTCACAAATCACCATGACTTTGCCCTTACGCTTAATGATTTTGCACTTTTCGCAAATAGGTTTAACAGACGGTCTGACCTTCATGTAAATTCCTCCTTAAAAGACGACTTTCGCGTCTCATAATCTTTATGCGGCTTTTGCCACCGACCAGCTTATTTAGCTCGCCAAGTGATTCTGCCTTTCGTCAGGTCATAGGGCGAAAGTTCAACAGTAACTTTATCGCCCGGTAAAATTCTAATAAAATTCATTCGCAGTTTGCCGGAGATATGCGCCAGAATTTGATGACCATTCTCCAGTTCAACCTGAAACATCGCATTGGGAAGCGATTCCAAAACTGTACCTTCAAGCTCTAAAACGCCTTCTTTTGCCATAGTAAAACCTCCTTATGCATCATGTTCGTTTATAAACTCTGCCAAAACCCTCTTTAAATCAGGATTGGTAACTTTTGCACCCTCTGCCAGCTTTTCGGCAATATAGGCAGAAGAATACCCGCTTTTCAATAGATGTTTAATCTTTTTTTTCTTTGGTTGATCCACACGCCTAAGCCGACCATCAGCCAACAACGCATATTGTGAATCTAATATCGACAAGACCACAAAGGGTTTGTCCTTGTCCCTGCCTGCCTTTGAATAAACAATATCACCGGCAAAAACTTCCAAACATCATCACCTCAAAAAACTTTAGCAACGGGTTAAAATTTCTGCTTCGCCATCTTTCACCAAAATCGTGTGTTCATAATGGGCAGAAAGTTTTCCGTCTGCTGTTACCACTGTCCACTGATCGGGCAGGGTGTTCACATGATATGTGCCTTGATTTACCATGGGTTCAATCGCCAACGTCATACCGGGCAAAAGTCTTGCTCCACGCCCTGCCGTACCAAAATTCGGCACTTCAGGATCTTCGTGCAACTCACTGCCCACGCCATGACCAACCAGACTTCGTACAACCGAAAAGCCATTTTGCTCAACATAAGTCTGAATAGCAGCACCAATATCTTGCAGGCGATTTCCCATCCTGGCCATTTTGAGACCTTCATAAAAGCTTTCCTCTGTTACACGGATTAATGTTGCTGCTTCGGGACTGATTTTGCCAACAGGAAATGTTTTTGCGCTATCACTATGATAGCCCTTATAATAAACACCAATATCCACACTAACAATATCACCCTCACGAAGCTCTACCTTTTTAGAAGGAATACCGTGTACCACCTGCCCGTTCACAGACGTGCAGATGTGGCCGGGATAGCCATTGTAATGCCAAAAGGAACAGGTTGCATTGTTCTGCCGGATAAACCGTGCAGCAATGTCATCCAGTTCAGCCGTTGTAACACCGGGTTTAATTGCTTCTTGAAGGCAAGCAAATGTGGCCGCATTAATTGCACCAGCCGCACGCATTGCATCAATCTCATGGGGTGATTTTATTTTTATCATAACTCTGCCCCACTAACTACAGCGTTAACTCGTTCGTATATTTCCTCCACTGAGCCTTCGCCCGGAATTTCAACTAACTTCTTCTGTTTTTTATAATATGCTTTCAGCGGTTCTGTCTGCTCATGATAAACAGAGAGTCGCTTTAACACAACTTCGGGTGCGTCATCTTCTCTTATAGAAAGAGCTTCTCCGCACACATCACAAATGCCCTCCACTTTCGGACGATTGAATGTAGTATGAAACGTCGCGCCGCATTTGCCGCAAACTCTGCGCCCAGACATGCGTTTAACAATCGCTTCATCCGCCACTTCAATGTCAATCACTCGGTCAACCTTAATACCAGTTTCGTCCATTATTTTAGCCTGCACAAGTGTGCGAGGGAAACCATCTAAGATATAGCCGTTTTGGCAATCATCATTCTGAAGACGTTCTGCCACTAAAGCAGCAACAATATCATCTGGAAGCAAATTACCACCATTAATATAATTTTCAGCTATCTTGCCAACAGGAGTTCCCTCTTTCATTGCCTGCCGAATAATGTTACCGGTTGAAATGGTAGGAATTCCTAAACTGTCTGAGAGCTTAGCCGCCTGGGTACCTTTTCCGGCACCCGGCGGTCCAAAAAATACTAATTTCATAGCGCTTCGTCTCCTTATTCTAAGAAGCCCTTGTAATGACGCATTAGCATCTGAGATTCCATCTGCTTAACAGTTTCAAGAGCAACACCAACGACGATCAACAAAGATGTACCGCCAATGGAGACCCCAGCCAGGCTGGGTACAAACGCTAACAAAATCGGGAACACTGCAATAACTGCTAAAAACAATGAGCCAAACAGTGTAACTTTAGAAACAATTCTTGCAATAAAGTCAGAAGTGGGTTTGCCAGGACGAATACCCGGAACAAAGCCGCCATTTTTCTTCATATTGTTAGCAATTTCAATAGGATTAAACTGGATTGATGTGTAGAAATAAGTGAAGAACACAATCAACAGGAAATACGCAACAATATAGAACGGATGTGTTTGCTGGAACCATCTGAGAACAATTCCCCAAAACCCTCCCGGAATAGTTTCACCATTAATAAACATATTAATGGTCTGCGGGAAGGACATGATGGAAACTGCAAAGATGATAGGCATAACGCCTGCCATTGACAGTTTAATGGGGATGTGTGTGCTCTGGCCGCCATACATCTTTCTGCCAACAACACGTTTTGCATACTGAACAGGAACTCTGCGTTCTGCATCATTCATCAGCACAACAAAGCCGATTGCTAAAACAGAAATAACTAAAATACCAATCAGTGTAATCACAGACTGAATATTCACACCCTCTGCTGTAAACAAGGACGCACGTAGGGACTGAATCATAGCCGGTCCTCTAGACACGATACCTGTAAAAATCAGCAGTGAAATACCGTTACCGATACCTTTTTCTGTAATCTGTTCACCTAACCACATCAAAAATGCTGTACCCGCTGTTAAAGACAGAGTAACGAGGATGTAGTTCATAACAGCATTGCCTTGCATGCCGGCTTTTAAACCAAAGTAAAGGCCTGTTGCCTGCAAGAAGCCTAAAATAACTGTGCCGTAACGAGTATAGGAAGAAAGCTTTTTTCTACCTTCCTCACCCTCTTTTGCCAAACGCTCCAGCGCGGGGATTGCTACCGTTAAAAGCTGAAGGATAATCGAAGCGTTAATGTAGGGCGAGATACTCATAGCAAAAATGGAACCACGCTCTAAGGCACCACCGGAAAAGTTATTTAACAATCCCTGCATGCCACCAGAAAAACCACCCATCATCTGTGAAACAGCTTCACCAGTCAAGCCCGGAACAGGGATATAAGAACCCAGTCTGAAAATGACCAACATTAAAATTGTGTAAAGCATTTTCTTTCTTAATTCGGGAATCTTCCATGCGTTTCTGAGCGTTTGCAGCATTTAAACCACCTCCGCCTTTCCTCCAGCATTTACGATTTTTTCTGCTGCAGTAGCAGAGAAACGTGCTGCTTTAACGGTTAAATTCTTAGCTGTTAAATCACCACGACCTAAAACAACGATACCGTCGTTTACTTTTTTAACGATTCCTTCTGCTTTCAATACTTCAGCTGTAACTTCTGTACCGTCAGCAAACTTGTTTAAGTCTGAAACGTTAATTTGCGAATATGTCTTCGCAAAAATATTTGTAAAGCCTTTCTTTGGCAGACGTCTGTACAGTGGCATCTGTCCACCCTCAAAACCGGGTCTGACACCGCCGCCCGAACGAGCGTTCTGACCCTTGTGACCTCTGCCAGCTGTTTTACCGTTACCGGAACCATGGCCGCGGCCAACTCTGAACGCTGCTTTTTTGGAACCTTCTGCGGGCTTTAATTCGTTCAGTTTCACTGAAAAGCACCTCCTTAAACTATATTTCTTCTACCTCAAGCATATAGCCCACCTTGGCAATCATGCCGCGAATTGCAGCATTATCCTGGTGTTCTTTTTCATCCCTAATTTTTTTAAGACCCAGGGCGTGTACCGTAGCAATATGGTCTTTTTTTCTGCCAATGGTGCTTTTTACAAGCTTCACCTTAAGCATAGCCATAATACCGTACCTCCTTAATCTACTAAGTCTTCCTTGGATTTGCCACGCAACTGCGCTACTTCACCGGCATCCTTCAAGGAGGCTAATCCGGCAATGGTAGCTTTTACAACATTGCGTGCATTGTTGGAACGAAGAGACTTCGTTCTGATGTCATGAATACCGGCAAGCTCAACAACTGCTCTGGCAGCGCCGCCAGCGATAACACCTGTACCGGGAGCAGCAGGCTTTAATAAAATTCTGCCTGCACCAAATTCGCCAATGGTTTCATGGGGAATGGATGTTCCGGCCAGATTAACCTTAATCATGTTTTTCTTTGCGTCTTCAATACCTTTGCGAATCGCTTCAGGAATTTCAACCGCTTTACCTGTACCACAGCCTACATGACCATTTTCATCACCGACAACAACCAGTGCAGAAAAACGCATGCTACGACCACCTTTAACAGTTTTTGCAACACGGCTGAGTTTTACCACTTTTTCTTTGATATCCAAAACGCTTGCATCTATTAACTGAGCCAAACTGGTTTCCTCCTTTTCTTAAAATTCCAAGCCGCCTTCACGGGCGCCTTCGGCTAATTCCTGAACACGTCCGTGGTAAATATAACCACCACGATCAAAAACTACCGATTTGATACCGGCATCTAAAGCTCTCTGAGCAACCAGTTTACCAACTGCTCTTGCTGCTTCCTTGTTACCGCCGTAATTCTCCTTGAGCTCTTTGTCCAAGGTAGATGCGGAAACCAGTGTTACGCCTTTTGTATCGTCTATAATCTGTGCATAAATGTGCTTTAAGCTTCTGAACACGTTCAGTCTGGGACGTTCCGATGTTCCGCTGATCAGCTTACGAACTCTTTTATGTCTTCTGAGTCTTGCAACATTGCTGACAGGCTTCTTAATCACTTTTTTTCACTCCTTTTTTATGCTGCATGGATTTTGCCATGCTTAGGAATTATAATTTTTCTTACAATCGGTCTGCCTTGCGGGTTATTATTTCTTACCGCCGGCTTTACCTTCTTTACGTCTGATATGCTCGTAAGAGTATTTGATACCTTTGCCCTTATAGGGTTCAGGCAATCTCTTTTCTCTTACCTTAGCGGCGAATTCACCAACAACCTGCTTATCAGTACCCTTAATGATGATGGTGTTGGGATTTGGAACCTCAATTGTAATCCCTTCAACAGGAACCATTTCAACAGGATGGGAATAGCCCAAATTCATCAGCAGGTTTTTGCCCTGCAACTGAACTCTGTAACCTACGCCGTTAACCTCCAAGGTCTTTTCATAACCTTCCGTTACACCAACAACCATGTTATTTAAAAGTGTACGGGTCAGGCCATGGAGTGCCTTGTGCATTTTTATTTCCGAAGGTCTTTCAATGGTGATAACGCCATCTTCCTTCTTGATAATCATATCAGGGTGTAAATTCTTTGTTAATGTACCTTTCGGACCCTTAACGGTAACTGCATTGCCAGCACCGATAGTAACGTCAACGCCACTGGGAACCGTAATCGGCATTTTACCAATTCTGGACATTCTCTGATACCTCCCTAGTTTTTACCAGACAAAGGCCAGGACCTCGCCACCGACGTTTTCCTGCCTTGCCTTTTTATCGGTCATAATACCTTTAGATGTGGAAATAATGGCAATACCCAGGCCTTTTAATACCTTAGGCAATTCTTCCGTATTCTTGTAAATTCTAAGACCAGGCTTAGAAACTCTTTGAATACCGGAAATAACCTTTTCTTTTCCAACATATTTCAGAGCAATTCTGATAATGCCCTGTTTACCGTCTTCAATGACCTGATAATTCTTTATATACCCTTCCTCAAGCAGAATGGCCGCAATAGCCTTCTTCATGTTAGAGGCGGGCACATCAACCGTTTCGTGCCGTGCAGAGTTTGCATTACGAATTCTGGTAAGCATATCCGCGATAGGATCGGTCACTTGCATGATTTTAGCCTCCTTCCAAATTCTGTTTTACCAGCTGGCCTTTTTCACACCGGGGATCTGACCTTTATAAGCCAGTTCTCTGAAGCAAATACGGCAGATTCCAAACTTTCTCAAATAAGCATGGGGACGTCCGCAGATTTTGCAACGGTTATACGCTCTGGTGCTGAACTTAGGCGTTCTCTGCTGTTTGTTAACCATAGATTTTTTAGCCATGATTCTCCTCCTTCACAATCAGAGCTTACCGGCTGGCAAAGGGAGCGCCCATCAATGTGAGCAGTTCTCTTGCTTCTTCGTCGGTCTTGGCTGTGGTTACGACAATAATGTCCATACCTCTGATTTTATCAATCTTATCATAATCTATTTCCGGGAATATAAGCTGTTCCTTAATACCCAGAGAGTAATTTCCGCGTCCGTCAAAGGAATCGGGGTTGATACCTCTGAAGTCTCTTACACGAGGCAGAGCCACGGAAAAGAGTCTGTCTAAGAACTCATACATCTTCTTGCCGCGCAGTGTTACTTTGCAGCCGATATTCATGCCTTCTCTGACTTTAAACGCAGCAACGGATTTCTTAGCCTTAGTGATAACGGGTTTTTGACCTGTAATAGCAGCCAAATCTTCAACCGCGCTGTCTAATGCTTTTGCATTTTCCTTTGCTTCGCCCAAGCCGATATTAATCACGATTTTTTCCAGCTTCGGAATTTGCATCGTGCTTTTATAACCGAATTTTTCCATTAAAGCCGGTGCAACCTCGCCGGTATATTTATCCTGCATTCTAGACATCAGCTTGTAAACCTCCTTTTCTTGTCAATTAGTCGCTGAAAACTTCATTGCACTTTTTGCAATATCTAACTTTGTCACCATTTTCTAAAACCTTGCGGCCTACACGAGCAGGCTTGCCGCATTTAGGACAAACATTCATTAAGTTGGAAGCATCCACAGCAGATTCCTGCTTAATGATGCCGCCGGTTTCGCCGGCACGGCGGGGCTTTTGATGGCGGGTTACAACTGCAACACCTTCAACAATTGCCTTGCCTTTTTCCGGGAACACGCTTAAAACTTTGCCCTGTTTGCCTTTATCTTTACCGGAAATAACGATGACTTCATCACCGGATTTAATATGCATTTTAGCCATGTTAGCGTTCCTCCTCTTTACAGCACCTCGGGAGCCAGAGAGAGAATCTTCATATATTCTTTTTCACGAAGCTCTCTTGCAACGGGCCCAAAAATACGGGTTCCTCTAGGATTTTTATCTTCTCTTATAATAACGGCTGCATTTTCGTCAAACTTGATGTAAGTACCATCGTTACGTCTAACGCCGCTGGCAGATCTGACGATAACAGCTTTGACAACGTCGCCTTTTTTAACAACACCGCCGGGTGTTGCCTTCTTAACGGAAGCGACCACAACATCACCAATTGCTGCATATCTTCTCTTAGAACCGCCTAAAACGCGGATACACATGAGTTCTTTAGCACCGGTGTTGTCTGCAACCTTCAAAAGCGTTTGCTGTTGAATCATTTCGGTTTCCTCCTTATTTAGTATCAGTTAAGCTATATTACTTAACTTTTTCTACAATCTCAACCAGTCTCCATCTCTTGTCTTTAGACAGGGGTCTGGTCTCCATTACGCGAACGCGATCGCCAATACGGCATTCGTTGTTTTCGTCATGGGCTTTGAGTTTGTAGGTACGTTTTACAATTTTACCGTAAAGCGGATGCTTCACGTTATATTCAATCGCAACAACGATGGTTTTATCCATTTTGTCACTGACAACCTTACCGGTTCTCTGTTTTCTGAAATTACGTTCCATGATTTCACTCCTTTCCGCTTAACTGCAATTAGTTAGCCTTTTCTTCCAGCTTTCTTTCCGCTAAAACGGTTTTAATTCTGGCAATTGTCTTTTTAACCTCAACGATTCGCATGGGATTTTCCAGCTGATTCGTGGCGTTTTGGAAACGCAGGTTAAACAATTCTTTTTTCAGGTCAGCCAAATTGCTTTCAAGCTCTTGATTTGTAAAATCGCGAATTTCTGTAACCTTCATTATGCTTACGCCTCCTCTTTATTTTCGGCGCGCGTTACGAACTTGCATTTAACAGGCAGCTTGTGAGCCGCGAGACGCATAGCCTCTCTTGCTACCTCCTCGGAAACGCCACCGATCTCGAACATAACCCGTCCGGGCTTAACGACAGCTACCCAATATTCCGGTGAACCTTTACCGCTACCCATACGGGTTTCAGCTGGTTTCTCGGTGATGGGCTTATCCGGGAAAATTTTAATCCAGACCTGTCCGCCTCTCTTGATATAACGGGTCATGGCAATACGGGCAGCCTCAATCTGGTTTGAGGTGATCCAGGCAGGGCTCTGTGCCTGCAAACCGTATTCACCATAAGTTACGGTATTACCACGGGTTGCTTTGCCTGTCATTCTGCCACGCATGACTCTTCTGTATTTCACTCTTTTAGGCAATAACATGCTTTTTCATTCCTTTCTTTCAGAATCAATGCCGCTTTTTTACGCTTTTGCAGCAGCTGGCTTCTGACTCTTCTTGCTTTCGGGAAGAATTTCTCCTTTATAAATCCAAACCTTTACGCCGATTTTACCATAGGTTGTGTTGGCTTCCCAAAAACCATAGTCAATATCGGCACGCAGGGTCTGCAGTGGAATAGTACCTTCATGGTAGTGCTCAGTTCTTGCGATTTCAGCACCGCCTAAACGGCCTGCACAGCTGGTTTTAATACCTTTAGCACCCAGCTTCATAGCACGGCCCATGCAGGATTTCATAGCTTTTCTGAAAGAGATTCTCTTTTCAAGCTGTGCTGCAATGTTTTCGGCTACTAACTGTGCATCAACATCGGGGTGTTTAACCTCTTCGATATTCAGCGCAATGTTTTTGCCGGTTAAGGTTTCTAATTCTTTCTTAATCTTTTCAATTTCGCTACCGCCACGACCAATGATGATACCGGGCTTTGCTGCAAAAATATTGATTTTAATACGTTTTGCAGTACGCTCAATTTCAATCTTGGCAATGCCAGATGCGAATAATTTCTTCTTTAAGAACTTTCTTATTTTATAGTCTTCAACTAAGAGATCACCAAACTGTGAATCCTGTGCAAACCATCTGGAATCCCAGTCTTTGATGATGCCGACTCTTAAACCGTGTGGATTAACTTTCTGACCCAAGCTACTTACCTCCTTCTTTTTCTTATTCTTTTTCCTTCAAAACAATTGTGATGTGAGAAGTACGTTTTCTGATACGAAATGCTCTGCCCTGCGCTCTGGGACGAACTCTTTTTAAGGTCGGACCCTGGCAAGCAAAGATCTCAGCAACGTACAGACTGTTAACGTCCATATTATGATTATTCTCTGCGTTTGCAATTGCTGATTTTAACAACTTCTCTACCGGTTCGCTGGCTGCTTTCGGGGTGTTCTTTAAAATACCCAGTGCAACACCTACGGGCTTGTTTCTAATTAAATCTATCACAATTTTAACTTTTCTAGATGAAATACGTGCATAGCTCAGTTTTGCTCTGGCTTCCACAAAGATTCCTCCTTTCCTACAAGGAAATTTTATTTAACGCCTGATGTTTTGTTGCCGGCATGGCCTTTATAGGTTCTGGTCGGGGCGAATTCGCCAAGCTTATGACCAACCATATCCTCAGATACAAATACCGGAACATGCTTTCTGCCGTCGTGAACAGCAATTGTATGGCCTACCATTTCAGGGAAAATGGTAGAACTTCTTGACCAAGTCTTAACAACCTTTTTGTCGCCGGACTCGTTCATAGCAACAATCTTTTTAATCAGGCTTTCTGCAACGAAAGGTCCCTTTTTAACCGATCTGCCCATTCTAATTCCTCCTTTGACCAAATTGGCTTGCCTGGGCCGCTAGGCGACCCGGCAGCATTGTCCGACACTATTAACGAGTGCCGCGACGCTTAACGATGAACTTATCATTAACATTCTTTTTCTTTCTGGTCTTAAGACCCAGTGCCGGTTTACCCCAAGGGGTAACAGGTCCGGGACGACCGATGGGTGAACGGCCTTCACCACCACCGTGGGGATGGTCATTCGGGTTCATAACAGAACCTCTAACGGTAGGACGAATACCCATATGACGTTTTCTACCGGCTTTACCAATAGAAACGTTTTCATGATCCAAGTTACCAACCTGACCGATGGTTGCCATACAGTTCAGTCTGATATAGCGAACTTCGCCGGACGGCAGTCTAACCTGTGCATATTTATCTTCTTTTGCCATCAGCTGAGCAGCACCGCCCGCACTGCGGACTAACTGGCCGCCCTTGCCGGGCATCAGTTCAATGTTGTGGATTAAGGTACCAACAGGGATGAACTGAATCTGCATTGCGTTACCAGGCTTAATATCAGCACCCATAGGATCAGTAACCAAAACAGTGCCATCGGTTACACCCAGGGGAGCTAAGAAGTAGCGCTTTTCGCCATCCTCATACTGTACCAGTGCGATGTTAGCGGAGCGGTTCGGATCGTATTCGATACCGATAACAGTAGCTGCGCCAACCTTGTTTCTCTTAAAGTCAATAATTCTGTACTTTCTCTTATTACCGCCACCTCTGTGCCGTACAGTGATTCTACCATAGCTGTTTCTACCACCATTCTTGGAAAGGGGCACCAGCAAGGAGCGTTCAGGCTCACTCTTGGTGATTTCCTCAAAAGTAGAAACGGTCATAAATCTTCTGGCAGGAGAGGTAGGATTAAACTTTTTTGTAGGCATCCTTATTTCCTCCTATACTAAAATGATGTGGGCATTACGCCATGCCTTCGAAGAATTCGATGGTCTTACTATCAGCAGTGAGCTTAACAATAGCTTTCTTCCAGTTTGCTCTTCTGCCTTCATAGCGACCCATGCGCTTCATTTTGCCCAGCATGTTCAGCGTGTTAACACTTTCAACTTTAACATCGAAAATCTCTTCAATTGCTTTTTTGATTTCGATTTTGTTAGCTGATTTTTTCACCTCGAAGGTGTATTTCTTTTCAGCCAGCTGATCCATACTCTGTTCAGAAATGATCGGTCTGATGATAATATCATGTGCATATGTCATTATGCATACACCTCCCCTAACTTATCAGCAGCACCCTTAGCAATAATAACAGTGCCACAGTTGAGCAGGTCATATACGTTCAGTGTACCAATAAAGCTGGTTTTAACACCCTCAATATTTTTAGCACTGCGATATACTGCTTCGTTCTTCTCCGGCAGCACGATTAAAGTTTTGCCGGTTACCTTCAGATTACCCAGCATGTTTGCAATCTGCTTGGTTTTGATTTCCGGTACTGTAATTTCATCCAGCACCATAATTTCCTGATCCTTAGCTTTTGCTGACAGAACAGATTTCAGTGCCAGCGCACGGATCTTTTTATTAACGCTCATTGCGTAGCTTCTCGGCTTCGGCGCAAATACAACGCCACCGCCTGTCCACTGTGGCGCACGAATGGAACCCTGTCTTGCACGGCCAGTTCCCTTCTGTCTCCAGGGCTTAGCGCCACCGCCGCGAACTTCAGCACGTGTCAAAGCACTCTGGGTACCTTGTCTTTGATTAGCAAGATAAGCAACAACTGTAGAATGAACAGCAGCTTCATTGGGTTCAATACCAAATACAGCGTCATTCAGTTCGTAGCTGCCAACTTCTTTGCCTTCCATATTGTATAATACCACGTTCGGCATGATACTTCCTCCTTTCGATTCAGGTCGCTTAGCGAGCCTTTACAGAATTCTTAATTACAACTAAACCGCCCTTAGGACCGGGAACAGCACCACGGATGGCTAAGATGTTCTTCTCTGCATCAATCTTTACGATAGACAGATTCTGAACAGTAACCTTTTCAACACCCAGGTGACCAGCCAGTCTCTTACCCTTCATAACACGAGAAGGTGTGGAGCAGGCACCCATAGAACCAGGGCCTCTGTGGTAACCGGAACCGTGAGTCATAGGACCACGATGGGTTCCCCAACGTTTGATAGTGCCGGCAAAACCTTTACCTTTGCTGATACCGGTTACGTCAACTGTTTCACCTTCAGCAAAAACGTCTGCCTTAATCTCATCGCCCACGTTCATTTCAGCTGCATTATCCAGCTTGAATTCCTTCAGGTATTTCATGTAGCCGGTACCGGCTTTTTTGAAATGACCCTGCAAAGGCTTAGTGGTATGTTTTTCTTTTTTCTCCATGAAACCAACCTGAACGGCTTCATATCCGTCGTTCTCAGCGGTTTTCTTCTGGATAACTCTGCAAGGACCGGCTTCGATGACAGTAACAGGAATTAAAATTCCATCTTCACCAAAAAGCTGTGTCATGCCGAGCTTTTTGCCTAAAATCGCTTTCTTCACAAAAGCACCTCCTAAGAAATAATGGTTATTGGTTCACCCTTTCGGGAGAACATGACCCGCTGCCAAAGCAGCAGTGCCTTTTAACAAACCCTACTCACCCGGCAAAGGCTTTCCGGTTTGCGAATTGCTTAATATTTCATTTCGATGTCCACACCGGCAGGCAGTTCAATTCTCATTAAAGCATCAACTGTCTTGTTGGTGGGTAGCAGAATGTCAATTAAACGCTTGTGGGTTCTCATTTCAAACTGCTCACGGGAATCTTTGTACTTGTGAACAGCACGCAGAATGGTCACAACCTCTTTCTTGGTCGGCAGCGGGATAGGTCCTGAAACCTTCGCACCGGTTCTTTTGGCTGTTTCTACGATTTTTTCAGCAGACTGATCTAAAAGAACATGATCGTATGCCTTTAATCTGATTCTGATTTTCTGACTCTGTGCCATTTGTTTTTCCTCCTTTTTAATTTTGCGCTTCCTTATTATATAGGAAGCAAGATTTTGTCTGTGCATGAAGAAACGGCTCGCCGGAGCTCGCATAAAACCTTGAGCTCCTCTCAAAAAGCTTACACTCGGCCGGGTGTTTCACCCTTTGCCATAAATAAAACCCAAAAACCTATGTTTCTGGGCTCGTCACGCTTTTTTCGCGGTCATCCTCATTGGAATCCCGAACACAAACGAAATCAAAAAAGGACAAAAAGGCAGATAAAACCGCCTTGGTAAGCACTTTTTCACTCCATTTGCGTATGACTAGTCGCCCGGTTTCTTGAATCGGACATTCTCCACGGAAAAACCCGCCCTCTGGCGGCAACCTCCCGCTTCATCGTATGTCATGTCACAGCCCTTTAATTATACACTAAACAAACATAAATCGCAAGCTTTTGTACAAAAAACGTCGATAAAATTTTTAACGAAATTTTATCGACGTATAAGATTATTTTTGTGCAATTTTACTACACTTGTGGACTTCCTAAGACTAACCACAACTTCTTGTGGTATTTTCAAATTTTATCATCCACTTGAATCACAACGCTAAATCGGCTGTCTTTTTCTTTTATTTTCTCCTTAATAGCAACAACAGCCCTTTCCCTTTCCAACGGTTTCACAGTATAAGGTACTTCTAAATCAAAAATCAGGTTAATATTTTGTTCTCCATCCGTCATACGAAAATCATGGAGTCCAAATACAGGGTTTACTTCATGCACACAATTAAGAGCCATCTGTTTCAGAGCCTCTACCCGTTCATTCCCCACGCTAATCGGGTCCATGTGAATGACAATGTGCACGCCCAACTCTTTTTGAATTTCTTTTTCCGTCGTATCAATGACCTCATGAATTTTTACAATATCTCCATCCACCGGCACCTCAGCATGCACCGATGCCATACGCCGACCCGGGCCATAGTCATGAATAATTAAATCATGTACCCCTTCAATACCATCCTGTTGTAACAGCATTGCATAAATTCGTTCCACTAGCACAGGGTCAGGCGGTGTACCCAACAAAATGGTAATGGTATCACGAGCAATACTGTAACCGGTAAACATAATCAAAGCCGAAATTAAAAGACCCACAATGCCATCAACAGGCAGCGGAAGTACTAATCCCAAAAACGTGGACAGCACCACACCACCAGTAGCACAAACATCATTCAGGCAATCTTGTGCTGCTGCACGAACCACCATAGACTGAATGGTTTTGCCGATATAACGGTTAGTGGTGAACATCCACAGCTTAACCACCATTGAAAACAACAGAATTCCAATCGTTATCCAACTGAAGGTTGCCTGCTCACCCTGCAACACCTTATCAAAAGAGCTACGCAAAAGCTCAAATCCTACCATGATAATAATAAAGGAAACAATCAACGAAGCAATATACTCAAACCGGCCGTGACCAAAGGGATGTTCTTCGTCGGCGTGTTGGCTCGCCGCTATTGTGCCGATTAAAGAAACAACGGAAGAACCCATATCAGACAGATTGTTAAACGCATCTGACAAAACGGCCACAGAGCCGCTCAAAAAACTGGCTATAAATTTAATCACAAACAAAATAAGGTTACAAACAATCCCTAAGCCTCCAGCCAGCTTTCCATAGGCTGCACGCACATCCGGTTCAGTTATCAATTCATAATTTTTTATTGTTTTAGAAATTAACAGCTTAATCAAAACTATCTTCCTTTGCCATAATGTTTCATTTAGAATACTACATTTATATTTGGTTTGTCAATGCTAACTTTCTTGCATATTATATTAGGTAAAAACTCCATCCTTTTTCGAAAATTTAAATTTTTTTAATTTTTTATAAAAAAAGTATTGACAAATACTTTTTCTGTTGTTATAATTTAATTGTAATCATTACAAATATGAAATAATTACAAATATAAGGAGGTGCAATTATGACATCTGCAGAGATTCTCTCTAATCATGACATTAAGCCCTCGCTGCCAAGAGTTTTAATTTTCGATTACCTCCGGCAACACCGCACACATCCGACAGTAGATGAAATTTATTCTTCCCTTGTCGTGAGAGTGCCAACCCTTTCCAAAACCACCGTTTATAACACGGTAAAGTTGCTTTCTTCTGCCGGTATCATTAAAACCATTACCATTGAAGAACAGCAAGCACGCTACGATGCCTGCACTGACCTCCACGGTCATTTCCTCTGCACCGATTGCGGCGGCGTTTACGATTTTGACACTTCCCTCCCTGACAGTCGGTTGCCTCATGGTTTTTCCGTAAGTACGCAAGAGATATATTATACAGGCATCTGTCAGCATTGTAACAAAATTAAATAAAAATCTATATTAAAAGGAGATTGAAAACTATGAAAAAATTTGTATGTTCTGTTTGCGGTTATGTTCATGAGGGTGATTCTGCCCCTGAAAAATGTCCAGTATGTAAAGTTCCAGCAGAAAAGTTTAAAGAAATGGAAGAGGGCGCTGCTTTAGCCGCCGAACACGAATATGGTGTTTACGGCAAAACTGTAAAAAATAACCCCGATATTTCTGAAGAAGATAAAAAATATATCTTCGAACAATTAATGGCAAACTTCAACGGCGAATGTGCCGAAGTGGGCATGTATCTCTGCATGGCTCGCATTGCCCACAGAGAAGGCTACCCCGAAGTTGGTCTGTATTGGGAAAAAGCCGCTTTTGAAGAAGCTGAACATGCTGCCAAATTCGCTGAACTCTTAGGCGAAGACTTAGAACCCAACATGAAAGCCACCACAAAAGACAACTTGAAGTGGAGAGTTGATTGCGAATACGGTGCAACCCAGGGCAAATTCGACCTGGCTTCCTGCGCTAAGAAAAACGGCCTGGATGCTATCCACGACACTGTTCACGAAATGGCTCGTGACGAAGCTCGTCACGGGAAGGGCTTAGAGGGCTTGCTCAAGAGATATTTTAAATAAAATTAAATTGTTGAAATGACAAGGGTTGAGTTTTTGCTCGACCCTTGTTATATTCCTTTTTCAAAACAACAGTCAAATTTTAAAAAATTAAAAAATTAAAAAATTAACAAAAAACTATTGACAAACCAAAAATTTGCTGTTATAATTTTATTGTAATCATTACAAAATTGTAATAGTTACAAAATATGAATAGCAGGTGATTAAAATGATTGAAAATTATATGGTTTGTAATTGTAAACAAGTAAGCTATAACGACATTGCCGATGCTTTGCATCAAAACACGAACTTTGATAATGTGCTTTCTGCCTTTGAAAGCGTACAAAAGGTAACCCACTGCTCTACGGGTTGTGGTGGTTGTCACCAAAAGGTATTAGACATTATTTCAAATATCATGAGTGGCAACGTATAATCATAAAGGAGGAAAAACAATGTTAAACCAAAAAGTGGCACAGTTATTAAATGAACAAATTACCAAAGAATTATATTCTGCTTATTTATATCTAGACTTTTCCGTTTATTACGAAACAGAAGGCTTAGATGGATTTTCCAACTGGTATATGGTGCAAGCGCAGGAAGAACGTGACCACGCTATGTTATTTCTTAAATACTTACAGCAAAATGGCGAAAAAGTTTCATTAGGCGCTGTTGATAAGCCGGATAAAGAGCTTTCCTCTCTAATGGCACCCTTAAAAGCCGGTTTAGAGCACGAGCAGTATGTTACAAGCCTGATTAATGATATTTATGCCGCCGCCTACGAGGCGAAAGATTTTAGAACCATGCAATTCTTAGACTGGTTTGTGAAAGAACAGTTGGAAGAAGAAAAGAACGCTGAAGATATGATTAAAAAGATGGAACTGTTCGGCAACGATTCAAAATGTCTTTATTCTCTGGATAGCGAATATGCTGCTAGAATGTATGCGGCACCATCTTTAGTGTTATAATAATATAAAAGGAGGTTTTTACCATGAGCAAATATGTATGTCCCTGCGGTTATGTTTACGATCCGGAAGTTGGCGACCCGGATAACGGTGTTGCAGCCGGAACGGCTTGGGAAAACGTACCCGAAGATTGGGTGTGCCCCGTTTGCGGTTTGGGAAAAGATGCATTTGAAGAAGAATAATAGTTAAAACGGGTAACAGATTTATCTGTTACCCGTTTAATTTACAAGCAAAAGCAATATGAATATTTTAACGTTTTTCTATTAAACTATTGGTTAACAATTCTTTTGTTAAGGAGGTTATATTATGAAAAAAAACATTGCCCTTGCACTTCTATTGATAACACTTCTTTTAGCTTCTGGTTGTTCCGTTCATTTTGGTGTGAATCCCCTGCCAGACCAAAGCAAATTTATCGGCACCGAAAAGGCACAAGCCATTGCGTTAGAGCAAGCAGGCCTTTCACATAATGACGTTTTGTTTGACAGAGTGCAGCTAGAAGAGGATGACGGCATCTGGCATTATGATGTGGAATTTAGAAACGGCACCACAGAATATGATGCCGAAATCAAAGCCGAAGACGGCTCCATTCTTTCTTTTGAAGTTGATAAGCATTAAAAAAGTCGCAGTGATTTTCACTGCGACTTTATATTATTTATTCATTCTCCTGTTAGTTATTTTTCACTCCTAGCAGATAATCTATCGACACCTGATATAACTCTGCCAGTTTAATAACCATCGAAACCGGAATCTCGCGCACTCCTCTTTCGTAACGTGCATAGACTTGCCTGTTGCACGTTAAATAATCCGCAACTTGTTGTTGGGTTAAATCATGGTCAATTCGCAATTCATATATCCTTTTAAAATACATTAAAGCCACCTCTTGACTTTAATGTTACCATATGGTATTATTATATTAGTTTTTTGGTATCATTCGGTACCATTTTTTTAAAAGGAGCGTTGTTATGTCTTTAGCCCATGAACTTATTGCCTATGTAGTCGCTGACCGTTGTGCCAAGCTTTTCCGTGAAGAAAAATTTGATTTTGCTGAATTAGCCCACCAAATCGGCCTTTGTATTTTATCTGAAATCCAGCAAGTTATTTTAAACGAAGAATT
>JAZODT010000029.1:0-7455 GCA_045597205.1 Clostridia bacterium
AAAAAAAATAAAAAATAAAAAATTAAAGGTGACGGTTATGAAACAAAAAAAACAGCCCAAACCCTTTGTCAGCTGTATTATCGCAGCTGCCGGCAGAGGCAGTCGCATGCAGGCTGATGTGAATAAAATTTTTTTGGAATACAATGAAATGCCGGTCCTGGCACACACCCTTTTAGTTTTAGAAAAATCTGCTTTAATTGATGAAATTATTATTGTAACTGCGGAATGCGACATGTTAGGTTGCAAGGATATTGCCGAAGAATTTAACATTACTAAGCTAAAAACCATCACTTTAGGTGGTTCAGAGCGGCAGGATTCTGTACGCAATGCCTTAAATGAGGTTGCAGAACACGCTGACATTGTGTTGATTCACGATGCTGCCCGCCCCTTGTTAACAGAAGATGTTATCAAAAACGTGGTTGAAGGTGTTGTCGCCTATGGTGCTGCTGCCACAGGTGTACCCTGCAAAAACACCTTAAAGCTGACAAATGATGAAGGACTGATTACAGGCACCCCGGATCGCAGCCATTTATATGAAATTCAAACACCCCAGGGTTTTACAAGAGAAATCATTATAAAATCCCATACATACGCATTAGAGAATAACATTGTAGGCACCGATGACTGTTATTTGGCAGAACAGTCAGGCTACTGTGTTAGAATTGTTGACGGAGATTATAAAAATATTAAAATTACCACACCGGAAGATTTATTGTTAGCAAAACTTTTCAGCCAACAATAAGTACGAAAGGATGATAACAATGAATGATATAAGAATCGGACATGGCTATGATGTCCATCGTTTTATAGAAGGAAGACCTTTGATGCTGGGCGGTGTGTCCATTCCCCATAATAAAGGTTTATTAGGTCACTCCGATGCGGATGTGTTGCTTCACGCCTTAATGGATGCCATGTTAGGCGCTTTGGCATTGGGTGACATTGGCAAACATTTTCCTGATACAGATGAAGCTTATCGCGGTGCCAACAGTTTAGTCTTATTAAAGCATGTCAATGCCTTAATACAAAAAAAAGGATACTCTCTGCACAATGCAGATGTAACGGTTATTGCACAAGAGCCAAAGCTTTCCCACCACATTCAGCTCATGTGCGAAACCATTGCAAATGCTCTCGGTTGCCCCATAAACAACATTTCTGTTAAGGCAACCACCACCGAACGTTTGGGTTTTGAAGGGCGTTGTGAGGGCATTAGCTGTCACGCTGTTTGTCTTGTGAAAAAATTAACTTAGTTATTGCTATTTAATAAAATATTTGATATAATGGGATAGATATCATATTTTGGAGGTAACTGCTTGTGTTCAGCCACTTAAGAAGCGACATTAAAGCCATTAGAGAACGTGACCCGGCAGCCAGAAGTGCTTGGGAAGTTTTTTTTATGTATTCCGGGTTTCACGCAGTCTGTTGGCATCGTGTTGCCCATTGGCTTTATAAAAAGCGTATTTTTGGTTTGGCAAGATTTATCTCACAAACCTGCCGTTTCTGGACAGGGATTGAAATTCACCCTGGCGCCACCATCGGTCGCGGACTCTTTATTGACCATGGCATGGGGGTTGTAATTGGCGAAACCACCGAAATTGGTGATAATTGCACAATCTATCAAGGTGTGACTTTGGGCGGCACCGGTAAAGAAACCGGCAAACGCCACCCCACTTTAGGGAATAACGTCATGGTGGGTAGCGGTGCTAAAATTTTAGGACCTTTCACTGTGGGTGATAATTCTAAAATTGCCGCCGGTGCTGTTGTTTTAAATGAAGTGCCACCCAACTCCACTTGTGTGGGTGTTCCTGCCAGAATTGTTAAGATTAATGATAAAAAGGTCAGCGATTTAGACCAGATTCATATTCCCGACCCCGTTTCTCAGGAGCTCTGCCGTTTGCAAGCACAACTGCAACGTCTTGAGAAAAAATTGGAGAAACAAAGCAACGAAGAATAAATTCATATAAGGACGGTTTTATACATGAAAATTTACAACACAATGACTCGCAAAAAAGAAGAGTTTATTCCCTTAGTGCCCGGTGAGGTTAAAATGTACTCCTGCGGTCCTACGGTGTATAACTATTTCCATATTGGTAATGCGCGCCCCTTTATTATTTTTGATACCCTGCGCCGTTATTTTGAATATCGTGGCTACACCGTTAAATTTGTGCAAAACTTTACGGATATTGACGATAAAATGATTAAAAATGCCAATGAACAAGGTGTAACCGTTCGCGAACTGGCTGACCGTTTTATTGATGAATATTTTACCGATGCAAAAGGCTTATCCATTCGTGAAGCAACCATTCACCCTCGTGCAACCGAAAATATCGATGCTATCATCGACACCATTAAAAGCCTCATTGAAAAAGGCTATGCTTATGAAGCCGATGGTGATGTTTATTTTGAAACCCAGCGTTTTTCTGAATATGGAAAACTCTCCGGCCAACCTTTAGAGGATTTAGCTGCCGGTGCCCGCATTGGTGTAGATGATCGCAAACGCAACCCCATGGACTTTGCGCTATGGAAAAATAAAAAAGAAGGGGAACCGGCTTGGGTTAGTCCCTGGGGCGAAGGCCGCCCCGGCTGGCATATTGAATGTTCTGCCATGGTTAACCGCTATTTAGGTGAAACCATTGATATTCACTCCGGCGGGCAGGACTTAATCTTCCCCCACCACGAAAATGAAATTGCACAAAGCGAATGTGCCACCGGAAAACCCTTTGCGCGTTATTGGATGCATAATGGTTATATTAATGTAAATAACGAAAAAATGGCTAAATCTAAGGGTAATTTCTTTACCGTTCGTGATGTTGCAAAAAAATATGACTATGAGGTTATCCGTTTCTTTATGCTCTCTGCCCACTACCGCAGTGCCATTAATTTCTCTGATGAGTTGTTAAAGCAGTCTGAATCCGGTTTAGAAAGGTTATATACCTGTTTATATAATTTGGAATTTTTACAGGCAAAAGCACAAAAAAAGCCTCTAACAGAAGCAGACGAAGCTATGTTAGCGCAGCTTGAAAGCTTTAGCGAACAGTTCTGCAACGCAATGGATGATGATTTAAATACGGCTGATGCCATCTCTGCTCTCTTTGACTTGGCTCGTTTTATCAACTCTAACATTACAGCAGAAAGTCCTTTGGCACTTTTTGAAGCTGCCATCGGCAAACTCCGTGAATTAGGCGGCGTACTGGGAATTTTATATAAAGAGCAGGAAGATTCTGTTAGTGATGATGTAAAAGCACTTTTAGAAAAACGTAAAGAAGCGCGCCAAAACAAAAATTGGGCATTATCAGACCAGATTCGTGACGAATTAAAGGCTTTAGGCGTGGAAGTATTGGACACCCGACAAGGTATGAAACTGAATATTACCAAGAGGCAAGCCCATGGAGAATAATACTATGCCCTGCCTCTCCGCGCAGCAAGCCAGAGGTTATTCCCCTCTGGCGCTGGCATTTATTGGTGATGCAGTATATGAAGAATTTATCCGTACTAAAATTCTGCTCCGCGCCAATATGTCTGCTAATAAATTACATCGCGAAGCCGTTAAATTTGTAAAGGCCAGTGCACAAAGCTATGCCATGAAATCTTTGCTCCCTCTGCTGACGCAAGAGGAAGAAGATGTTTTTAAACGCGGTCGCAACACCCATTCTGCCTCTGTGCCAAAAAATGCAGATGTAACAGAATATCGTACTGCCACAGGCTTTGAAGCTTTGATTGGTTATTTATATTTAACCGCACAAAAAGAGCGTTTAACTAATTTAATGTCACATTCTTTTTCTGTTATTAACGAAATGGGACCAGCATAATTTAAAAAAAATCACTCTTTTTACATATTTTTATCGATTTGGAGTGATTTTTTTGAAAAAACTATTGGGAAATCTGAAAATTTATGGTATAATAGCTTTTGGAGCATTAATTGCAGCTACAGGCGTCAGTTTATTTTTAGCACCAACGGATATGGTTGCCGGCGGTCTTTCCGGCATTGGCATTTTAGTGCATAGCTTTACCGAATTTCCTGTTGGCGTATTAATTTTACTTTTAAATATGCCTTTGTTTTTTATTGGTTTTAAATATTTGGGAAGTAATTTCTTATTACGTTCTGCTTTTGGGGCAGTTTCTTTTTCTTGCTTGATTGATGTGATGGCACTACTGCCGCCCATTACAGAAAACCTAATGCTTTGCGCCTTGTTTGGAGGTGGACTCGTCGGTATTGGAATGGGCATCATTTTCTTATTAGGTGCTACCACCGGTGGAACAGATATTTTGGCACAGCTTTTGTACAAGCTTTGCCGCCAAATTGATGTTGGCAAATGGGTCTTAATTATTGACGGTGCCATTATTTTAATCTCCGGTTTGGTGACTGGACGTTGGGAAGCTTGCCTTTATGGTATTATTAGTGCAATTATTAATGGCGTTTTGGTTGATTTAATGATGCAGGGTGCTAATTTTGCCAAAATGGTGTATATTATTTCTCCAAAAGCCCAAGAGATGGCAACAGAAATTTTAGAAAAATTAAACCGCGGTGTAACTGGCCTTTATTGTAAAAAAATGTATTCACAAACGGATGCTTTAATGCTTTTATGTATTATAAAAAAACATGAAATTCCTAAACTGGAACAAATCGTGCTGCAGCACGACTCACATTCGTTTATTATCTTTTCCGGTGCCCGTTCGGTATCCGGCGAGGGTTTTAAAATTTATCCCATAAATTAAAATTTTGAAAGGGGCGAAAAAAAGTGGATAAGAAAAGAGTCAAAGAGCTTAAGATCATCGCTAACAAGATCAGAAAAAACGCTCTTACGGCTGTATACAGCGCCTCCTCCGGTCATCCGGGAGGTTCATTATCCATTGCGGACGCGTTGTCCGTATTGTACTTTGAAGTTATGAACATCGATCCTAAGGATCCTAAGTGTGCAGACCGCGACCGTTTTGTACTGTCAAAAGGTCACTGTTCTCCTGCACTCTATGGTGCTTTGGCTGAACGCGGTTTCTTCCCTGTTGAAGATTGTAAAACCTTCCGTAAAGCTGATAGCTATCTGCAAGGTCATCCCGATATGAAGGGTGTTCCCGGTGTAGATATGTCCACCGGTTCTTTAGGTCAGGGTATCTGTGCCGCTAACGGTATGGCTTTAGCCGGCAAAATCGATAATAAGGATTATCGTGTTTACTCCATTTTAGGCGATGGTGAGCTGGAAGAAGGTCAGGTTTGGGAAGCAGCTATGTTTGCCGCTCATTACAATCTGGACAACTTAACTGCCATTGTTGACTTTAACGGTCTGCAGATTGATGGTGACATTGCCAAGGTTATGTCTCCCCTGCCGATTGATGAAAAGTTCAAGGCATTTAACTGGCACGTTATCGTAACCGATGCGCACGACCCCGAAAAACTGTATGATGCACTGTGCGAAGCTAAAACCGTTAAAGGTAAGCCGACCGTTATCATTATGAACAGTGTTAAAGGCAAAGGCGTATCCTTTATGGAAAATCAGGCAGGCTGGCATGGTAATGCTCCTAACGAAGAGCAGTACAATCAGGCAATTGCTGAGATTGATGCACAAATCAAAGAATTGGAGGTAGAAGCATAATGGGTAAAATTGCAACCAGAGAAGCTTACGGTTTGGCTTTGGCTGAATTCGGCGAAAAATACGATCTGATTGTATTGGATGCTGACCTCTCCAAATCCACCAAAACTGATACATTTAAAAAGAAATTCCCCGAACGTTTCTTTAATGCCGGCATTGCTGAAGCCAGCATGATGACCACAGCTGCAGGTCTTGCCGCTTGCGGTAAAACCGTTTTTGCAAGCTCTTTTGCTATGTTTGCAGCAGGCCGTGCATTTGAACAAATCAGAAACTCTATCGGCTATCCTAACTTAAACGTTAAAATCGGTGCTACCCATGCCGGTATCTCCGTTGGCGAAGATGGTGCTAGCCACCAGTGCTTAGAGGATATTGGTATTATGCGAACCATTCCTAACATGACCATCATCAATCCGGCTGATGCTACTGAATCCATTTTAGCTGTAGAAGCGGCTATCAAACATCAGGGTCCCGTTTATCTCCGTTTCGGTCGTTTGGCTGTTCCTGAACTGTTTGATAGAGCTACATATAAGTTTGAACTGGGTAAAGGTGTTGAATTAGAAGCCGGTACCGATGCAACCATCGTTGCCACCGGTCTCATGGTGCCCGAAGCACTCGAGGCTAAGAAAATCTTGGCTGAAAGCGGCATTAATGCACGTGTTATTAACATTCATACCATTAAGCCCATTGATAAGGACATTTTAATTAAAGCTGCAAAAGAAACCGGTGCTATTGTTACTGCTGAAGAACACAACATCATCGGCGGCTTGGGCAGTGCTGTTGCAGAAGTTCTGTGCGAAAACTTCCCTGTTCCCATGCGTCGTGTAGGCACACAGGATAAGTTCGGCAAATCCGGTAAACCTGCTGTTCTCTTAGAAGAGTACGGCCTCACCGCTAAGAACATTGCCCATCAGGTTAAAGAAGTTATTAAATTAAAGAAATAATTTCACAATTTATTAAAGGCTGTAGCTACTGCTACAGCCTTTTTTATTATTGCTCCATATGTCTGCCTAAAAAACCTGCCGCCGATTGTGCCAGTTTTTCTTCTACCTCACCCATTTGAGGTGTTGATTCATTTGAGAAAAATACTACCGATCCAATGGTATCGCCCTCAGAGATAATCGGCACCACCACGCCAGCTGTATATTTTTCGTTCTCTTCAATAACACTCAGTTTTTTGTTGTCGCCTCGCTTCATAACAAAGGTGGATTTATCCTCCATTATCCTTTCAAGATCGGTGCTAATTTTCTTTTCCGAAAGCTCCCGTTTGGGCACACCGGAAACAGCAATAATATTATCCTTATCCGTAATACAAATGGGATGTCCGCTAGTTTTAGAAAGAGTTTCTGCATATTCCGAGGCAAAGTCACCGAGTTCACCGATAGGAGAATACTTTTTAAAAATTACTTCTCCATCACGATTGGTATAAATTTCCAATGGATCGCCTTCCCTGATGCGCATAGTTCTGCGGATTTCTTTGGGTATAACAACACGACGTAAGTCGTCTATTCTTCTTACAATTCCTGTTGCTTTCATTATATAAAAACTCCTTTGGGTTTAAATTACAATGCTATTTTGTGCAGTCAAGGAATTTTTATGTAAAGAAAAAAATGGTTAATGATAAATTAAATTTACTTTAACTTGATTAAATCTTGTGTAAAATCCTAAATTGTGATATACTAAAATTAGATTTATAAAACGGAGTGAATAAAATGTTTAATGCCGAAAAAATAAAAAACGAATGTGTTACATGGATTCAGAATTTTTTTGAAGAAAACGGTCTCGGTTGTAATGCAATTGTTGGGATTTCCGGTGGAAAGGACAGTTCCATTGCCGCCGCTTTATGTGTTGAAGCCTTGGGTAAGGACAGAGTTAT
>JAZODT010000030.1:0-16194 GCA_045597205.1 Clostridia bacterium
TTTAAGGATTATATTGCTATGCCTAAACCGAATATGTATCAATCCCTACACACAACCGTTATGGGGCCCCACGGTATTCCCTTTGAAATTCAAATTAGAACCCAAGAAATGCATAAAGTTGCTGAATATGGTATTGCGGCACACTGGAAGTATAAAGAGGGTGTATCCGGTAAAACGGATATGGATGAAAAACTAGCCTGGATTGGCAAAATTCTTGAAATTCAAAATGAAACCGTCGATACAGATGACTTTATGCGCACGTTAAAAATAGATTTGTTTGCTGATGAGGTATTTGTATTTACTCCCAAAGGCGATGTTATTAATCTGCCGGCTGGCTCAACTCCTATTGACTTTGCCTTTGCGATTCATAGCGCTGTGGGTTGCCGAATGGCTGGTGTGCGCGTGAACGGTAAAATCGCAACGCTTGATTATAATTTACAAAACGGTGATATTATTGAGGTTTTGACCTCTTCCGGCGTGCACGGTCCCAGTCGGGATTGGTTAAAAATTTGTAAAACAAATCAGGCACGGACAAAAATTAACCAATGGTTTAAAAAAGAAAAGCGGGAAGAAAATGTTATCCGCGGTAAAGAAATGATTGACCGCGAGTTAAAATCTATGGGTTATACTCATACAGAGTTGTTAAAGCCTGAATGGTCTGACTTTCTTTTAAAAAAATACAGCCTGCATTGCATTGAAGATTTATTTGCAGCTGTGGGATATGGCGGTTTGGCCGTTAACAAAATTCTTTCAAAATTGAAAGAAGAATATAGGCTGAATCAGAAAGCAGATAAATCCGTAGCAGCAATCCAGAATGCACAGAAAAAGCGTCGTGCTGCTAATAATGGTATTATTGTAGAGGGCATTGATAACTGTTTGGTGCGTCTTTCACGTTGCTGTACGCCAGTACCCGGTGATGCTATAGTTGGTTATATTACAAGAGGGCGCGGTGTATCGGTACATCGGGCGGATTGTCCTAATATAAAATCGGAAAAGCACCAACAGGATACGCAAAAGCGATTAATCCCTGTCCATTGGGAGGAGCGAATAAGCGGTTCTTCTTATTTAACGGAACTGCAAATTTCTGCTTATGACCGCCAAGGTCTTTTGGCTGAAATTACGGGGACCCTTTATGATATGAAAATTTTAATTACATCACTTCACACAAAAGTTTCCAAGGACCAGGTTGCGATTGTCAATGTTGCAATGGAGATTAATTCTAAAGAACAACTTGATGTAGTTGTGAAAAAGCTTTCCCGTTTGGGTGGCGTTTTTGAAGTGGTGAGAAGCAATGCCTGATGATATTGAGGAGGTTATATGGTATTAGAAATATTACCAGTAGGTCAACTTGAAGAAAACTGTTATCTTGTGGGCGATGAAAATGAACTTTTAGTAATTGACCCGGGTGCACAGGGAGATAAAATACTGGCTCATATCAATGAAAAAAACTATCATGTTGCGTATGTGGTGTTAACCCATTGCCATTATGACCATGTGGGTGCTGTTGCAGAAGTTTTAGAGGCAACGGGCGCCAAGCTTTTAATGGGCGCGAAAGAAAAAGAAAATTATTTTAATAAAGTAGTTACCCTGTGTGGTTATTTTGGAGCAGAGCTAAAGTTATGCGAGCCTGATAAACTGCTAAATGAGGGGGATGTGGTTACCTCTGGCGAATATCGTTTTAAGATTTTAGAAACACCCGGTCATACCAGTGGCTCTATTTGCCTTTTGGGTGAAGAGGTTTTATTTTCGGGAGATACCTTATTTTATCAAACCATTGGTCGGGCTGATTTTCCAACGGGAAGCCTGCAAGATTTAGTGAAAAGTGTAAAAGAAAAATTATTGACGTTAGATGGCAGTGTAAAAGTTTATTCCGGTCATGGAATGGCTTCTACCATTGCTTATGAAAAGGAGCATAATGAAGTTTATGCATGGGAACGTTTTTGCTAACCCCTGGGGTTCTCTCTATGGTGTTCGTCCTGTGAAGCGTGTGGCGGATATGCTGCGTGTGGGAGCAGATGAAGCCACAATTTTTCAAACACTTCGTGATTTGTTTGGCATTTCAGATGTTAAACTTGCTTTATCCATAGCGGTTGCAAAAAAAGAACTGGCCATTGAAAAAAAACTGGGACCTAAAGATATTGCGCTTTATGTTGATATTCCCTTTTGCCCCACAAAATGCGCCTATTGTTCTTTTGCTTCTGTGAGTGCAGACAGATTAAAAGAGTTTGCAGAACCATACTTATCGGCGCTTTATAAGGACATTGAGACTACCAGTGAAATTGTAAAGGATTTAGGCTTTACAGTGCGCTCGGTTTATATTGGTGGCGGTACGCCCACAACATTAATGGCTATTGAATTGGATAATTTACTCTATAAACTACGCGGAAGCTTTAATGCGGATAAACTTTGGGAATTTACTGTGGAGGCTGGTCGTCCGGATACCATTACAGACCGTAAGCTGGCGGTGATGAAGAGTCACGGCGTAACGCGCATCAGTGTTAATCCGCAAACAATTCACGAAAAAACCTTGCGGTGTATTGGTAGAAAGCATACTACAGAGGATACTTTGCGTGGGGTGAGGCTGGCAAAAGAGGTAGGCATCCCTATTTTAAATATGGATGTGATTGCAGGGCTCCCCGGAGAACAAACAGAAGATTTTGTGCAGACATTAGAAACAGTTGCAGGTCTCAAACCGGAGAATATTACGGTGCACACCATGAGCATTAAACGGGCATCCAGGTTAAAGGAAGAAGAATTTTCACCGAATATCGAAAATCATGCTATAGCTGCTGAAATGCTTGATTTTGCTTATTCTTTTATGTCGGAGAAAGGCTATGAAGGGTATTACCTTTACAGGCAGAAAAACACATTGGGCAACTTAGAAAATACCGGTTTTTCAATTCCGGGGACAGAATGTCTTTATAATGTGGGCATGATGGAAGAAATGATGCCGATTTTTGGCGTTGGTGTGGGCGCTGTTACGAAACTTTTTCGTCCGGGGAAGCTGGAACGGATATTTAACGTGAATGATTTATTAGAATATATCAAAAGACAGGATGAAATGTGTGAACGGAAAAAATATGCTTATCAGTTCTATGATGGTGTATTTTGAGATAAATTGAGAAGGGAGAATGTACAACAATGAAATGCCCCTATTGCGAATTTGAAGAAAGCAAGGTTATTGATTCAAGACCGACAGATGAGCATGAAGCCATTCGTCGCCGCCGCGAATGTCTTTCCTGCGGTAAAAGATTTACCACCTATGAAAAAGTGGAAAGCATTCCGCTGATGGTGATTAAAAAAGACGGCTCCAGACAAATGTTTGACACACAAAAATTGTTAAACGGTATTGTACGTGCTTGCGAAAAACGTCCGGTTTCTATGAATGAAATGCAGCGGTTGGCTGATGAGATCGAAACTGCAGCACAGAATTTAATGGAGCGGGAAATTAAAAGTGAATGCCTAGGCGAAATGGTAATGGACAAATTGCGGGATGTTGATGAGGTGGCTTATGTTCGCTTTGCTTCGGTTTACCGTGAGTTTCGTGATTTAAATACCTTTGTTGAAGAGGTTAACAAACTGCTTAAGAGGTAATTTATGTTTGCAATTAACGAAGAGTGGGACAAAGTTTTAGCGCCGGAATTTGAAAAGCCTTATTTTAAAAGTTTGTGGGAGCAGGTTGAGGCGGCTTATGAGCAAGGAACGGTATATCCTGCTAAAGAGAATATTTTTAATGCCCTTAAATTGACGCCTTATCATAAAGTAAAAGTGCTTTTATTAGGTCAGGACCCCTATCATGGTGAGGGGCAGGCACATGGTTTGGCGTTTTCTGTTTTGCCTGGCGTGCAACATCCGCCGTCTTTGCAAAACATGTTTAAAGAGCTGGCAACAGATGTGGGGACAACAAGGCCGGAAAGCGGTTGTTTAACAGCATGGGCGGAGCAGGGCGTGTTATTACTTAACACGGTTTTAACCGTTCGTGCAGGGGAACCCAATTCTCACAAAAAATTAGGTTGGACGAGCTTTACGGATGCTGTTATTCAAGCTTTAAACGAGCGTGTTGATCCGGTTATTTTTCTTCTTTGGGGCGCTAATGCTAAAGAAAAACTACCCCTTATTACCAATAGCCGGCATTATGTTTTGTCTGCTCATCATCCAAGCCCGCTGTCTGCCAGCCGTGGTTTTTTTGGTTGCCGGCATTTTAGTAAAACCAACACCATTTTAGCGCGAATGGGAAAAGAGCCGATTCACTGGCAATTATGATTTTATTTTGAAAGGTATCGTATGTGATGGATTATATCATTTTTGATTTGGAATGGTCCCGGAATATACGTCGGGTCATTCCTGGTTGTCCCGATGAAATTATTCAGATTGGCGCTGTAAAATATGACAAAAATTTGAATTATAAAGGAAGCTTTAACCGTTTTATTAAACCGAATGTATATGATGGTGTCGATCGGAAAGTAGTGCAAATTACGGGTATAACGAAAGAACATTTAATGCGCTTTGGCGTTCCTTTTATGGACGCATTTCGTGAATTTAAGGCTTTTATGGGTCATGATAATGTTCTTTTATCCTGGGGACCGCAGGATGTTCAGATTTTGCGCGTAAATGCGCAGTATTATAACAAAAAAACGAAACTTAATTTTATGTATCGATTTTCTGATTTGCAAAAATATGCGGCTGAACGGCTCCAAGTGGCAGAAAAACAGCAAATTGGCTTAAAAACAGCGGCAGACTTGTGCCAGATTCCTTATGAAGAGGAAAATTTGCATGACGCACATGTGGATGCAGAAATATCTGGCAAGGTCTTTGCTCATGTGTTTGATAATAAGAGCTTTATGGCGACTATTCGGGATGCCTCTGTGCCACAGAAAAAGACAGAACCAAAAGCCAAAAAAGACCATATGGATATTTTTTCCTTGAAATGTCCGGACTGTGGTCAGGCTCTTAAAAATAAAAGTGGATGGTTCCGACATACAGGAGCAGGTAATTTTTTTGCCTTTTTGCGTTGTAAATATTGTAAGCGTGATATATTTGCTTCTGTGGAAAGTTTTCGCAGTAAAGGTGGGCAAACCCATTTTAAGCGTAGGCTCAGATTTGTTGATAAAATTAAAAATTTAAAACATTTATTTAATTAAAAGCAAAGCCCCCACAAAAAAAGTAGGGGCTTTGCTTTATGGAAAGATACGTTGTATAATTTCTTTTCTCATATCCATTAATTTATTATTGTTAATATGTTTTATGCATTCTTCTTCGGCACGTAACAGGGCGGTGTTAGCAGCATTTAGTTCATGGATGGCATCATCTATTTTGCACTTATAACGTCCCGCAAAACTTGCCAGTTCACCTTTAAATTTAACATCGGTATCTATCGGGACTGCAGCGGCATATAAGTCCAAAATTTTATCCGTTTCCTTCGAGGGAAAATATTCATGAGGAGCTGTTGAATCGAAAAGACAAATGGATAGTTCACGGATAACCACCATATCCAGGCTGTTAGGGTCAAAAGAGCAATGATAGCGTTCGATATGAAAACCACGGTCAAAAGCCGCTTGTGCAAGTTTTTTCATAAAGGTTGATTTGCCGGTGCCCGGCCTGCCCTTAATAAAATACCGGTTGGTGTTTTCAGACAGAATATTAATATAATCGACCGAACCATTAATGGTGGCAGAACCAAAAAAACGGTCACAAAAAGACCCTGTGTGGTCGGCACATTGCTGTTGCAATAAGGTATTAATGGTACTTTCTGTAAAAGTATCCAGCGCATCGAAATTCATTACATTGATATAAATTTGTTCCCAATCATCATGGATTTCTTTTGCTTTTTTAAAACTATCAAAAGCGTTTTTTACATGAGTGTGGTATAAATCAATATTCTCGTTTTTAAAAATGGATGCCACATCCGTTCTTGTTTCGTAAAGCGGTTGGTTAATGATTGCTGTTTGTAAATCAGGGAAAATGATACCTTCTGTACTTGCATCCAAGCAATTGTGAACAATGTGCATACACATTCGATTTTGCTTAGCGATGGTGTAACATTCTTTAATTAAAGTCGTGGCAACAGACCGGGGATAACCGGCCAAAAATACAGTGTTATGATTGTTTGCTAGATTTTTATCCAAAAAACTGTAATGACCTTTTGAACCGTTGGTTGTTAAAAAATAATGCAATTCCATTATGTCAGCCCCTTTCAACAGTATTCTATGAGTTAAGCAGTTTGTTTATGAATTTTGAATGTCTATGTTTAAAAAAGAGACATAACATAATAAATGATGCCAACAACTACAGAAGATAAGGTACCATAAACTAAAACCGGCCCTGCAATAATAAACATTTTAGCGGCAAGTCCCAACACCAACCCCTCGCTTTTAAACTCCATTGCTGGTGATACCACTGAATTTGCAAAGCCGGTTATAGGTACAATCGTACCAGCACCTGCAATTTTAGCTAAATTATCATATACACCGATACCGGTTAAAAAAGCAGCCAAAAAAATCATTACAACAGAGGTGGCAGCAGGGGCAGTTTCCTCTGAAAGACCAAATTTTTTAAAACCGTTCATAATCAGTTGTCCGATGATACAAATAATACCCCCAAATAAAAAAGCGAAAAAAATATCTTTCCAAAGAGTGGAGTTAGGCGTTTTCTTATCAATGTATTTTTGATATTCTTGCTTTGACATATTTCTCATTTTGTAATTACCTCTTTCTGCAACTTTAATGGTTGCGGTTATGATATGACATAACCAGCACCGCATTTGTGTGTTCTTTTTTATCAGCTGTCATATATTGAAAAATAATTCCAGCACAAAGTGTGGTTAATATGATACAAAATACGCTAAGACGCAGAAATTTGTTTTTCATTTCCATTCCTCCCTTTCAAGTATATTATTTGAAAAAATTAAAAAAATATTCTTTTTTCTTGTCTTTTTTTAAAGGATTTAGTACAATATAAATATAGAAAAATAACAGGAGTCTAAACATGAAAAAAAAACTAGGATTCAGTTTGGTTGCCGTTTTTTTGTTGTTCATCATTGTGACGATTGCAGACTATTTTTTAGCAGCCAAACCGACAAAAGTGGCATATTATGATTTAAAACCGGTGTTATTAAAAGAAAATTTAACAAAAGAGGATTATGAGCTTATTTTTCAGCAGACAGGTCTTGGAAAATCTGCGGTTTTGGATATTAAAGAACAGGCAGAGGATTTTGTTTTTGAAATTGAAAAATTTCAAAAACAGAAACTAAGCCCTTTGCATTACAGACAGGATTTTCTCTTTTTTCCAACAACAACGGCGGAACAGTTGGAAGAAGAAAACGGTGTTGACAGGCGGTTGGAAATACCACCTCTTCGTGATGGGGATATTTTGATTACTAAATCTACGAAAACTCTTTTATACCGTCACGGTCACGGGGCTTTGGTGCTGGATGCGGAAAAAGGGCTGACTATAGAGGCATTGATGATTGGGTCGCCCTCTGAAATATTAAAGGTTGATTTGTGGCGATATTACCCGACCTTAATGGTTTTAAGAGCTAAAAACGTTAATTTGGAAAACATTCAGAAAACCGTAGATTATGCAAAAGAAGAGTTATACCATGTGCCGTATCGACTTACCACCGGTCTTATAAAAAAAGACAAAAGTGATTTTGAAACAGTTGACGGTACCCATTGTGCTCATTTAGTGTGGCAGGCATTTAAACAGGCAGGGGTTGATATTGATGCAGATGGTGGGTGGCTGGTAACGCCCCATGATATTGCTGAAAGCCATGAATTGGAGATTGTTTTTTCGTTTGGTTTTGGTGAACGCGCAATTTGGTAATTTATTATCAAAATGAACAAAGGAAGATATTAGAAATTTTGTTAAATTATTTAGGTTTTCCTATTGAAATATGAATATCATTTGTGTTATAATATTTAATTAGGACAAGTGGAAGTCTTGTCCTCTGTTCCAAAAGGGACAATTAGTGTTATTGTAGGAGGACAAAAGAAAGATGAGTAGTGTATTAGACAAAAAAGAAAAGAACACCGTAGAATTTACCATGACGGTTCCGGCAGCAACCTTCAGCGAAGCCCTTGACAAGTCTTTTAGAAAGAATGTTAAGAATATTATGTTGCCCGGCTTCAGAAAAGGTAAAGCACCTAGAAAACTGATTGAAAAGACCTATGGCGAAGCTGTATTTTACGATGATGCTATAGATTTTGTATTTCCGGCTGAATATGAAGCAGCTATCCGTGAATTAGAACTTTCTCCTGTTGATGTTCCGAAACTGGATGTAAAAGAAATCGGTTCCGGTAAAGACTTGGTTATGAACGTTAGCGTAACAGTTAAGCCCGAATTTGAATTGGGCGAATATAAAGGTATTAAAGTTAATGAAATTGTACATACTGTTGCTGATGAAGATGTTGACCGGGAACTGGCTCAAAAACAGGAACGCAACTCTCGTTTGGTAACGGTTGAAGATCGCGTGGTTAAAGAAGGTGACATTGCCAATATTAACTTTGAAGGTTTTGTTGATGAAAAAGCTTTTCCCGGCGGCAAAGGTGAAAATTATGATTTAACAATTGGCAGTGGTCAGTTCATTCCCGGTTTTGAAGAACAGATTGTCGGCAAAGCTATTGGTGAAGAGTTTGATGTGAACGTAACCTTCCCTGAAGAATATCACGCAGAAGATTTAAAGGGCAAGCCGGCTGTGTTCAAAGTGAAAGTAAATAGCATACAATATAAAGAGATGCCTGTGTTAGATGATGAATTTGCAAAAGATGTTAGCGAATTTGATACGTTAGATGCATTAAAAGCTGATATTCGGGCAAAATTAGAAGAACAGGCAGAAAAAACCGCTAAGCAGGAACGCGAAAATGCGGTTATTGATAAGTTGGTTGATGAAACTGAAATTGATGTGCCCGTGTGCATGATTGATAATCGAATTGAAAACATTATTCGTGATAACAATATGCGTATGGCGCAACAGGGACTTTCTTTTGAACAGTATCTCTCCTACATGGGTAGCGACATTGAGCAGTTTAAAGTAATGATGCGTCCTAATGCTGAAAAGCAGGTTAAGGCAAACCTTATTTTAGAGGCAATTGTTAAAAAAGAGGCCTTTGAAGTAACCGACGAAATGTTGGATGAAAAACTGAAGGAAATGGCTGAAATGTACCATATGGATGTTAATAAGCTGAAAGAAACCATTGGTACTAATGAAGCTGAAAATTTAAAAGAAGATATGAAGATGGAAAAGGCTGTTGCCTTGTTAGTTGAAAGTGCAAAATGGTCCAAACCTCGTGCAACCAAATCAACTGCTAAATCAACTGCTGAAAAAGCAGAAACAAAGTCTGCTGATACAAAAACTAAAACAACAGAAAAATCCACTGCAACCAAGAAAGTAGCTGCTAAATCAACAACTAAGAAAGCAAGCACGACGAAAACGGCTACAACAAAATCTACTACCGCAAAAGCAAGTGCAAAGACGGAAACCCCAAAAGCGCCTGCTAAAACAACAACTAAGAAAACAACAACTAAGAAAGCAGAAAAGAAGGAAAAATCGGAGGAATAATCATGAGTTTAGTACCTGTCGTTGTTGAACAAACCAATCGTGGTGAACGTTCTTACGATATTTTTTCAAGGCTTTTAAAGGATCGTATTATTTTCCTTTCTGAAGAGGTGAATGATGTTACAGCGAGTTTAGTTGTGGCACAAATGCTCTTTTTAGAGGGGGAAGACCCGGATAAAGACATTCAGTTTTATATTAACAGTCCCGGCGGTTCTATTACCAGCGGTATGGCAATTTATGACACAATGCAATACATAAAGTGCGATGTGTCAACCATTTGTGTAGGAATGGCTGCCAGTATGGGGGCCTTTTTGCTGGCTGCAGGAACGCCCGGCAAGCGTTTTGCGCTTCCGCACAGTGAAATTATGATTCATCAGCCTTTGGGCGGTATGCAGGGCCAGGCAACAGACATTAAAATCCATGCTGATCGGATTATTAAAATTAAGGAAACCCTCAATAAAATTTTGAGTGAAAGAACCGGCAAACCTTTAGAAGTTATTGTTAACGATACTGAACGCGATAATTTTATGACGGCGCAAGAAGCTATGGAATATGGCTTGATTGACCAGGTGATTACTTCCAGATAGATATTGTTTTTATTAAACCCATACGACTGTTAAACCGTATGGGTTTATACTTAAATATTTAAATTTTGATAAAAGGGGTGCGTATTTTGGCAAATAAAGGCAGTAAGAACGAGCTGCGTTGTAATTTTTGCGGCTTATATGAAAGTCAGGTTCTGAAACTGTTTAAAGGGCCAAACGTCAATATTTGTAACGAATGTATCGCTATGTGCAATCGGTACATGGGCAATAATTTTGATTTTGCAGATTTAGACGTGAACATTTCCGGTATTCCAAAACCGAAGGATATTAAAGAACAGCTGGATCAATATGTCATTGGTCAGGAAAATGCAAAAAAAGCCTTGGCAGTGGCGGTTTATAATCATTATAAACGTATTGAAAATAAAGAACAATCCGGTGATGTGGATATTCAAAAATCCAACATTTTACTTTTGGGTCCCACCGGTTCCGGTAAAACATTGTTGGCGCAAACATTAGCACGTATTTTAAACGTGCCCTTTGCCATTGCAGATGCCACAACCCTTACTGAAGCTGGCTATGTTGGTGAAGATGTTGAAAATATTTTATTAAAGCTGATTCAGGCAGCAGATGGCTCCATTGAAGAGGCGCAACGTGGTATTATTTATATTGATGAAATTGATAAAATTACCCGCAAATCAGAAAACACCTCTATCACTCGTGATGTTAGCGGCGAGGGCGTTCAGCAGGCTCTGCTGAAAATTTTAGAAGGAACGGTTGCATCTGTTCCGCCCACCGGTGGTAGAAAACATCCCCATCAGGAATTTTTACAAATTGACACCACAAATATTTTGTTTATTTGTGGCGGTGCTTTTGAAGGAATTGAAAAAATAATTGAACGTCGTACCGGCACCAAAACCTTAGGTTTTGGGGGAGAAGTACTTTCTAAAAATAGCCGTGATATTGGTGAGATTTTGGGTTATTTAGAACCACAGGATTTGTTGAAATTCGGTTTGATTCCTGAGTTGGTTGGTCGTTTGCCAATCATCACAACCCTGGATATGTTAGACGAAGATGCGTTGGTCAACATAATTCGTGAACCTAAAAATGCCCTGCTTAAACAGTATAAAAAGCTTTTTGAATTAGATGGGGTTAAACTGGAAATTGAACCCGAAGCTATTGCGGCTATCGCGCAAAAAGCACTAGAGAGAAAAACCGGTGCCCGTGGTTTGCGTTCGATTATGGAAGAAACTCTGCTTGAAATTATGTATTCTTTGCCCTCAGAAGAAAATGTGGCAAAATGTGTGATTACGAAAGCTTGTGTTACGGAAAAAGCTAAGCCTGATGTGATTTACCGTGAAAAGAAAGTAAAGCAAAAAGTATTGAGCGAATCTGTGTCATAATGTAATAGGGCGGTGATAACCGCCCTATTTCCTTACTACAGATTGTTGGGAGGTTGCGTTTGGTGGATTTGATTGAAATTGGTGAAATTGTGAATACTCACGGTGTTCGTGGTGAGTTAAAACTTAATCCATGGACAGATAGTTTAGAAGACATAACTGCTATTAAAACTTTTTATTATAAAAAAGGGCAGGAATTTTTAGAATTACATGCCGAAAAGGTTCGCATACATAAAAAATGTGCTATCATTAAAGCACGCGGCATTGATGATATGGAAACAGCAGAACGGTTTCGTGGTCAGGTGCTTTTTGTGGAAAAAGAAGAACTACCGGAGGGAATTTATTATATTGCTGATTTAATCGGCTTAAAAGTCTTAACCGAAAATGGCAAGCTGGGTAAGGTAACAGATGTGTTTTCAACCGGTTCCAATGATGTTTATGAAGTGAAAGGGCAATCACAGCAACCTGTTTATTTACCTGCAATTTCTGAAGTTGTTTTAGAAATTAATGTACCGGAAGGTTATATGAAGGTAAAGGTGCCGGAGGGTTTATTAGACGAATAAAGGATGAATGAATATGCGTATTGATTGTTTAACACTGTTTCCTGATATGTTGCGTGCAGTTTTGGAAGAAAGTATTATTGGCAGAGCAATTAAAGCAGGGATTTTAGATATTCATTATATTAATATCCGTGATTTTGCCCAAAACAAACATAACAGAGTGGATGATGCACCCTATGGTGGCGGGATGGGCATGGTGATGCAGGCAGAACCGATTTATCGTGCCTATCAATCAGTTATTGAGGGAACAGAAACAAAACCTAAAGTCCTTTACATGTCCCCTCAAGGGCCTGTTTTTACACAGGAAAAGGCTAAAAAACTATCGAAGGAAGAACATATAGTCATTTTATGTGGACATTATGAAGGTGTGGATGAGCGGGTTTTAGAAGAGATTGTAGATGAAGAGCTTTCCATTGGCAATTATGTGCTAACCGGAGGTGAAATTCCGGCAATGACAGTCATTGATGCTGTGGCGAGAATGATCCCCGGGGTGTTGCCGGCAGAGGATGCATACAGTGAAGAATCGCTTTATAATGGCTTGTTGGAATATCCGCAATACACACGTCCGCCAGTGTTTTTAGATAAAGAGGTGCCGGAGATTTTGCTCTCCGGTCATCATGAAAACATTAAAAAATGGCGCAGGGAAGAATCTATTAAAAGAACTTGCCGAAAAAGACCGGAACTTTTAAAAAATGCCGTTTTAACGGAAAAGGAAAAAGAATTTGCCCAAAAGTGTCTTGAGGAGGATAAATGATGGACTTATTTGAAAAAACGGTTAGCACAGAACATATATTTGATGGTCAAATTATTAAGGTTCGCAAAGATACGGTTCGTTTACCTGATGGTGGCATGGGTACCCGTGAAATAGTGGAGCATCCTGGTGGGGTGGCTGTGGTTGCTTTAGATGATGAAAAAAATGTTTATTTAGTGCGGCAATATCGTCATCCTTTTGCAGAAGTAATTTTGGAAATTCCGGCAGGGAAATTGGATCATCATGACGAAGATCCTTTTGCCTGCTGTGTTCGTGAGCTAAAAGAAGAAACGGGCTTTTCAGCAGAAAAATTTGATTATTTAGGTGCATTTATGCTGTCGCCCGGTTTTTGCCGAGAATGGATTCACATTTATTTGGCAAGAAGCTTAACAAAAGGGGTGGCTTGTCTTGATCCCGATGAATTTTTAGAGGTTGAAAAAATACCCCTTTCGCAGCTTTTAGAGATGGTTATGGATAACAGGATTCAAGATGCTAAAACAGTAATGGGCGTTTTAAAAACAAACGAATTGCTTAGACGTGAAGAAAAATGAATGTGATTTGTGCCGTTATGCAAAAACACAGGTCATTTATTGACAATTTTCTTTCTTTATGTTATACTTAAAAAAGTTTGTTATGGATAATAAGTAGTCCAGATGGTCGCGGGGGCGTTTTTCGCCCGTGAGGAAAGTCCGAGCTTCGTAGGGCAGGGTGCCGGGTAACTCCCGGTGGAGGCGACTCTAAGGAAAGTGCAACAGAAATAGACTGCCGTTTTAGCGGCGATGGTGGAAAGGTGAGGTAAGAGCTCACCAGCGCGACGGAGACGTCGTGGCTCTGTAAACCCCATCCGAAGCAACACCGTATTGGCTTGTATAGGCTTAGTCGGCCCGGCGTGCTTATACTTGGCGGTGGCTTGAACTGCATAGTAATATGCAGTCTAGATAGATGATCATCAAATA
The DNA here is from genome assembly GCA_045597205.1 of Clostridia bacterium. GTDB lineage: Bacteria > Bacillota > Clostridia > UBA1381 > UBA9506 > UMGS755. The sequence goes on from JAZODT010000030.1 coordinate 13,763, forward strand.
CAAAACTCGGCTTATAGGATTGCTTATTATCATAACAAAATGTGTTCTGTTAATAAAAAAGGTACTTATTTCCTTACGTATAATTTATGTGACATGGAGGGTATATATGAACAACACAGAGAAAACCATGGAAAAGCTAGTGGCTCTTTGTAAAGGCAGAGGCTTTGTTTATCCTGGTTCTGAAATTTACGGCGGCTTAGCAAATGCATGGGATTACGGCCCGTTGGGTGTTGAACTTAAAAATAATATTAAGCGCGCCTGGTGGAAAAAATTCATTCAGGAATCTCCTTATAATGTGGGTCTTGACGCTGCCATTTTGATGAATTCTAAAACTTGGGTGGCATCTGGTCACGTTGGCGGTTTTTCTGACCCATTAATGGACTGCCGTGAATGTAAAGCCCGTCACCGTGCTGATAATTTGATTGAAGATTATTTTAAAGCTAAAGGCGAAACAATGGTTGTTGATGGTTGGAGCAACGAACAGATGTTGGCTTTTATTAACGAAAATGACATTGTTTGCCCTAAATGTGGCAAAAAGAACTTTACCGACATCCGTAAATTTAACCTTATGTTTAAAACCTTTCAGGGCGTAACTGAGGATAGTACCTCTGAGCTGTACTTACGTCCAGAAACTGCACAGGGTATTTTTGTCAACTTTAAAAATGTGCAAAGAACCACCCGTAAAAAAGTACCGTTTGGTATTGGTCAGGTGGGCAAGTCCTTCCGTAATGAAATTACCCCCGGTAACTTTATTTTCCGTATTCGTGAATTTGAACAAATGGAATTGGAATTTTTCTGTGCGCCTGGGGAAGATTTAAAATGGTTCCAGTATTGGAAAGATTACTGTGTGAACTGGCTCTTATCCTTAGGGATTAAAATGGAAAACTTAAAATTGCGTGACCATTCTCAAGAAGAACTTTCTCATTACAGTAATGCCACAACAGATGTTGAATTTATGTTCCCCTTTGGCTGGGGCGAATTATGGGGCATTGCAGACCGCACCGACTTTGACTTAAAGCAGCATGCGATGCATTCGGGCGAAAACTTTGAATATACCGATCCTGTTACCAATGAAAAATATATTCCATACTGCATTGAGCCCTCTTTGGGTGCAGACCGTGTAACATTGGCTTTCTTAACCGAAGCTTATGACGAAGAACAGGTTGGTGATAATGATACTCGTGTGGTTATGCGTTTTCATCCTGCGTTGGCGCCCGTTAAAGCAGCTGTTCTGCCACTTTCTAAAAAACTTTCTGAAGGTGCAACGGAACTGTATCAGCAGCTTGCCAGCCATTTTATGTGCGAATATGATGAAGCCGGCAGCATTGGCAAACGGTATCGCCGTCAGGATGAAATTGGTACACCGTTTTGTATTACATACGATTTTGACAGTCCGGAACAAGGTACGGTTACAGTTCGTGAACGTGACACTATGGAGCAGGTAACCATTAAAATTGAAGAAGTTGCTGCTTATATTGAAGAGCGTTTAAAATTTTAATTTTTGTTAATTATAATGTATTATACGCGGCAAAAATAATAATTTGCCGCGTATAGATCCCTTTTTTACAAGATGTGAACAATTTTTAAATTTTTCTATTGACAGAATAACGAAAATTTAGTATTCTATATTATATAGTACTTTTTTGTTGCTATAGTGCTCGGGGAAGGAGTGGAATTGATATGTTATCAAAAGAGGTAATCGTGCAGAATCAAGTTGGTCTTCACGCTAGACCTGCCACATTTTTTATACAGAAATCGAATGAATTTAAATCTGGTATTTGGGTTGAAAAAAATGATCGTCGTGTGAATGCAAAAAGTCTTTTAGGTGTTCTTTCTTTGGGCATTACCAAAGGCACAAAAATTACTGTTATTGCAGATGGTGTTGATGAAGAAGAGGCGATTGAAGCTCTATCCGGCTTAATTGGCGGCAAAATTGATGAAGAATAAGCTGTGTGTTTTGTTCGCAGCTTGTATTATTGCATAAATTAAAACAAACGGTGCGTGCTTTTGAGCACGCTTTTTTTGTAGGGAGGTGTAAAAAACTGGATAGAGAAAACTTATTAAACCTGCCGGAGGAACCGGGTGTTTATTTGATGAAGGATAAAAACGGTCAGATTATTTATGTGGGTAAAGCAAAAATTTTAAAAAACAGGCTGAGGCAATATTTTACATCCATTGAAAACCACGCACCGAAGGTTAAAGCCATGGTTTCCAATATTGCATCCTTTGAATATATTATTACAGATAGTGAAATGGAAGCGCTTATTTTAGAGTGCAACCTAATTAAAAAATATAAACCTTATTACAATATCTTATTAAAAGATGATAAGCATTATCCCTATATTAAAGTGACCATTCGCGACCCCTATCCGCGTATTTTTTTAACCCGCAAAATGATTAAAGACGGGAATAAATATTATGGTCCTTATGCC
>JAZODT010000031.1:0-22198 GCA_045597205.1 Clostridia bacterium
CCGCCCTTTCACGGCGGTAACACGAGTTCGATTCTCGTACGGGTCACCATTAAAAGCACCGATTTAAAATCGGTGCTTTTTTATTGTTATTAATCCTTTCGTTATTTAAAAAAACACAAAAAAGAGGCTGTAGCAAAATGAAATCATTTTGCTACAGCCTCTTTACTGATTTATTTGATAGGGTTCCCTTCTCCATCAAAAAGCGGCAACGGTGCAAGATACTTAATATCCTCTCTTCCAATCGCATCACCTTCAGCTAAAACAGCTAATTTGCCAACAATGTTTCCTCCAACCGTTTCAATCAGTTTTTCCAAAGCGGCAAGTGACTCACCGGTGCTAATAACATCATCAACAATCAAAACCCGCTTACCGCGCATGGCATCTGCTTCATCAGAGCCAATGCAAAGGGTTTGAGTATGGTTCGTTGTAATGGAATTTACCTCTATGGTAATAACATTTTTCATATAGAGCTTGGGGCCTTTGCGAGCAACAATATAATCATTGCGTCCTGCTTGCCTCGCCATTTCATACAATAGCGGAATGCCTTTGCACTCAGCTGTAATCAACACATCAAATGCAGGGGCTTTCGCCAACAGTTCCTTGGCGCAATGCTTTGTTAATTCAACATCGCCAAACATGATAAATGCGCCTATGTATAAATTATCATTCAACCTGCACAAAGGCAGCTCACGTTTAAGACCCGCTATTTCAATGCAGTAACTCTTATCCATTTTTCAATAACTCCTTTAAAAATTTATTTTTTATGTAAACTTGCACTTTATAAAATCCTATAAATGTTCATTACAGGCTCTTTTCAAGACAGGGCAAAAATCAAAGATTATATCTTTTTTTCAATCACCAATTAATTCATTGCACCATTTAACCGCGTCTTCTACCCACTGTCCATTGTGAAGAAACTCCGCATTACCGCTCCAAGTAATTTTATTTCCCAAAGCAAACCCATGTTCTCCTCTCGGATAAATATGCAGTTCAAAGGGAACCTTATGCTTGCTATACGCCATCGCCAGCAGCAGCGAGTTTTCAACCGGAACCGCCGAATCGTTTGCCGCATGAGCGATAAAAGCAGGACAAGTTTTTACAGTCACATTTAGTTCTATACTTGCTGATTGTAATTGTTCTTCCGTTGGGTGTTCACTATTAAAAAGGTTATTAAAGCTCCACCGGTGTGAATGTTCTTCTCCCCCCGTTACAACGGGATATATAAGCATAATTCCTTTGGGTTTGTTGTCTCCAAAGGGCATATCAATTACATCATATATTTCTTTTTTATCCCACATCGTTCCAAGGGATGCCGCAAGATGTCCGCCTGCCGAAAAGCCAACTGCAAAAATTTCCTTTTCGTCTATGCCATACTTTTCGGCATTTTCTTTAATATGTTTCATGGCCATGGAGGCCTGGATAAGCTGTGCGGGAAAAGTTTTTTCACCCTTAACCGAATAATGCAATACAAAAGCATTAAAGCCATAGGGCAAAAAGCTTAATGCAATCGGCTCACCTTCTCTATCGGCACACACATCAAAATATGCACCTCCCGGTATAACCAGCAAGGCTTTTCTAATATGTTTTTCTGTTTGCTCAGCAATGTAGGCTTCAAGATAAGCACTTTCATCGAGCTGAATTCTTTCACATTTCATTATAATACCCCCATTTTTTAATATATTCACACTAAAATAACTACACGATATGAATACGATTGCATTTATTTAAATAGTAAGTTTTTTTAAAATTTTGGTGTTTCATTTGAAGTCCTATGTTTAAATCTCAATGATCATGCCATCAATTGCGACACATAAGCTTTAGATGCAAACCGTTTTGTCGATATGCAATCTTCGATTGCTCGATATTTTTACTTTCGTAAAATCGATATGTTTAATAATTCTATGCTAAATGTTAAAAAAAAACCATATGCGTTTGCAAAAATTAAAGGAAGCAATGACCATCCACAAATTAACGGCATCGTCCACTTTTATAAAGCGCAGGTAGGCGTACTAGTTTCGATCCAACTAAATGGGTTACCTGTATCAGATGACACTTGTAAAAAACCAATATTTGCAGTCCATATCCACAGTGGAGATAGTTGCACAGGCAACAGCACCGATCCTTTCGCCGATGCCATGACACACTATAATCCCAATAATTGCAATCACCCCTACCATGCAGGCGACTTACCACCCATTTTTGGTGCAAATGGGCTTGGTTTTTCTGTTTGTTTAACAAACCGATTCACCGCCGAAGAAATAATCGGGAAAACTCTTATCATTCACTCCGCACCCGATGACTTTACAACTCAGCCGTCTGGTAATTCCGGTATGAAAATCGCTTGCGGTGTAATTACATCTGTATATTAAGTGTTTTCTTCTATATTTTAACCAATTCCTCTGCTATAGTTTGCGCCAAAACACTATGTCCTTTATCACTTGGATGAAGCCCATCTGGTAGAAGAACTATATCTGTTGGGTCAAGAGGATTAATCTTAAATAAGTCTATTACACTAATACCGCGCTTTTCACATATTTCCAAAATGGCATTTGCGTAGTCAAGAAGAATTTTTGAATCAGGCTCCGACGGTTGTGTCTCGTTAATCCTATGAATCGGTGTCATAAAAATTATTTTTGCTTTTGGAAAATCGCGAGTTAACTTATTGATAAGTGAATTTACAGCACCGCAAAAAGTGCATATATCCTCACTGTCCAGCGTCCCGAAAGGTGCATCACCATGTCCAAAATCATTAGTGCCCCCAAAAACAACAATAGCATCTGCATTTCGGTCCATAGCATCTGAACGCAACTCAAAAGTTAAATCCCAGCGGGTATCTTCTTTGGTAGGTATAATTTGGCGTGCTATTCTTGTTCCCCCTACGCCGTAATTATACGCATGGTTCATACAATATTTTTCTTTAATTATTTGATGAAACGCTTTCTCTGGAGCAGTTGTTCCGTACCCTTCCGTAATACTGTCGCCAAGAAAATTAATAGTCAATCCTTTTAATTTCATAATTAGATCTCCGTTTCTTCCGTTTCTTCTTAAAACTACAAAACTTTTTATTAAATTCAAGGTCCACTTAATTTATTTATGGACTCGTGTCAAGACCGCACCAAAAAATTATTGTAAGCCAAAAGCTCCCTTATGTAGCCGCCAACATCAGCCAATTTCCTCATGCTCTTGGGACGTTTTAACATGGGCATTGTTACCCCAAATAAGCTTTGGACAATACGCCAAAAGGGAACTGTCTGCGTAACTGACAGAGGGATCGTTTTCTTCTTTAACAATTCTCCCGGCACACCCCCTGCGACACCCTTCTTTACACAGTGAGAGCTTTTTGCTACTTGACATTATTCGACAAAATTTCCTTTAGCAGATATCTTTTATTGTTTCTTACTTTTGTTTGCCGCCTTATCGCGCTCGCTTTTCGTTAACAGTTTTTTACGAAGGCGGATGCTTTCCGGTGTCACTTCCACAAGCTCGTCATCTGAAATAAACTCCAAGCATTGCTCTAAACTCATAACATCCGGCGGGGTTAAACGCAAAGCTTCATCACTGCCAGAAGCACGCATATTCGTTACATGCTTTTTCTTGCAAACGTTAACGGTAATATCTTCACCTTTAGCGTTTTCACCCACAATCATACCCTCATACACATGAACACCGGGGCCAATAAACAATCGCCCACGTTCCTGTGCATTATATAAACCATAGGCCACACTATCTCCGGTTTCCCAGGCAATCATAGAACCACGACTACGGCTTTCAATCTCACCGCAATAGGGGCAATAGCCGTCTAAAATGGTGTTCATTATGCCGTTGCCGCGGGTATCGCTCAAAAACTCGCTTCGATAGCCAATGAGCCCCCGGGAGGGAATTCTGAACTGCAGGCGCATATAACCATTATCTCCCGGTTGCATATTTTGCATTTCTGCCCGTCTTGTCCCTAATTTTTCAATAACGTTGCCTACATATTCCTCCGGCAAATCAATAAATAACAATTCTACCGGCTCTAAAATTTTGCCCTCTTTTTCCTTTAAAATAACCTGTGGGCGGGATACCTGAAATTCATATCCCTGCCGGCGCATAGTTTCAATTAAAATAGAAAGATGTAGTTCCCCACGACCGGACACTTTAAAGCAATCAGCACTATCTGTTTCTTCCACTTTCAAGCTCACGTTGGTATCCAGTTCACGAAACAGTCGTTCACGCAAGTGACGGCTGGTGACATATTCACCCTCATTGCCGGCAAAGGGACTATTGTTCACCAAAAAGTTCATTGAAATGGTAGGCTCATCTACTGTAATAACCGGCAAAGGTTCAATGCAGTCCGGTGCGCACAAGGTTTCGCCAATGCCACTATCGCCAAGTCCGGCTATCAGCACCACATCACCCGCGCCGGATTCCGGCACTTCCACACGCTTTAAACCATCATACATATATAATCTGCCAGTGCGAGCCTGTACAGTGGTGCCATCGGTGCGACAAATGGTTACCGTTTGTCCGGTTTTTAAGGTGCCTCTGTCAATTCGACCTACAGCAATTCGGCCTACATATTCATCATAGACAATATTAGAAACGAGCATACGGAAAGGCTCATTGTTATCACCCTTGGGTGCCGGCACATTATTGACAATCATCTCAAACAAGGGCTGTAAGCCGGCACTCATTTGGTCCGGCGAAAACCCGCTGATGCCCTCTCTAGCTGAAGCATACACAATGGGGAAATCTGCCTGCTCATCGGTGGCATCCAAATCAATAAACAGGTTAAAAATTTCATCCACCACTTCAGAAGGACGTGCCTGAGGACGGTCAATTTTATTTACCACAACAATGGGCTTTAACCCTAACGATAAGGCTTTTTTCAGCACAAAACGAGTTTGGGGCATAGGTCCCTCAAAAGCATCCACCAAGAGTAGCACACCATCCACCATACCCAATACACGCTCTACCTCACCGCCGAAATCGGCATGGCCGGGTGTATCAATAATATTAATTTTTATATTTTTATAAGTAACCGAAGTGTTTTTGGATAAAATGGTAATGCCGCGTTCACGCTCTAAATCATTAGAATCCATCACACGCTCGGTTACTTGTTCATTTTCTCTGTAAATGCCACTATCTTTCAGCATCACATCCACCAAAGTGGTTTTTCCATGGTCAACGTGAGCAATAAAAGCAATATTTCTAATTTCTTTAAACATAGTTGCCTCCGGAATTTACTAGACTGGATTGAAAGGAGCCCTGCAGCATCGCCGCAGGACTCTGTTAGTTTTAATTAAACATCAATTAAATTAACCATAGAAAGGTCGTTTTTATTAAGATGGGATTGTAAGCTTGCTAAAAACGCCTTAGCCGTATCTAGACTTGTTAAACACGGCACCGACACTTCAACGGTTTTTCTTCTAATTTTAAAGCCATCACGGTCAGGACGGCGGCCCTTAGTTGCCGTATTGATAACCATGTTAAAGGTGCCTGCCTGCAGCAAATCCAAAATTTCATTACTGCCATCGCCGATTTTGCCAACAGTAATAGACGGCACACCGTTTTTGGCTAAGAAATCTGCCGTGCCGGAGGTTGCATAAATAGAATAGCCCATTTCCACAAAACCTTTGGCAATATCCAACATTTCTTCTTTATCGGTATCACGAACAGTCATCAGCACATTGCCTTTTTCACTCATGCGGAAGCCGGCACCCAAAAGACCTTTATACAGAGCCTCTGAGAAATTCGTGCTGATACCCAGCACCTCACCAGTAGATTTCATTTCAGGCCCTAAGGAAACATCTACATCATGCAGTTTTTCAAAGGAGAATACCGGCACTTTAACAGCCACATAGTCACCCTCGGGATGAAGACCTGTACCACAACCCATATCCTTTAATTTTTCACCCAACACGCAACGGGTAGCCAAATCTACCATGGGCACGTTGGTTACCTTGCTGATATAATGCACGGTACGGGAGGAACGGGGGTTAACCTCAATAACGTAAATTTCACCTTCGTATAATACAAACTGAATGTTTACAAGACCCACAACGTGGAGTGCTTTAGCCAGTTTCTTGGTGTAATCCACCAGTTGTTCTTTAATTTCTTTGGTAACAGTAGGTGCAGGATATACGGAAATAGAGTCACCGGAGTGAACGCCGGCACGCTCTAAATGTTCCATAATACCGGGGATTAAAATATCCGTTCCATCACAGATGGCATCCACTTCAATTTCCTTACCCATCATATATTTATCAACCAAAATGGGATGTTCCTGACGGATTAAGGTGATGATGTCCATAAATTCCTGCACATCATTATCATTATAGGCAATTTCCATGCCCTGACCGCCCAACACATAAGAGGGACGAACTAAAACGGGATAACCCAGCTCATTGGCAGCCTCTAAAGCTTCCTGATGGGTAAAGACGGTTCTGCCCTGCGGACGGCGAATCTGGCAGGCTTCTAAAATATCATCAAACACTTCTCTGTCTTCTGCTGCGTCAATATCTTCAGCTTTAGTACCTAAAATTTTAACACCCATATCCTTTAAAGCTTCGGTCAGTTTAATTGCCGTTTGACCACCGAATTGAACCAAAACGCCATCGGGTTTTTCAATTTCTAAAATACTGCCCACATCTTCTGCTGTTAGTGGCTCAAAATAGAGCTTGTCTGCCGTATCAAAGTCTGTGGAAACGGTTTCGGGGTTGTTGTTAATGATGATAGTTTCATACCCTGCTTCTTTAAGTGCCCAAACGGCATGTACGGAACAGTAGTCAAATTCAATACCCTGTCCGATACGAATAGGTCCGGAGCCAATAACCACTATCTTCTTTTTAACAGAAGAAACGGTTTCGGTATATTCATCATAGGTCGAATAATAGTACGGTGTAGCCGCTTCAAACTCAGCCGCACAGGTATCTACCATTTTATAAACCGGGAAAATGTTGTGAAGCTCGCGCATGGCACGAACGCCTATTTCAGACACACCGGAAAGATTAGCAATGAGCTTATCAGGGAAACTCATCCGTTTTGCTTCACGCAGAAGCGCCGGAGTCAGTTCTTCCTGCTGTAGTCTTGTTTCCATATCCACAATGTTCTTCAGTTTATTTAAGAAGAATAAATCAATGGTGGTGATGGTGTGAATCATGTCAATATCCACATCACGGCGAAAAGCTTCACAAATCACGAAGAAACGCTCGTCATCCACCTGAGAAAGGCGTCTTACAATTTCTTTCTTCGAAAGATTTTTCAGCTTCTTCAGTTCAAAGGACATAACATTTAATTCCAGACAACGAACAGCTTTCATTAAAGCCCCTTCAATATTGTCGGAAATAGCCATAACCTCACCGGTAGCTTTCATCTGTGTACCCAAAGTGCGTTTTGCCTTTACAAATTTGTCAAAAGGCCATTTGGGGTATTTGATAACGCAATAGTCAACCGTGGGTTCATTACATGCATAAGTCTTTTTGGTTACCGCATTCACAATTTCATCCAGGCCATAACCAATAGCAATTTTAGAAGCTACTTTTGCGATTGGGTAACCGGTTGCTTTTGAAGCCAGTGCTGAAGAACGAGAAAGACGGGGGTTAACCTCAATAACTGCATATTCCATACTTTCAGGATGGAGGGCAAACTGACAGTTGCAACCTCCTTCAATACCCAGTGCATGAATGATATTCAGTGACGCATTTCTCAGCATATTGTATTCTTCGGTACCCAATGTCTGCGCCGGCGCAACAACAACAGAGTCACCTGTGTGTACACCAACAGGGTCTAAGTTTTCCATTGAGCAAACGGTGATGGCATTGCCCTTACCGTCGCGAATGGCTTCAAACTCAATTTCTTTCCAGCCGGAAATACATTTTTCAATTAAAACCTGATGCACACGGGAAAGACGCAAACCATTGGGCGCAATCTCCTCAAGTTCTGCTTCATTAGCTGCAATACCGCCGCCGGTACCACCCAATGTGTAAGCCGGACGAACAATAACCGGAAAACCAATTTCCTGTGCAAAAGAAAGAGCATCTTCGTAATTATCCACAACTTTAGAAGCAATACAAGGCTCACCAATGGATTCCATGGTGTCTTTAAATTCCTGTCTGTCTTCTGCCATTTTAATAGCGGAAGTGGCAGTACCCAAAAGCTTCACGCCCATTTTATCCAAATAGCCTTCTTCTGCTAGTTCCATAGCCAGATTGAGGCCTGTTTGACCGCCTAAGGTAGGCAGGATGCTATCTGGTTTTTCAATTTCAATTACCTTCTTAACAGAATCAATAACCAATGGCTCAACATAAATTTTGTTGGCCATCATTTTATCTGTCATAATGGTAGCAGGGTTAGAGTTTAAAAGAACAACCTCAATACCCTCTTCAGAAAGAGCACGACAGGCCTGTGTGCCCGCATAGTCAAACTCAGCTGCCTGACCGATAATAATTGGACCGGAACCAATTACCAATACTTTTTTAACATCCTCGCGTTTAGGCATTGTGCTTCCCTCCTACCAAATTCATAAATTCATCAAAGATATATTCCATACTCTTGGGGCCGGGTTTACATTCCGGTGCATACTGAACAGTAAATGCTGGAATACCGTTATAACGAATACCTTCTACCGTGCCATCGTTCACATTAATGTGGCTCACCGTTGCCACCTTTTCATCCAAGCTGTCTTTTGCAACAGTATAACCGCAATTCTGCATGGTTGCAAAGGTCATATCTTTTTGAACATCTTTCACCGGCTGGTTGGCACCGCGGTGACCGAATTTTAATTTTTCGGTTTTGCCACCCATGGCGATAGCTGCCATTTGGTGACCCAAACCGGTACCAAATAAAGGTGTGCCGGATAAAAGCAATTCTTTAATTTCAGCAATCAGTTCAGGATAGTCTGCCGGATTGCCGGGGCCACCCGAAAGCATAATGCCCTCTGGCTTGTCAGCCAGTATGTCTTTAGCCTTGGTTGTGGCAGGATACACCGTAACGGTCGCACCACGCTTCACCAAAGACTCTATTAAATTTTTCTGCACACCATAATCAACCAAGGCAACTTTTAAGGCACCCTCGCCTACAGTATATTTTTCTTTGCAGGTTACATCACAAACCAAAGCGCCCACTTTGTATGCCTCAATCTGTGCTTTATAAGCTTCAAAAGTAAAATTCTCATCGGTGGTGATGACGCCGTTCATAGCACCTTGATTACGAATGATTTTTGTCAGTGCACGAGTATCGATACCACTAATAGCTACCACATTTTCACTCAAAAGATAATCTTTTAAGGTTTCTTCTGAGCGGAAATTGTTAGGATGGGTTGCTACCTCTTTCACAATCAAACCCTTGGCTTGTGCTTTGTCTGACTGGCAATCTGCACGGTTAATCCCATAGTTACCGATAATGGGATAGGTCATAGTCACAATCTGCCCAGCAAAAGATGGGTCTGTTAAGGCTTCTAAATAGCCAACCATTCCGGTTGTGAACACAATTTCACCAATCACTGTGCCTTCTGCACCGGCACTGACGCCCTCAAAAACAGTACCGTCAGCTAGTGCCAAAAATGCTTTTTTCATGGCTTTACTTCCTTTCTGTCATTTGTATCTCTACCGCTAAATGCGGTGTTTTTCTATTAAATATACTGCAAAATATCTTCACGCATACGAATGGCTTCATCACGAGCTGCCTTGCCAAAGTCTTCCGGCTTGTAGTCGCCTTTCTGCCAAGCACACATAATCCCACGGGAAGAGTTAATGATGGCACCCAAACCATCTTTATCAAAAGCACCGGCAACGTCCTGTGCTCCGCCGCCCTGTGCACCGTAACCGGGCACCAAAATATAAGATTTGGGCATCAAACCACGGAGTTCCTTTAACTGTTTAGGATAAGTTGCACCCACAACAGCCCCCACCGGTGTGTAGCCATATTTACCCTCTAAACCTTCGCCCCAACGGGTAACCATAGCGGCCATTTTTTGATAGATGGTTTCATCGCCAACGGATAAATCCTGCAATTCGCCGGAAGAGGGGTTAGAAGTTTTTACTAAAACGAAAATGATTTTGCCCGCTTTGTCACAATCTTTTACAAAGGGCAGAATACCGTCGGTACCCAAATAACCATTCACGGTTAAACCGTCACTTTCCAGCTCGTTTTTCACGTCAATCTCGCCGGCAGAAACACCACCTAAATAGGCAGCAGAATAGGCCTCGGCGGTTTTACCAATGTCGTTGCGCTTGCCATCTAAAATGACGTACATTCCTTTTTCTTTAGCGTAAGAAATTGTACCTGCCAACGCCGCAAGGCCAGACAAACCATACATTTCATAATAAGCCGACTGGGGTTTAACCGCCGGAACAATATCGCACAAAGAATCAATTAAACCCTTATTAAAACTAAGGAGCGCCTCGCCTACTGCCTGATTTGTTTTGCCATGCTTTTTGATGGCTTCTGCCTGAATATGCTGAGGAATGTATTCCCAGCGGGGGTCTAAACCAGCCACGGTAGGGTTCTTTTTTTCTTTAATTTTTTCAATTAAAATATCAATAGACATTCTGCTAACCTCTTTTCCTTTATATTGACTGTAATTTTCCTTCTTTAACAACAATTCTTCCGCCTACAATCGTGTAATCTACTTTACCATACAGTTCCCAACCATCATAAGGAGAATTTTTGGACTTAGAAGCAAAATTGTTCACATCAACTGTAAACGGTGTATCAATATCAAAAATCACAACGTCTGCATCGGCATTTTCTTCCAGACGGCCTTTGGCAATTTTCAGAATATCTGCCGGATTGCACGTCATTTTCGCAAGCAGTGCCATCAGGCTCAGCTTGTCCTTTTTCACAAGATGGGTCACCCCTAAAGCCAGCGCTGTTTCGAGGCCTACAATGCCGTTAGCTGCCACACCGAATTCCACTTCTTTTTCATCAATGTGATGAGGTGCATGGTCGGTTGCCACAGCATCTACCGTGCCATCAGCTAAACCCTGGATAATGGCTTCCACATCTTTCTGTGTTCTTAAAGGGGGATTCATTTTTGCATTGGTATTAAAGCCTTCACAGGCATCTTCTGTCAAGGTAAAATAATGGGGGCAGGTTTCAGCGGTAATGCGCACACCGTTAGCTTTTGCCTGACGAATAATTTCTACACTGCCAGCTGTGCTGATGTGGCAGATGTGAATTCGCTTGCCGGTTTCTTTTGCCAAAATAGCGTCACGTGCTACCTGCACTTCTTCTGCCGCATTGGGAATACCCTTTAAGCCTAAACGGGTTGCCACCGCACCCTCATTCATATAGCCGTTTGCCAAAGACATTTCTTCACAGTGAGAAACAACCAACATATCAAACATATCAGAATATTCCAGTGCACGGCGCATAATTTCGGGGTTACCGACCGGACTGCCGTCATCAGAAACGGCAACAGCACCAGCCATTTTCATATCGCCGATTTCTGCCAGTTGTTCGCCCTTTCTGCCTTTTGTAACGGCACCAATGGGGAACACATTGGCACTACCCACTTTTTCTGCCTTACTTTTCACAAATTCAATTAAAGCCGCATTATCCAGTGCAGGGCTGGTGTTTGGCATACAGGCAACCGATGTAAAACCGCCCATTGCTGCTGCCTTGGTGCCGCTTTCAATATCTTCTTTATATTCCTGACCGGGTTCTCTTAAATGACAGTGCATATCAATGAGGCCTGGGGAAACAATTTTGCCGGCAGCATCAATCACGGTGCCTTCTGCCTTTAAATTTTCACCAATGGCTTTAATTTTTCCATCTTCAATGAGCACATCGCAAACCGCATCCAAACCACTGGCGGGATCCATCACGCGACCGCCTTTAATTAAAATATTCATCTTCAGTTACCTCTCTTTGCCAGAATGTTAAGCACTGCCATGCGAACAGCCACACCGTTTGTCACCTGTTCATCAATTACCGCGCGGTCTAAGCTAATGGCATCGGTGCATAATTCAATTCCTCGGTTCACCGGACCGGGATGCATAATAATCGCATCATCTTTAGCAAGTCGCAAACGTTTTTCATCTACACCAAAAAATTTGGAATACTCACGCATACTGGGGAGTAAGCCACTCTGCTGACGTTCTTTCTGCAATCTTAGGCACATAACAACATCGGCATCCTTAATAGCCTTATCTACATCTTCATAAGCAATAACACCTAAGGTTTCAATATCACGCGGCATTAAGGTAGCAGGGCCACCCACCACCACTTCAGCACCCAGTTTATTTAAGGCATAAATATTAGAACGTGCCACACGACTGTGGGCCACATCACCCACAATAGCAACCTTTAAGCCTTCAATCCTGCCTTTTTTCTCTTTCATGGTGAGCAAGTCCAAAAACGCCTGTGTGGGATGTTCATTCATGCCATCACCGGCATTAACAACAGCCGCTTTCACATGCTGTGCAATCAGGTGGGGTGCACCGGACATCTGATGACGGATAACAATGACATCTGTTCCCATAACGTCCAGTGTTCTGGCCGTATCAATCAAGCTTTCCCCTTTGGCAACACTAGAGCCGGATGCGGTAATATTCGCCGCATTGGCACTCATATATTTAGATGCCAGTTCAAAAGAAAGTCTTGTCCTTGTGCTATTTTCATAAAACAGCGTAACAACTGTTCTCCCTTGTAAATGCGGTGTTTTTTTCGCATCCTGCATTAATATATTCTTCATAATTTCTGCCTGATATAAAATGTAACGAATCTCTTCAGCAGAAAGTTCTTTCATACCTAACAAGTCTTTGCCGGAAAGTTTCATGCCTGCTCCTCCTTATATAAAGGTTTTTCCAAAAAAACCTCATTATGTCCATCTAATTCTTCAAAATCTACATGCACCACTTCATTACGGGCGGTGGGCATATTTTTCCCTACATAATCTGCACGGATGGGGAGTTCACGGTGACCGCGGTCAACCATAACTGCCAGTTCAATTTTTGCCGGACGGCCCATTTCCATTACAGCCTCCATAGCAGCTCTTGCTGTACGGCCCGTAAAGAGCACATCATCCACCAAAATCAGTTTTTTACCAATAATCATAAAATCAATATCGGTACCATTAATCACAGGCATTTCTGACATTAAACTCAAATCATCACGATAGAAGGTAATATCTAAAATACCGTTAGGCACTTCTTTCCCTTCTAGTTCCTGTAATTTTTTCTGTAACCGGTCTGCCATTAACACGCCTCGACGGCGTATGCCGATTAAGGCCAAATTTTCAACACCTTTATTTTTTTCAATAATCTCATAGGCAATACGGGTAATGGCGCGTTGCATTGCGTCTTCATCCATAATGATTGAACGGTTTTTTTCCATAAAACAGCCTCCTATATAGAAAATTTTGGCAATAAAAAATCCTCACCGCAGAATGCGACAAGGACTTGCAGGCAGACTGATAGCCATGACCAAATAAGACTATTTACTGTTGTAAGCACCTTATCAGCATCTCTGTACCGATTTAAAGGTCGTTTTAAATAGTATATCACAAAATATATTATCTGTCTATAGCTTTTTTAGTTTTTTTCAAAATTTTCGACAGCACATAACCGATTTCCTTCAAAGTGATAAACCTTGTCGCAAAAATCAAGAGCTGCCTTTTTATGAGAAACTAAAATACAGGTTTTATCCTGCCGTTCTTTCAGCGATTTTAAAATGGCAAGCTCTGTTTCTTCATCCAAAGCAGAGGTAGCCTCATCCAAAAGCAAAACCGGCGAACCATGGAGCACGGCACGAGCGATAGCCAGTCTTTGAATCTGCCCTTCTGAAAGACCCAAACCACCCTCACCCAGCACGGTGTTGAGCCCTTCTGGCAACTCGTTGATAAAATCCCATATTTGTGCGGTTTTGGCTGCTTCAATTATATCTTCTTCTGCCACATTTGTTTTAAAGAATGCAATATTTTCCCGAATAGAACCAGAAACAATTAAATTACCCTGCGGCACATAAGAAAACAACTGCTTTCTAGCTTGTTCCAATAGCAATTCTGTGCCATCAGCCAGTTTGACCATAGCATTGCCGGCGCTAGGCGGCAAAATGCCTAACATAACCTTTAACAAAGTGCTCTTGCCCGTGCCGGAAGTGCCCGTAATAACCACAAAGTCACCTTTTTGAACTGCAAAATTCACGTTATGCAGCACTTCTTCTGCTTGGTAAGAAAAGCAAATGCCGGATAAAGCAATGGTTAACCACTCTTCGTTCTCCCAATCCATCCGGCTACTCACAACATCTTCAGGCAAATTTTCCAATTCTGCCAAACGCTCTTCTGAAGCTAACATACTGTAGTATTGAGGCAAAAGGGAGGATAACCCCTGAAATGGTGTTTGAATCTGCCCTACCAGTTGCAAAAGTGCCGTTAAGGTTCCAAAAGTCATCACGCCCAATGAAATTTTATAGGCACCCCAGGCAAGGGCAATATAATACCCTGCTGTTAGTCCAACATAGAAAAACACGTTGGCTAAAATATTAATTCTGTTCCTTCTAAGACTTATTTTAAATTGTTTAAATTGTAACTTCCGGCTTTGTTCTGCAACCTCTTTACTGCAACCAAAGGACTTAATAACCAAAAGATTTTTCAATGTTTCCTGTATAAATGATTTAACTTTTCCGTCTGCCGCCTGATAATCCTTATGCAACGTTTTCATTCTTTTCCGATACAAACAGGCCGTTAAGAAAATTAAAGGACCGATGAATAGGCAAAGCAGAGCAAAAGCAGGGTCTAACACATATAAAGCACAAAAACATGCTACAATTTTTGTGGCATAAAAAAACAGATTCGGCAGTATATCAAGCAGACCGTTTGTAATAACCGTAACATCGCTGTTGATGCGGTTTAAAAGCTCACCGGAATGATAGGCTGAAATCTGTAAATAATTCTTGTTTAAAATGGTTTGGAATAATTTTGTCTTTTCGTAAATTTGAAACTTACCGCTAACATGAACATTCACAACAGACAAAATGACATCCAAAATTAACTGCAAACCCAAAAAAGCAAACAATATGAGACCTTCACGGAATAAATTCCCTTCTGCCTGACCGGTTGCCACGTCTAACACACGTTTAGAAAGCAAAGCAAACACAACACCCATCAAAGAAATGAGGGTGCCAATCACCGTTAGCATTACAATGCCCGGCCAAATATATTTGGCTTTTTTTATCATCCGTCTCATTTGGTTACTCCATTCCTTCAATCCTTTTAATCAGTCTGCCACAATAAACAACGGCGGGCTTTAAGACCTTTCGCCCCAACCCCACACGACTCCAAATAAGCGTATAAAGACGATACCACCATGTGCGGCAAGTAAAAAAATGATGACCACGATAAAACCCTGTTGCCACTGCTATAATCTGAGATTCTTTAATGGGGCCCTCTTTTTCATACTGATTGTCCCCCAGCATGATATATTCTTGATTTTTTACAGCAACAATTCTATGTAACACAGCCTCTCCGTTAGACCGTAGAAACAAAGCAACATCATATTTTTTAAGCTGGTTTTTAGCAGAAAGCAACACACCGTCCTGTCGGTCACGTAACAAAGGGAACATGCTGTTGCCGGTCACCGTCATTTTAATCGTTTTACCCTCTGCCAGCATTTCCTTTAAAAACGGCAATAACAGCTGCATTTCTATTGGTTCGTGGTTGATTTCAGGCTTCATCTAAAATCTGATTCTCCTTTAAAATAGCAATAAATTCTTGCACATCATTGGCAGCAGTTTCTGCATCCACTTGATATTCACCCGTAAGCGCTGTCACTAAATCTTCTGCACTGCAGGGCTTTTGCAGGCACGACCATAAAAAAGCACCGCTTTCATTGAGCGTCAGCATTTTTTGCAAATTAACAAGATTTTCACCAGCCGGAACCGCCACCGTATTACCGGCAATATTTTTTAAAATAAAACCCTCTTTAATTTTCATGATTCATTCTCCATTTCTCATACACAACATACCTAAACAATATTTTACTATAAAGAAGAAAAAAAAACAAGAAGAAAATATCATTTCTTACATAATCAAATTTTATTTTATCAATTGCAGTCTTGCTAAAAGAATTTTTTTATGATATAATAAAATAAAGTTTATTTTATCTTTTTAGGAGGTTTACAAATGAAAAAAACTCTAGTTTTGGTTCTGGTTGTTTCACTCCTTTTGTCCGTCTTAGGCTTTAGTGCATCAGCCCTTACTTTTAGTGATTTGGCAGAATCTCATTGGGCTTATGCTGATGTGCAACAGTTGGTGACAGATGGTACTGTTTCCGGTTATGAAGATGGTTCTTTTCGCCCTAACGGAGTTGTAACACGTGCCGAATTTGTTAAAATGTTAGGCAAAAGTGATGTTGTTCGTTCTAAAAACTATAGTGATGTTTCATCTTCCCATTGGGCTTATCCCTACGTGATGAGTGCCAACTTCCCTGAGGACGGAACGAATCAGTTTGTCCCTGACAAACCCATTACCCGCGGTTTAGTTGCCGAATTATTATGGACTCGTGCCGGAAAAGTGCAAAATGCTTATGCGCCTGCCATCATCACATCTCAATATAAAAAGCCGGAGGCGGTAGCCTGGGTATATGCCACCGGACTAATGAAAGGCGACGACGGTATTCACCTGCGTTTAAATGACACGTTAACCCGTGCAGAAGCTGCCACACTCATTATCCGTTCCCGCAGTGCGAAAAATGCAACGGCAACGTTTGCTGAAACCGTAAGTCCTAAAATTTTAGAAAATGTTTATAACGGTTTGAATTTGTTTGATAACAAGGCATACACGCCGGATGCCACCATCACCAATGGCGAAATGGCCCGTGCTGCTCTTCGCATCGGTAGTGAAGAACATAATCTTACCTATGTTGGTTTAAATGCATCTAGAGCCTTTGACCATCCTTACGCTTTAGAACTTTCCGTTATTTCTAGATGTATCGGTGAAGAAAAGAACACACCGACATTCATTGATAAAACGGCTACTTTTGGCGATTCAGTTGCTGCTTTAGTGCATCAATATTTTACCAAAGCAAAAAAAGCATTGGTTTATGGCGCCACCACAGACAGTATATCTAACAACACAACAAAACTGGCAAACATTTGCTTAACCTATGCAAAAGATAATGGCATTATTTCATTAAAAGAAAATTTGAATGCGCCAATTACAGTGCGCGATTTTACTGCCATCTGCTTATTGTTGGACGATTTGATTGGTTCTCAAACCGATATAACCAGTGATATAAACAAATTTACAGGTAATTATATAAAGAAAGATCACTCGTTAGTGTTAACAGAAGTGCCTTACGGTGATTTTCGCGTGAAACTGGAGAATGTGCCCTCTGCTTTATATGGAACACCTTTTAAAACACAGGTTTCTGCACCAATTGAAAGTTATAATTTTGCAAGAGAATATAGCTCTATTTTCAGCAGCGTGCTGGCTTACTTAAAAGATTCTGTTAACGAACGCGGGGCGGTTGTTTGCTTTACTTACTATCCTTCCTTAGTATGCGACAACGGTAATGGTTTCACCATGCGTATTGCTTGTGAAATTGTTGAAATGAGCGGTTCAAAAGCGTTTAGCGAACTCTTCGCAGTAGCTAATGGCATGGAAAATGCTGATACACAACTTTCTAAAGGTTCGGTCGTTTATTTTGACTTGGCTGTAGGCGAAACCTTTAAATCCGTTTACGCAACTGATGAAAAGGCTTTTGTTGAACAAATTGTTTTCGTAAAATAAAACGGATGCAAAAAATGGCTGTTGCCAGGTGAAGTGAACCCCAAAGTTTAGACAAAATTAAATGTTAAATTGCTTGTGAATGAGTTCGGTATTGTACCGGACTCATTCCTTTTAGTTTCAAAGAAATTCTTTCGTTGTTGTAGTTTGATACAGATTTGGACTTAATGAAATAGAATATGATACGATTTCTCGATTGTATAAATCCATTACAGGCGATAAATATACTTTATCATCGCACACTTTGAATTCGGTTACATCGGTTGTAAGTTTCTCAAATGGTTTTGCTGCAGTAAAATTTCTTTTAAGTAGATTGTCAGCTACCTTTCCAACCTCACTTTTGTATGAATGATACTTGCCATTTTTACGTTGTTTCCCTTTAATGTTAAGCTCGTTCATCAACTTTAGTACTGTTTTATGATTAATTGTATATCCTTTTTGCTTTAATACAGATAAAATTCTACGATAACCATATCTGCCTTTGTTAGCGGTAAATATATCATATATCTCTTGTTTTTCTTTGTTGTATTTATCTGCATTTTGATGTTGTATGTAGTAATAAAATGTGCTACGTGCCAAACCCGACAAGTGCAGCAAGTCTTTTAATGGATATCTTTGCCTTAATTCATTGACTATTGCCGCTTTTTCCCTTCCTCTTGAATTCTTTTCTGAACTAAGGCACTCAGTTTTTTTAAGTACTCTATCTCCATTCTAAGACGCTGGTTTTCTGCAATTAAATCTTCTTCAACTTTTTTATCAAGTTTAGGTGGACGACCTTTTCGTGTTCCGCTTGCTTTGCAAGCTCTGCCTCGTCTTTCTCTCATCAAACCTTCGGCTCCTTCTTTTAGATATATACGTTCCCACGATTTTAGCGTTCCTGTATATTTATCTTCTTCAGACCGAGATGTGGTTTTCCAGTACTTTCTTACTGTTTCTCGATATGCTAAAAAGTGTTCTCGAATATCCATTATAACAGATATTTTGAATACTGGCGAGTATATCCGGTTTTTTCTTCATGTTTTGCCCATAAAAAATATGCACCTCCAAAAGTGTCTAACTTTTGGGGTGCATATCATGGCAACAGCCATTTTTTAAAACAAAACTTTATGGTTAACTTTATTTTTCTAATAGCATGCGCATTAACTGGCAACCTTTTTCTACAAACAAGCCGGTAGATTCAGCATTTTTTTCTGTGTAAGAAAGACTGGAACCGCCGTTTTGTCCTTTTTTATAAAGAACAAAAGGAACGGGATTTTTTACGTGGGTTAACAGTTCCAACGGTGTTGGATGGTCAGGCGTTAGCAAAACGCTGTAATCTTCACCGCTTTCTTCTAAATAAGAAAGCACCGGTCCAACAATTTTTTCATCAATCAGTTCAATTGCTTTAATTTTCAAATCATTTTGACCATGATGCCCACATTCATCCGGCGCCTCAACATGAATATACACAAAATCCTGACCCTCTGCCAGTGCTTTGATGGCTGCCTGTGCCTTGCCATCGAAATTCGTGTCAATATTACCGGTTACATCTGCCACTTCAGCTACATTCATACCCGTACCCACCGCAATGCCTTTTAAAAGGTCAACAGCTGAAATCATGGTGCCCTTCACACCAAACTTTTCTTCAAAAGAATCTAACGCCGGTTTTGTGCCCTCGCCCCAAATCCATAAGGAATTGGCAGGGTTAAGTCCTCTGCGAATTCTATCCTGATTAATGGGATGATTAACAAGTAGCGCATGACTCTTTTTCATAATTTCAAGAAGCATTGCACCGGTTGCACCTACCGGCAGATACTCCGTCACTTTCCGGCCAGAAATATCATGGGGCGGTGTCAGTTTTACATCGGTTGTTCCCCCATCCCAAACCAAAAGATGGCGATAACTGATGCCGCTATATAACGAAAAATTCGGCACCACCAGTTCTTTTTGCAAAAATTTAATCAATTCGGCAGATTCTTTTGTCGTAATCTCGCCGGAGCTGTAATCTACCATGGTTTTCTCACTATATTCCACTTCATCAGAAAGCGTGACTAAATTAGCACGAAAGGTTACATCTGTATCCTTTAGTGCCACACCGATAGACAGCGCCTCTAAAGGCGAACGACCGGTGTAATACTTGAGCGGATCATAACCCAAAACGCTTAAATTTGCCACGTCACTTCCGGGGCTCAAGTTGTCATCTACTGTTTTGGCAAGACCCATGGCGCCTTCTTTTGCCAACTTATCCATATTAGGCTTTTTAGCCAATTCAAGAGGTGTTTTGCCGGATAATGCCGCACTGGGAAAATCCGCCATACCATCTCCTAAAAATACAACATATTTCATTGTAAGACCTCCCAACCAAACCAAAAGATTTGGCAACACTTTTGTTTCCTTTAATTATAACTATATCGACTTTAAAAGTCAAGAAACACAATGGCATATTTTTTTACATTGACAAAATAATTTGCTTTGTGATATACTCAATAATGAGAAATAATGTAAATTTGCAATCCGTTAGGATGATGAAAATGAAAAAAATTTTAATTATACCCAATGTAAACCGTGACCCTGAATTAACCTATACTAAAACAACTGTAGAATGCCTGAAAGAGTGTGAGCTGTTTGCTCCTTTAAGCATTGCGACACAATTAGATAGCAGCGTAAGCCCCTTAAAAGGTGATGACTTATATAAAAATGTCGATATGGCCATTGCCTTAGGCGGAGACGGAACGCTCTTGTCCGTTGCAAGAGAAGCGGCTGTTTATGACCTACCGGTTTTAGGAATCAATTTAGGGCATCTTGGCTTTTTATCCGAGATAGAAAGGCAGGATATTAAAGAAAGTTTGCTCAAACTTAAGCAGGGAGAGTTTACGCTTGAAAAAAGAATGATGTTAAAGGCAACCTTAAAATCAGCCAAGGGAAAAGTTCTCACTTTTCATGCTCTTAACGATATTATTGTCTCCCGCTATCTCCGTTCCGGTTTAATTAATGTAGATTTGTATATTGACAACCAGTTTGTTGATGACTATAAAGCAGATGGTATGATTGTTGCCACTCCCACCGGCTCCACTGCCTATTCTATGTCTGCCGGTGGTCCTATTCTTGACCCAACCTTAGAAAGCTTTGTCATTACGCCTATTTGCCCACATAAATTATATACCAAAAGCATTGTTGTGCCAGATACAAAAGAAATTACTATGACCATAAGCAATCAAAACCCCCGACCGGCCTTTGTCAATTTTGACGGCCTAGGCGATGAGGTTATTTCTCAAGGAGATGTTTTAACCGTAACCCGTTCTGATTATACCGCACGTTTAATTAAAATTAACGGCAACCGTTTTTATAGCATACTCCGGCATAAGCTGTTGGGAAAGGAAAGTTAATCCATGAAACAGAAAAGACAAACTGCCATTTTAAATTTAATTACAAATCAGGAAATTACTACCCAAGAAGAATTGGCAAACCATTTATGTAATGCCGGTTTTCAGGTAACACAAGCCACCGTCTCCCGGGATATTAAAGAATTGCAACTGACTAAAATTTCCGGTAAAAACGGCGTGTATAAGTATGCACAGCCAAAGGTTACGGAAAATGCGTTGGGCCATCAGTTGCTTATTTTATCAAAATCGGTCTATCATGTTTGTTCGGCACAAAACATTGTTGTTATTAAAACCCATGCCGGCATGGCACAAGCGGCAGCTGCGGTGCTGGATTCGTTGCTCATTGAAGAGATTGTGGGCTCTTTAGCCGGTGATGATACGATTTTTTGTGTCACACAGGATAACGATGCCGCCGCGAAGCTTACGCAACAGATTAAAAGCTTTTTGTAAAAATTAGGGGGAAATGATATGCTGTTTAGTCTGCATATTCGCAATATCGCCCTGTTGGACGATGTAGAGATTGAATTTCAAAACGGTTTCAATGTGTTAACCGGTGAAACCGGTGCCGGCAAATCCATTTTAATCGGCTCCATTAACCTTTTGCTAGGCGAACGAGCCAACCGTGAATTAATTCGTCATGGTGCCGACCGTGCCGAAGTCAGTGGATTGTTTTATATAGAAAATGAACCGTTAAAAGAGGTACTTTTAAACGCAGGCTTTTCTATTGAAAAGGATGGTTCTTTAACACTTTCACGTCAATTGTTACGTGATGGAAAAAATGTTTGCCGCATTGGTGGTCGGCCGGCTACTCTTTCTGAATTGAAAGAAGTAAGTCATCTTTTGGTGAACATCCACGGCCAGCATGATAATCAAGCATTACTTAATCCCGCTTCTCACATTCATTTTTTAGATAGTTTTTTGAAAAACGAAGGCAAGACGGCTCTTGCTACCTATCAAACCTGTTTTGAAGACTTGCGTCGTTTAGAAGAAGAGGCCAATGTTCTGCAAATGGATGAAGCAGAGCGTTTGCGTAAAATTGATTTGCTGACTTATGAACGTGATGAAATCCGCGCCGCTAATCTCTCTTTGGATGAAGAAGAAGATTTAAAGCAAAAAAGAGATATTATCC
>JAZODT010000032.1:0-3648 GCA_045597205.1 Clostridia bacterium
TACAAAGGGGGTTAAACAATTAAAACAAAGAATTTTTCCTGTACAAACTGCTTAATGGGTTTTATATTATTAAATAGGGAATGTTTTCTATTTTTTCGTTTTTGTGGTCCTTTCCAAAGTTATTTAACTATTTTCTTTTAAGTTTTACTCATCATTACCGCCTACAAATTTATCATTTTGTCTTTTCTCGCCCATTCATTTATTATACCATTGTTTTAAATCCAATTATTTTAAATTTGTTGTGACGAAATGAAACAAAAACTTTGGATTTTATACTTGAAAATATGAAAATAATATGGTATGCTTGTATTAAATGAATACTGAATACAAAAGGGGTTGATTGTATGAAAAATTTTGGATTACAATTAAAAAAATTAAGAAAAGCAAGAAAACTCAATCAGGATCAATTAGCTTTAGCTTTAGGCGTGCGGAAAACAACAGTTTCAAATTACGAAACCGGTTATTCCATGCCCCCTGCCCATATGTTAAATCAAATTGCAGATTTTTTCGGTGTCTCCTTAGATGAACTTTGTGGCAAAACGCCCCCCCCTTTTTTAGGAGATAATGGCATCACCCCACTGCATAACACAGCATCAACTAAAATCCATGTTTATTCGGCGATTTCTGCTCATTCTTGGCTGGATAACCAGCTTTTATTTTCCTTCAGCATCCCTTCTACTTTTTTAGGTGAAGGTGAATTTTTCGGTTTTAAAATTTCTGGCAATAGAATGGACCGAGCAGCATTAACAGATGGCAGCATAGCGCTTATTCGCCGTCAAAAGATAGCTGATGAAGGTGATATTGTTATTCTTTCTTTCGGTGCCGAACCAGCTATTGCAGGTCGTTATTACCGTTCGGGAGATATGGTCACACTGGTAGCTGAAAGTTCCAACCCTGTGTATCATCCCATTGTAATTAACACAAAAGAGCAACAGGTTAACATTTTTGGCAAAGTGGTTAAGGTCATCGAAAATGTACAGTAAAGCGCAAATTTTGTATTTTTTTGCGTTTTGTTGTACTTGGCGCATTCCGCCACAGCTGATAAAATAATTACACAACCTTAATCATAACACAGTGGAGGAACACCATGGACAAATCTATAACCTGTTGTTTTACCGGTCATCGTCATATTGAGCATTTTTCATGCCATTCTATTCAACAATCGCTAAAAACAGCCGTAAAAAATTTAATTGATGAAGGCTATCAAAATTTTATATCCGGTGGCGCTTTAGGCTTTGACCAATTGGCAGCAGAAACTGTTCTTAATTTTAAAAAAAAACATCCACACATCCGTTTAATTATGGTTCTTCCCTGTTTAGAACAAGAAAAATTTTGGACAAACACACAAAAGAAAAAATATTATGCCATTCTATCTGCTGCTGATAAAATTATTTATACATCCGAACATTATTTTAAAGGGTGCATGTTTCAGCGTAATCGTTATTTAGTTGATTCTGCTTCTTGCGTTCTTGCCTATTTAGAGCGCGATGCTGGTGGCACAAAATATACAGTGGATTATGCTGAAAAAACCGGTGCAAAAATCCGTTATTTGCATCCTGAACCATGCTGGCAAGTATGCCTGTTTTCATAATCATAACAGTTCCTGTCGCAATTATTTGCGACAGGATTTTTTATAACAAAAAATCAGCAGATCTCAAAAAGAGACCTGCTGATAAATTGCTGTTGTTAAAAGGCACTACCAATTATAATTTTGGGGGCAATATGATTTATAATTTGTGTTTATTGGGTGAATTGGGTTTAAGTTGTCTTAATTTGTCCAATGTTGCCCTGCACAAATGCCAACAAATGCCCATATTATGCCCTTTTTTTTCAATTTCAACAAGGTTTGCCATTATACAAAAAATGAGCCTTGTGTGCGTAAGCACACAAGGCTCATAATGATATTTAGTTTTGCCTAAATTGTTGTAATGGAGTTTGCCCCAAAACAGCTGTTGTCAAAAGGCACACCAATTTATCATTTTTGGGGCAAATGGTTTTATAATTTGTGTTTTCATACTGATTTGTTTTTATTGGCTCAATATGGCTCAATTTTGCCCTAATCTGCCCTGCACAAATGCCAACAAATGCCCTTTTTATGCCATATTCAACATACTCAACAAGGTTAGCCTATTTCAACTCCATAAAAGAAAATGAGCCTTGTGAACGAAAGTTCACAAGGCTCATTTGATATTTTATTTTGCCTTTTGTATTATATCTGGGTTTGCCCCAAGACAGCTGTTAAGCAATATTATTTTGCGTTAATGGCAGCCTGTGCAGCAGCCAATCTTGCGATAGGCACGCGGAAAGGTGAGCAGGAAACGTAGTCTAAGCCAATTTTATGGCAGAACTCTACGCTGGTGGGATCGCCACCGTGCTCGCCGCAGATACCGAAATGTAGCTTGCTGTTTGCAGGCTTACCTAACTGAATAGCCATTTCCATCAGCTTACCAACACCGGTCTGATCCAGTCTTGCAAAGGGATCGTTTTCAAATATCTTAGTGTCATAATAAGCGTTCAGGAACTTGCCAGCATCGTCACGGGAGAAGCCGTAAGCCATCTGAGTTAAGTCATTGGTACCGAAGCAGAAGAAATCAGCTTCTTTTGCAATTTCATCAGCTGTGAGAGCTGCTCTGGGAATTTCAATCATAGTACCAACTTCGTAAGTTAAGTTGCTACCTGCTGCTGCGATTTCTGCATCAGCGGTTTCAACAACGATTTTCTTAACGAATTTCAGTTCCTTCACGTCGCCAATGAGCGGAATCATAATTTCAGGAGCAACCTTCCAATCGGGATGTGCTTTCTGAACATTGATCGCAGCACGGATAACCGCCTTGGTCTGCATTTTGGCAATTTCAGGATAGGTAACAGCCAAACGGCAGCCACGGTGACCCATCATGGGGTTGAACTCGTGGAGAGAATCAATAATAGCTTTAATATCTTCAACAGTTTTGCCCTGGGTATCAGCCAGCTTCTTAATATCTTCTTCTGTGGTGGGAACGAACTCATGAAGCGGCGGATCTAAGAAACGGATGGTAACCGGGTTACCTTCCAAAGCTTCATACAGCTTTTCAAAGTCGCCCTGCTGAACCGGCAGAATTTTATCCAGTGCCTTTTCTCTTGCTTCTACAGTGTCAGAACAAATCATTTCACGGAAAGAGAAAAATCTGTCACCTTCGAAGAACATATGCTCGGTACGGCAGAGACCAATACCTTCAGCACCCAGCTCACGAGCTTTTTTAGCATCAACCGGTGTATCTGCATGCGTTCTAACCTTTAAGGTTCTGTACTTATCTGCCCATGCCATAATTCTGCCGAATTCGCCGGAGATAGAAGCATCAACAGTGGGGATTAAGCCATCATAAATGCAACCGGTAGAACCATCTAAGGAGATGCAATCACCTTCGTGATATTCCTTGCCGGCCAGAACGAATTTCTTATTTTCTTCATCCATATTGATTTCGGAACAACCGGATACACAGCAGGTACCCATACCACGAGCAACAACCGCAGCGTGAGAGGTCATACCACCACGAACAGTTAAGATGCCCTGTGCAGCTTTCATACCTTCAATATCTTCGGGAGAGGTTTCCAGACGAACCAGAACAACCTTTTCACCGCGTGCATCCCATGCTTTAGCATCTTCTGCAG
>JAZODT010000033.1:0-2794 GCA_045597205.1 Clostridia bacterium
CTGCCCCTGGACCCCTTTACATAGAAAGAACACCTACATAACCCATTTATGGGTAGCTAGTAGTAATTGCGTGGCTGGCAGGCCAATAAAAAGCGCACTTGTGCGCAGCCAGTAAAGGGTAGGGCTATGCCCGAAAATGAAAAACCACCCGCTATGCGAGTGGATATTTATTGCTACACCCGCTTTTTTGCCTTATTTGCATAATCGTATGATAAATATTTTGCTTTTTTTGTGAAAAATATTAAAAAAATGTAAATAAACCTTGCAAAATTTTAAAAAAAAGTATATGATATTATATAGGAATTTTATATTAAAATATGGTTATTTGTTTAATTGTATGAACGGAGGAAAAAGTATATGCTCGGTCAAATTTTTCAACCTATGTTGGAGCAAATGAAAGCAGTATCCGGAAAAAATATTGGTGTTTTAAATAATTTTGGTGTGTTGGTTGCCAGCGTGGGGCTCCCTCTTTCGGAGGAACTTGCCTATGATGCTGTTATGCATAACACCACGAATGGAAGAGCTTTCGTTTTGGGAGAATATACTTTTGTTTCTTTTGGTATGCGAAATATGGTGGATTATGTAGTATATGTGCAGGGAATTGATCAGGAAACGCAAAGATTGTGTTTGCTTTGTTCTGTCAGCCTTTCTAATTTGCAGATTCATTGTGGCGATAAATATGATAAAACAAATTATTTAAAGAGTGTTCTGTTGGGGAATGTGTTGCCCGGTGATGTTTTTATGCGCTCTGATGAATTGCAGATTGATACAGAAATTCCACGTGTTGTTTATATTATTCAATTGCAAGAAAGCGCAGATATTTCTGTGCAACATCTTTTACAAAATATGTTTCCTGACCAAGATTTGGTTATTGGCATTGATAATTTGAATGTGGTTTTAATTAAAGCGCTGCCTTCTGGCTATAACCGTGAACAGTTAACCAAAATAGCTAAAAGCATTGTTGAAACAGTGAATTCTGAACTGATGCTACAAGTTTATGTAGGGATGGGATCCCCCACAGATTCTATTCATGATATTGCCCGTTCTTATTCCGAAGCAAAAATTGCACTGGAAATCGGTCGGGTTTTTGAAGGTGATAAGTATATTCTTAGTTATGATATGTTAGGTATTGGCCGCTTGATTTATCAGCTACCCAGTAAACTTTGCGAACTGTTTTTGGATGAAATTTTCAAAAAGGAAAACATTAACGTTTTGGATGATGAAACTATTCAAACCATTTATAAATTCTTTGAAAATAACTTAAATGTTAGTGAAACCTCCCGTCAGTTGTTTGTTCACAGAAACACGTTGGTTTATCGCTTGGATAAAATTGAACGATTGACAGGGTTAGATTTGAGAAAATTTGATGATGCTGTTATCTTTAAAGTGGCTATTTTGGTTAATAAGTATTTGCATGCCAATTCACCTAAATTCTAAAAGTAATACATAAATTAGGAGTTAATATGATTATTTTCAGTAACGTTTCAAAGGTATATGACAATGGTTCAACAGCGCTTAATAACATCAGCTTTTTTATTGAACGTGGAGAATTTGTTTTTATTGTTGGCCCTTCCGGCGCAGGAAAATCCACGTTGATTAAGCTTTTGATGCATGAAGAAACAGCAACAGCCGGCGATGTGATTATTAACAGTGTAAACGTTAATCATTTAAATCAAAAACAAATTCCTTATCTGCGTCGTAATATGGGTGTAGTTTTTCAGGATTTTCGCTTGTTGCCTAAAAAAACAGTTTATGAAAATGTTTCTTTTGCAATGGAAATTGTGGGGGCCAGTCGCAGAGAAATTCGTCGGCAGGTGCCCTATGTTTTGAGCATGGTGGGTCTTTCTCACAAGGCTAAGGCCTATCCGTCTCAATTATCCGGTGGCGAACAGCAACGTGTGGCACTGGCCCGTGCACTGGTTAATAATCCGGCGTTTTTAATTGCCGACGAGCCCACAGGCAACTTAAATCCCAAAACCGCCATGGAAATTATGGAGCTTTTAAACAACATCAATAAGCGCGGTACAACCATCATTATGGCAACCCATGCCAAAGAGATTGTTGACCAGATGAAAAAACGTGTTATTGCCATTGAAGATGGTGTGATTGTTAGGGATGAAGCCAGAGGAGTTTATGGATATGAAAATTAACAGTGTAAAATATTTTACCAAAGAAGCATTTAAAAACGTGTTTTCCAATGGTTGGATGAGTCTTGCTTCCATGTTCACCGTTGTGGCAAGCCTTTTGGTATTTGGAATTTTTTTGGTGCTTGTGATGAATATCAATCACATGGTGGACAAACAGGAAAAAGATTATGAAATTACATTGGCGGTGGATGAAAATTATACAGCAGAGCAAACTGAATTGCTTGGCAAAACCTTAGCAGAAATTCCAAATGTTGCAGAGGTTATTTTTGAATCTAATGATGTGCGTTTAGAGGCTTTGCGGGCACAGTTTGGCGAAAATAGCTCTCTTTTAGATGCCTATCAGAATGAAGATAACCCTTTGCGCGATTGGTATAAAATCCGTTGTATTGACCTTACAAAATCAAATGAAACAGTGGCAGCTCTTAAAGAGTTGGGAGGTGTTGCCAAAGTAATTAGTAACGGTGAAACCATTAACAAGCTGACTCAGGTTTCAGGCTATATCAGTAATATGAGTATTTGGGTAATGATCGCCTTGGCAATTATCTCTGTGTTCATCATTTCCAACACCATTAAACTAGCCGTCTTTTCCCGTCGAAAAGAAATTAATATTATGAAGTTTGTTGGTGCCACAGATTGGTTCATTCGCT
>JAZODT010000034.1:0-4783 GCA_045597205.1 Clostridia bacterium
TGTTGGCACACCGGCCAATATTATCGAAGGGGTTTACCGTGGGGTGGATTTCTTTGATTGCGTACTCCCCGCCCGTAACGCTCGTCATGGTCATCTTTTCACCAAACACGGCGTGATGAACATTATGAATAAAAAATATGAAAGAGACAATCTGCCAATTGACCCAAATTGTGGATGCCCCACTTGTCAAAATCACAGCAGGGCTTATGTCCGTCACCTAATGAAAGCCGGCGAAATGCTGGGGATGCGGCTTGCTGTGTTGCATAATCTTTATTTTTATAATAACTTAATGGCTGAAATACGTCAGGCTCTTAAAGACGGTCGGTTTGAACAATACCGTGCTGAAAATGTAGAACGCATGGCAACCAGAATATAAAAAAGAAGTGCATGATAAAAAGTTTATTGCTTTCTTCTCATGCTGTTGCCTTATGATTTGCTCTGCCCTTTACCTTATTAGTGTAGCATAGAAAAAAGGCTGTGACTTAAGTCACAGCCTTTTTATATTATGTATCGTTATGCTTTAAACTTGTTAAGATTAATGGGCTCTAAAGAAACCAGACCTTTGGTCATACGCAATGCCTTATACACAATCATAGCAATAGCAAAGTCAAAGCAATGATGCAAAACAGTAATACCGCCGGTTACGCCCCATACAAAGTATAGTGTAGAATCAGCCATACCAAACAAGGCAAAAACCGATACCACAATAATTTCACCCAAACCATGTAAAACAGCTGTAATCACCAATGCCAGAAACAAATTATAGCGCTTTTTAATCAAATAATAACCAACCAAAGCAAAAATGATATGAGAAAAAGCACGCATCGCAACTACATGACCCAAAATGGCAAAAAAAGCAATGGTACTGCCAATGACTGTACAAATGACTGTAAAAGGACTAACAAACATTGCTAAAATCACTGCCAGGTGAGAAGCTGGCGTTACAGAAAATGGCTGCGGTACCGGTAATTTCGGCATGAACAGCGGAACAACGATCGCCAAGGCCGTTAAAAGACCTGCAATGGTTAATGATTTAATGCTTTTTGATACTCTTGTGTTCATAATAATCCTCCTTGTTTTGTAACCCATTTATTTCTTCCTCATACAATATAGCATGAGGTGATTTACCATGTTATATCTTACAATTTTAAAAGATGCCATTATTCTGTTTCTTTTAATTTATGCCATTATGGATTTATGCCATCATGTAACACAATGGCTCTTATCTCTGTTACATAAAGAATGGGCTCCTGTCGGTTATTATGTACTAGACCTTTCTAGCGAACCCGTTAACCGACTAGAATATACCGTTCGATATACTGCAAGGCATCAAGAAAAAGTGCTGATAGTCACAGATACAAGTGAACAGGAAACCATAGCCATTCTGCAGGCTCTCTGCCGGGAATTTGACCATCTTACACTGATGTCCCGCCAGGAATTCTCTCAATGTTTTGAAAGACAAACAGATGTTAAATCGTTACCGTTCATCAACGAAGAGGCCATTTTTCTTCAGGATAAGTAGCCATTTATGATATAAGCTTTAATTTATTCGTGATGGTGGTCGCAACTGCCGCAACAGCCTGAGCATTTTTTCTTAGGCTCATAGGTTAAATTGTTGCGCTTATAATAATCTTCAATAGCTGCCTCAATGGCTTCTTCCGCCAAAACAGAGCAATGCACTTTCGCCGGCGGCAGACCGTCTAACGCTTCCATAACTGCTGCATTGGTGAGCTTTCTTGCCTCTTCAATGGTTTTTCCTTTTACCATTTCTGTTGCCATTGAACTGGTGGCAATGGCTGCACCGCAACCAAAGGTTTTGAACTTGCAGTCAACAATAACTCCGTCTTCAATTTTCATATACATTTTCATAATATCACCGCATTTGGCATTGCCTACCTGACCAACAGCATCAGCATCCTTAATTTCGCCAACGTTACGAGGATTTTCAAAGTGGTCCATCACTTTTTCACTATACATTTCTATTAACTCCTTTCAAGGGATTTTCTATTTTATTCACCGGGATATAAAGGAGACATTTGTCTTAAAATATTGACAATCCCCGGCAAAACGGATAATACATAATCAATCTCTTCTTCTGTATTCTGCTCACCAATAGACAGTCTTAAAGAGCCGTGGGCTATTTCGTGAGGCAACCCTAACGCCAACAGAACATGAGAAGGGTCTAAAGAACCGCTGGTGCAAGCTGAACCGGAAGAAGCTGCAATGCCTTTAGCATCTAACCGAAGGAGCAGTGCCTCACCCTCAATATAGCGGAAACAAAAATTTACATTGCCGGGCAAACGGTCTGTTCTGTGGCCGTTTAGCCGTGCATCAGGGATGGTTTTTAAAATACCTTCAATGAGTTTTTCACGAAGAGCCATAATTTTCTTCGTTTTTTCTTCTAAATTCTGCGTTGCCAATGTGATGGCTTTGCCCAAACCGGCAATACCGGCCACATTTTCTGTTCCGCCGCGGCGATTTCTTTCCTGGGCGCCGCCATGCATAAAGGTGTCAATCTTCGTGCCTTTTTTTACATATAAAGCACCAACACCCTTAGGGCCGCCAAATTTATGAGCAGAAAGGGACAGCATATCCACACCCAACTCTTTCACATTTACCTTTAACGAACCAATAGCCTGCACCGCATCCGTATGAAACAAAATCTTTTTTTCTTTTGCAATGTCTGCCAACTGGCGAATGGGCTGCACCGTACCGATTTCGTTGTTTGCCATCATAATTGAAATTAAGATAGTATCTTCACGAATGGCATTTAAAAGGGCTTCGGGGCTTACTTTACCCTCTGCATCTACCGGCAGATAGGTAACAGAAAAACCCTGTTTTTCTAAATACTCCAACGTATGCAACACCGCATGATGCTCAATTTTAGAAGTAATAATGTGCTTGCCTTTGTTTTGGTTGGCAAACGCTGCACCTTTAATGGCCCAGTTGTCAGACTCTGTACCGCAAGCAGTAAAGAAAATTTCGCCCGCATCTGCACCCAACGCTTCTGCCACTTGCTGACGCGCTGTTTTCACCGCCAGCTCAGATGCTGCTGCTTTTTTATAAATAGAAGAGGGATTGCCATATTCTTCTTTAAGATAAGGCAGCATAACCTCAAGCACTTCCGATTTAACCAGCGTTGTTGCACTGTTATCTAAATAAATTAATTGTTCCATTCTATTCGCCTCTGCAATATTTTGTCTTTCGCTGTGTGTTTATAAAAAATATAGACACATCCAGCTTTTTTATTATACAACATTTTAATAAAAACTGCAAGAATAAAAGTGATAAAATTTAGTCTTTTTCACTCCTTTTCTTAAGTAAAATCGACTATATTTTACGCTACTCTAAAAAATTGTGCCATAACTTCGGTTTTCAACGGCTTGCAAAACCTCCTCTTGGGACATGTGTCCCACACAAATCATTAAAATGCCCTGACTATTTGCAATATAATTTTCTGTGGCAAAAATTTGCTGCAGTTCTGCTTCTTTATAAATAATCACATCTAAAGACCCCACATATCCATATAAAGGCACTACCAAATGACCGGATTCTTCCAGGCTTTTTTTTATTTTGTCCAATCCATCCTCAATTGCTATAATCATATTTTTCTCCCTTTCATATTACGTTTTGTTATCATTTTTCTAAAAACCTTTTACATTTATGCAATTTTGTGTTAAAATAATTGTTAATATTATTACTTTAAATAACGATATTTGCAATATAGAATTGAGGAGATTATATGCAATTTGTCATTGTTACCGGCATGTCCGGCGCCGGCAAAAGTACGGCTGTGCACATATTAGAGGATATTGGGTATTACTGCATAGATAATATGCCCCCTACCTTGATTACAAAATTTGTAGCTCTCTGCCAGAGTTCTAACCTGGCACTGGATAAAATTGCCTTCGTTGTCGATGCAAGAAGTGGTAACAAAATTACTCTTTTGGCCGATGAAATCAAGGAATTTAAAAGCAACGGCAATTACTGTGAGGTTTTGTTTTTAGAGGCCAGCGACGAAACAATTATTAAGCGTTATAAAGAAACACGCCGCAAGCATCCTTATGCTAAAGGGGGGCTCCTCATTGAAAGCATTAACGAAGAACGCCAGCTTTTGGCTGAAATTCGCAATCATGCAGACTATGTGATTGATACCTCAGGCTTATTAACCAAACAGCTGAAAGAGCAAATATTGGCTTTATTCGAGGAACAGAAAAAATATAAAAGTATGACGCTTAATATTCTTTCTTTCGGTTTTAAACGAGGAATTCCCTTAGATACTGACCTTTTATTTGATGTTCGCTTTTTACCCAACCCTTTCTATGAACCTGATTTAAAAGAAAAAACGGGATTGGATACCACCGTGCGTGACTATGTGTTAAAAAGTGAAGTAACAAAAAATTTTATTAACAAGCTGCATGACATGTTAGACTTTTTATTGCCCCAATATGCAGAAGAGGGCAAGACTCAGTTGGTCATCAGCATTGGTTGTACTGGTGGGCAACACCGCTCTGTTGCCATTGCAGAAGAATTAAGTGCCTACTTTGCTGACAAGGATTATTATGTTTATACAGGCCATCGTGATATAAAAGCTTGATAAGGAGGAAATTCCATGGAAATGTATATACCTACCCGCATGATCGTAGGCCAAGGGTGTGTTCGTGAGCATTATGCCTGTTTTGCACAGTTCGGTCAAAAGGCCTTGATTGTCACCGGTAAAAACAGTGCTGTAAAAAGCGGTGCCCTGCAAGATGTTAAAGATGCTTTATTTGCCTGCGGTATC
>JAZODT010000035.1:0-2111 GCA_045597205.1 Clostridia bacterium
TTCACGGACTTCATCCTGAAATTATCAAGCTTTTAGGTAAGCTCAGATTCAGAACAAGCTACGGTCAGAATGTTTTAAAACACTCTATTGAGGTTTCCCACCTTTCTGGTTTAATTGCCGGCGAGTTGGGTGCGGATATTACCATTGCTAAACGTGCCGGTTTGCTCCATGACCTGGGTAAAGCGGTTGACCATGAAATGGAAGGCTCTCACGTAATGATTGGTGCTGATTTAGCCAAGAAATATAAAGAGAGTCAGGAAATTGTTCATGCAATCATGGCACATCATGGTGATGTTGAGCCCGATACATTGGTTGCGGTTATTGTGCAGGCGGCAGATGCCATTTCGGCAGCACGTCCCGGTGCACGCCGTGAAAATATTGAATCCTACATCAAGCGCCTTGAAAAATTAGAAGAAATTGCCAACTCCTTTGATGGGGTTGAACGCTCTTTTGCGATTCAGGCCGGTCGTGAAATTAGAATTATGGTTAAACCGGATGATGTTAAGGATGATGGTATTACAATGGTAGCCAGAGACATTGTTAAGAAAATTGAGAGTGAGCTGGAATATCCCGGTCAGATTAAAGTGAATGTCATCAGGGAAACAAGAGCCATTGAATATGCTAAATAAAAAAAGAGTAAGGCGACGCTTAATGCGTCGCCTTTTTTATAAGAAAATGTTGGGAAAGTTGGAACTTATTGCCGAAAGGTTTCGTCTTAACAATAAGCCGATATTGACAGATGAAAGGAGCAGTTAAAATGAAAAAAATGTTGTGTTTAATTCTTAGTTTGTTGTTTTGTGTGGGTGTTGTGCTGCCTTGTGGTGCGGCGGAAGCAGATAGCAAAGAGATTGAAAAGCTTATTTTAATTGCAAAGGAAAAGCTTTTAATTGACGATAATCTTGTAACCTTTAAAAACTATTATTTTAATGAAACAGAAAACGGAAAAAATTATAACTTATATTGGGAAAGTAAGGATGAAAATACATATAGGGATATTAATGTGACCATTGGTGAGGATGGTATCATCACCAACTATTACTATTATGAAAATAAGGATAAAGCCCCTGTAGCATTTGCAAAGCGAACAAAGGAGGAGGCTTTAGTAGCTGCCAAGGCTTTTGTTAAAAACATTGACCCTGCTAAACTAATGGAAATTGATGAAGGCACAGTCAACCGCAGTTATGACGGAAATTACACGGTTTTATTTAATAGAATATATCAGGGGATTCCTGTGGCAAACAACCAGCTTCATATCACGATAGACAGTGAAACATTGCAGGTTACGAGCTATTCCTCCGGTTGGCAAAAGATGAACTTTGAAGAAAAAACGCCGATTACTCGTGAGGATGCCGAAAAAGCCTTTGCGGAAAAAATGGGTTATGAGCTGTTTTATCAGATTACAAGCAAGGATTATAAAAATGAAGCGCATTTGATTTATCGTAACCGCTACGATGAAAATGTGATGATTGATGCCGTTACCGGTGAAGCGATTACGTTTGATAAAATGTATGAGTTGGCGCGGAATGAGAAAGCCATGTTAGAATCTGCGGCAGACAGTGCCGGAGGCAATTCTTCGGTATCGCTTTCACCGATAGAAATGGAACTGGTGGAAAAGGTGTCTAAAATGCTGTCTAAAGAAAAAGCGGATGCTATTGCCCGTAAAGTGATAGAGTTTGGCATTGACAGGAACTTTGAAATTGAGAATTATAGTGTATCCCGCCGTCAAACAGGAGAATATGTTATTTCCTTATCTTATCGCAAGGAAAGTAAGGAAAAAGACGGGGAATCAGCATATAAACATATTAGCATTTTAGCAGAAAGCGGACAGATTGTCGGCTATTCTTCCAGTCAGTATATGCCTTATGACACAAAGATGCAGAATAAGGAAGACATACCCGTAGAAACTTTGCAAAAAAAAGCAAAAAACTTTATGGAAAAATATTATAGCCAAGAGTTTGCACAGATGGCGGAAAAAGAGTTTTTTAATGAACGGACAAATAGCTTTGAATTTCAGCGGCTGGTGAATGATGCCAGAGTGTATAACAATGGTGCAACCCTTTATTATGATGTAAAAACCGGAGAACTTATATCCTTTAATTTACAATGGGTGG
>JAZODT010000036.1:0-21331 GCA_045597205.1 Clostridia bacterium
AATACCGTGACAGGAAGAACGAGTTTATTTTCAGGACTTGCATATTGTGCGGATTGTGGTTCAAAACTTTATTTTTGTGCTTCAAAAAGTATTGATAGAGATGCTGAATTTTTCAGATGTTCACAATATAAGGACAACAGAGGTAAATGCACAATACATTTTATCCGAAATGTTGTGCTTGAAGAATTGGTTTTGACTGCAATAAAGAATGTAGCTGAATACATAAGTCAGTTTGAACCTGTATTTTTGTATTTGTTTGCAAAGCAGCACAAATTGAGCAAACAACACAATTTGAAGATGGCAAAACAAAATCTTGAACAGTCTAAAAATCGTATTGCAGAAATTGACCGTGTACTTACAAAACTTTATGAGGATAATGCACTTGGGAAGATATCCGATGAACGCTTTGAAAGACTGTCAGCTACTTATGAGATTGAGCAAAAGGAACTTTATGAAGCTATTTCAAAAGCAGAGCAGGATATTGAAAATGCTGAACAAGAGAACGTTGATTTGAAAGTTTTTCTGCAAACGATAAGGCAATGTACTGATTTAAAAGAACTTACACCGACTATCGTAAACACCCTGATAAAAAGAATAGATGTCCATAACCCCGATGAAAAATTCAAACATCGTAGAGTTAAAATAGACATCTACTTTACAGCAGTAGGACTAATCAGCATACCTGATGAAAAAGAACTTCTTGCTTTAATGGATGAAATACGCAATGAAAAAAGTGCGTAAAAATGGACTAAGCGGTGCAACCGCAATAGTTACACCGCTTATTTTTTTAATGTCCTTAGCAACCCGACGCTTTAGAATGGGGATTTTTACTTGTTGCCCAAACACTATACTTTCAAGAGGCTTTCATTTGCCTTGTTTAGTGGGTGTTTTCATCGAAAAGAATTGACTATTTTTTGGTTTTATGATAAAATCTTCTCAAATGAATTTAGCCGAAAAATAAGGGGGATATTTATGATAGAAGCTACAAAGGAATTTTTAGCAAATCAAGAACAGATATATATTAAACGTAAAGAGGAAATTCTTAATTCCAAAGATGAACTTGTTATAAAAGGCACAACCTACTATGTAAGCAATTGCGGAGACGATAATGCAGACGGCAAGTCGCCCGAAACGGCATGGAAAACCATTAACAGAGTAAATAAAACATGGCTTTTGCCAGGCGATGGCGTGCTTTTTAAAAGAGGAGACTTGTGGCGCGGTGAAACCGTTAATACCATGGCAGGAGTGACATACGGTGCGTATGGAACAGGAGACAAACCCAAATTTTACGGCTGGATTGAGGATATGGCAGATGCAACGCTATGGGAGATGGTTGATGACGAGCATAATATCTGGAAATATACAAAGACCATCCCCGATCCCGGAACACTCGTATTTAACGGCGGCGAGACTCACTCAAGAAAGCTGATTCCATCTTTTAGAGATATGCAGTTTGTCTGCCGTGATGACATTAACAAGCCATTTGTAATGGCAAATGAGATGACCAGGGACCTTGACCTCTTTTGGCATTTTGACAGGATTTTAGAAAATGGAACTTCAAAGGGTGAAACGTTCCCCGTGCCTGCTATGGGAAACACACAAAATTTTTACGGCGATTTGTATTTGAGGTGCGACAAGGGCAATCCAGGAGAAGTGTATAATTCGATTGAGGCTATTGGCAGAGACGTTGCTTTTAGATTAAATGAAAACTACGATGTTACCATAGATAATATATGTATGAAATACTTCTGTTTTGGCGTAACTGCCGCAGGAGAGTGCGTGCGTGGACTTCATGTAACAAACTGCGAAATTGGTTGGATAGGCGGAAATATCCAGATGTACAATGGTTGTGATCCAAACTATCCGGAGGGGAAGCGTGGTTCGGTAACCCGTTACGGCAACGGGATTGAAGTTTACGGCGGTTGCGACGACTATGTAGTTGCAGATAACTATATTTACGAATCGTATGATGCGGGGGTATCTCACCAGGTTAATACAACAAGTAAAATTGTTATGCAGAATATATGCTACACGGGTAACCTTATTGAAAAGTGTGTTTACGGCATTGAGTATTTTCTTGATCAACAAGATGGCGAGTCAGAAAGTTATATGAAAAATTTCGAGATAAAAGATAATATTATCAGACTTTCGGGATATGGTTGGGGGCAGCAGAGACATAATGTAGAGACGCCTGCACTTGTTAAGGGATGGGGCTATACAAACACAGCAGCTGAGTATTCAATCTATGACAACATTTTTGACCGCTGTGGTTACAGAATGTTGCACCTCGTAGCAGAAAAAGATGAGTATTGTCCGCAAATGTATGAAAATACATATATTCAGAATTTCGGCGGGATGATTGGTCAATGGGGCGGAAATGAAAATGGAGAGCCGGACATTGAAATCTTTGACGATAACGCAGAAGAAAAGCTTATAAAGGTATTCGGCGAGAAGAATCCGAAAGTGTACATTATTAAATAAAAAACTATGAAAGGGGCTGTAGCAAAAAGCTACAGCCCCTTTTGTTGTATAATGAAAACCATGCAGGCTAGCGTGGTTCAAAAGAGATTAACCGATGCGCAGATAACAAAGTAGAATTTACGAAGAAATGATTTTTTTCAACATTGTAGTATAGCACTAACCAATTATTTGAAAGCCTTCCCCTTGAGGGGAAGGCTGCAAAAAAGCAACCCATTTATGGGTATCAAGGAATAGATGCATGGTTGGCAGTTTATAACAAAGGATAGGCCTCTCCCCGAAAATGAGGAGAAGTGCGCACCGACATAAAACTTGAGCTTTTTGTCGGTGCGGTAAGTGATGCAATTCATCAGGCGATTAAGTATATGACGAAAAAATTGAAGACGATTTTATGTAGTAGAAGTAATTGTTGAGGTTTTTGAAAAGTATAACATTAGTGCCGGCGGCGTATCAGGCTCAATGCAGTATTTAACCCCATTCCTATTTGTAATGGCCGCTATCCTCGCTATAACGATATAAAAATCAAACAAAAATTACAAAAAACTCTGTACATTTTGTATAAAGCTATGTTATAATAATAGAAACAAATAGGTTTTCTTATCAAAAGTACACAAATGAAACAAATAAAAATTTTAATAAATTAAAAAATGAAGGTTGAGGAGCTGTTTTTTATGTCAACAATTGGTCGTGACGTGTTTTCGGTAATTCCCAGTCCGGCATTCCCCAGGCACACGGAAGCTGCGCTTACGGTTTTGAATGATGGAACCATTATGCTGGCCTATAATAGACATGTGGGG
The DNA here is from genome assembly GCA_045597205.1 of Clostridia bacterium. GTDB lineage: Bacteria > Bacillota > Clostridia > UBA1381 > UBA9506 > UMGS755. Next base: position 3,276 of record JAZODT010000036.1, read on the forward strand.
GCATCGGGGGATTTCGCTGCGTCGGACATATATGCTATTTTTTCCCATGATGATGGTGAGACCTGGGGCGAGGGCCGAGTTCTTATCGCTAAAGGCGAGAATGAAATGAACCTTATGTGCCCCACGTTTATTCGTTTAAATGATGGCGCTTTAGGTTTGATACATAGCCGTAAAATTGGGGATGACTCAAGCCATACAGATTGTCGTCCGATTTTACGCCGTTCTTATGACGAAGGTAAAACCTGGTCAGATTTTACCACCATCATAGATGAACCGGGCTATTATGTGTTTAATAATGACCGCGCTGTTCGTTTAAAGAGCGGACGCGTCATTTTACCGGTGAGCGCTCATTTCAATGATGATGGTAGTTTTTCTGACCGTGGGGAAGCTCGCTTCTTTATTTCTGATGATGATTGTAAGACCTTCCATGAGGCAAAACAAAGATTATCCCTTCCGTTTAAACATGATTTTACCGGTTTGCAAGAAGCGGGTGCTGCACAGCTTGCTGACGGTACCCTTTGGGGTTTTGCTCGTACAGGACACGGTTATCAGTTCCAGGCCTTTTCTCATGATGAGGGTGAAACCTGGAGCGATGTGGCGCCGAATGAGTTTTTCACATCACCTAACTCACCGATGTGTGTTAAATGGCTGCCAAACGGGAAAATGATTTCGGTGTTTAACCCCATTCCTATTTATAATGGTCGCTATCCTCACTATAACGGTACAAAAACCCATTACGACATTTACCATCCTTTCAGCGTTTATGAAGGCAGAACACCATTGGTTTGTGCAGTTGGCGATGGTACCATTAAGGGTTTTGACCGTGAACTTAGATATTTAGAAACCAGCGAACCAGATCCTAATGTGGGTTATTGCTACACAGCCATTCTCCCCCATAAAGATTATGTGTTGTTTGCTTATTCTGTTTTTAATTATGATTATGGTTATGAGAATCTGGAAGCACCTCTTTTTGGTATAAAAATCAAAAAAGTTTTCCTTGATGAACTGTAAAAACAGGTTGCGTTAAAATAACGATAAAAAAAGCTTAAAAAATTAAACAAAAATTACAAAAAACTCTGTACATTTTGTATAAAGTTATGTTATAATGATAAAAACAAATCATTTTTTCATTCAAAATACACAAAGGCGGTGTTCTTAATCGTGAAACTAGCAAATGACCCTAAGGTAAAAGTAAGAAAAAGCAAAAAAATAACCTCACGTGAATGGAGTTTATACTCCATGTGTGCCATTCCCATGTTATTGGTGTTTGTGTTTAACTACCTGCCCATGGGCGGCATTATAATTGCCTTTAAAAATTATAAATTTAATAAAGGTATTTTTGGCAGTGAGTGGATTGGTTTTAAGAATTTTGAATATTTCTTTACGTCAAATGACTTTTTTCGAATCACCCGCAACACGGTTCTTATGAACCTTTTGTTCATTTCGACCGCTCTTATCTGTGCTGTGACTTTAGCCATTCTGCTTTATGAGCTGAAAAGCCGCTTGGCAACCAAAATTTATCAAACCTTATTAATTACACCCAACTTTATATCCTGGGTTATTGTTGCTTATATGCTTTATGCTTTTCTGCAGCCCCAAAGCGGTATTGTAAACCAGTTTTTAGTTAATGTTTTACATATAAAAGCGGTGGACTGGTATGCAACGCCTGAGGCCTGGCCTGTGATTTTTGTTATATGGAATATATGGAAAGGCGTCGGCATGAACAGCGTTATTTATTATGCGGCCTTAATGGGTATTGACCAAAGCTTATTTGAAGCTGCTCGCATTGATGGTGCAAACAAAATGCAAATTGTTTGGAACATCATTGTGCCTGGCTTAGTATCACTTATGACCATTTTAAACATTTTAAACATTGGCGGTATTTTCCGTTCTAACTTTGATATATTCTATCAGTTGCCGCGTGACATTGGTACTTTGTATCCCACAACAGACGTTATTGATACATACATCTTCCGTACCATGCGTGTAATTGGTGATATGGGTATGTCTGCTGCGGTCGGTCTGTTGCAGTCAATCGTTGGCTTTATTATGGTGACTCTAACGAACTCTATATCCAAAAGAGTTTCAGATATCAGTTTGTTTTAGGAGGAAGGGTAATGAGAAGAAAGACGTTAATCGGACAAACCGCTTTAAATATTTTATTTGTTTTGTTATGTATTGTTGTCGTTGCGCCGTTTTGGCTGCTGCTAAGCATCTCTTTATCCAATGAAGTAGATATCGCTTTTAATGGTTATAAGTTTTGGCCGGAGCATTTTGATGCAAGTGCTTATAAGTATATTTTCACAAACGTTGCAACGGTGCTGAATGCCTATAAAGTAACCGGCATTTTCTCTGCTTTGTCAATGGTCTTGGGCGTGTTTTTAATGGCGCTGATTGCCTATCCTTTGGGCATTGGCAAAATGCGCGGTAAAAGCTTTATTTCTATGTATTTATACTTCACCATGTTGTTTAGTGGCGGTTTGGTGCCCGGCTATATTTTGACGACTCAGTATCTCCATTTGGATGATACTATTTGGGTGTATATAATTCCCAGTTTGATTAGTCCGTGGTATGTATTTATGATTCGTACCTTCTTCCAAGGCTTGCCTTATGAAATTTACGAGTCCTCGGTTATTGACGGTGCCAGCGAATTTCGAATCTTTATACAGATGGCGATTCCACTTTCCAAACCGGTTTTGGCCACGGTGGCTTTAATGACGTTTTTAGGAAAATGGAACGACTGGTACACTGCAATGTTATACATAAATAAAAGTGAATTGTTTAGTTTGCAATATTTGCTGCAAAAGATTTTGAAGGATATTCAGCTCTTGCAGGATATGCAGGGGTCTAACATGTCGGAACTGATAAACGTTAGAGATATTCCAACCGAAACGGTCCGTATGGCCATGGCGGTTGTGGTTGCCGGCCCGGCGTTGTTTGTGTTCCCCTTCTTTCAGAAGTATTTTGTTAAGGGTTTAACTGTAGGTTCGGTTAAGGGTTAATACACCACCCTTTAGCAAAAAAAATATTCCCACCCCCAAAAACATTATTTTTTTTGGGTAGAGACAGCGACTTTTTGGGGTGGAGAGGATAGTTGTTTCATAATATAATATAGAAAGGAGAGAAGCAATGGGTGCACAATTTGTATTAGGCACAGCGAATCAAATCATTACGCCGCCGGTGGGAACAGTTTTATTTGGCTATCCTAACCAAAGAAAATCAACATCCATTAATGATGATTTAAAAGTGAATGTTGCTGCCTTTGGAAACGGCAAACCGGAAGCGCTTTTAATCAGTGCAGATTTATGCGTTATAAATGCAGCATTGGCAGAATGGATTTGTTTGCTGATTGCGGAAGAAACAAGTATTTCAAAAGACCAAATTATTATTTGTGCAATCCATACACATTCCGGCCCTTCGCTTGCCGCACAGGCAGGTTGGGGAGAGGCTGATGATACATACATTGAAAACATTTTCATTCCCCGCACATTAGAAGCGGTAAAAGAAGCCATTTGTTGTGTTGAACCGGCCTTAATGGGCGTTGGAACAACCAACAGCATGGTTGGGGTTAACCGCCGAGAATTGCTGGAGGATGGAACAGTTGTTTTAGGACAAAATCCTTATGGTGTTTATGACCCGACTATGACGGTTTTATCTTTTGTATCCTTAGAAAAAAAGCCGCTTTTAAACATTGTTCATTATGGCGCGCACCCCACATCTGCCGGTCCCAATCCGGAGATTACCAGGGATTGGCCTGGCTACATGGTTGACCGCCTGCAAGCAGAAACCGGTGCAGCAAGCTTCTTTATTAACGGAGCCGAGGGCGATATTGGGCCGAGGCTTTCTAACGGTAAAACGACCGGAGATATTGAACAAACCTGTGAAGTTGGGGCGTTGGCGGCACTAGATGTTGTTCGAGCTTATAAGACCATTAAAGAATATAGAGAGGTTTCGTTTAACACCTATAGAGATACGATTTCCGTTCCATATCGCCCGTTCCCCACATTAGAAGAGGCACAGGCAGAACTTGAAAGTTTTGGCGACCCGGCACTTTTAAAAGAAGTTGCTGTTTTACAATATGCAACATTGAAGGAGCGAATCAAAATTTTAAGTTCCGGAGAAGAGCGAGAAACACATTTTAAGGTCATGCAAACACTGTTTGCATTTAACTCGGTGGTTTTAGTCCCGTTTTCCAATGAAATGTTTTCAGAAATTACCCTGCGGTTAAGGCAATATAGCCCTTTTGCACACACGCTGGCTATCAGTAATGCAAATGGAACGGAGGGTTATCTACCAACGCGGGATCAGTTGTGCCGCGGTGGGTATGAAGTGGATTCATTTCTGTATCACGGTGCATATGCTTTAGTAGAAAATGCAGATGACGTGTTTATTGGGGAATATTTGAGAATGATTAAACAGTTGGCAAATTAATTTTTCACTAAGAATTTTAGCGCGAAAACAAAACAAATAGTAGAGGGAGAACCCCACTACATTATATAATAATTAAATTATACATTTAAAAAAAGGAAGGAAGGATTATCATGAAAACAATGAAAAAGGTTATTTGTGTGGTTTTGGCATTAATTATGCTGTTGGCTATGACAGCTTGTGCTAAAAAGACAAACGTTGCAGAAGGTGACCATGTTACCATCACATGGCTGCTGCCAATCGGCGAGTTGCCTGATGAAGAGATGGTTGAAGCAGCTGTTAACGAGATTGCGTTAAAAGAAATTGGTGTTGCAGTTGACCTTGTTTGTATTGATGGCTCTGCATATAACGAACGCATGAATATGAACATGGCTTCTGGCATGGCATATGACCTGTGCTTTACCGGTTATGTGAACAAGTATCAAAACGCTGTTGCAAACGGTGGCTTAATGCAGCTTGATGAGCTGTTAAAAGAAGTGCCGAAGTTAATGAAGGCTATGCCTGATTATGCATGGGAGGTTGCGAAAATTAATGGCGGCATTTATGCGGTGCCCAATTTGCAGAGCTATGCTCCGCCGACCAGCGTAACTTTCTATAAAGATTTAACCGATAAGTATAACTTTGATGCTCGCTCTATTGAAACTGTTGAAGATTGCGAACCTTATTTTGAAGCTTTGGTTGCAAACGAACCCCAAATCATTCCTTACTATCCAAGCTATGGCGTACAAATGTGGACTTCTCCCGTTTGGGAAATCATTCCGGGCGTGCCGCTGGCAGTCCGTAAAGATGGTAGCTCTTCGAAAGTAGAAATCTTATTTGAAACCGAAGAATATAAACGCGGTATTTCTGTTCTGCACGAGTGGTATAACAAAGGCATTTTACGTGCCGACTTAGTAAGCTCTCAGAGCGATAGCGAAGATTTTAAAGCCGGTAAAATGGCCGCTATGAATGGCGGTTGGGTGCCCGGCGGTGAAGCAAAGAACTCGCTGCTTTATGGCCGTGAAATTATTACCGTTCCCATTGAAGAACCCTACATGTCCAAGGCCGCGTGTCTGGCTGCTATGACGGGTATCGGTGTTAACAGCAAACACCCTGTAGAAGCTATTAAATTTATTGAATTGGTTAACACCAATGCAGATGTTTTGAACCTGTTAGCTATTGGTATTAAGGACGTTCACTACACCTTAGACGAAGAAGGTAAATATGTCTTAGTTCCTAACTCCGGTTGGAAGACCGGCGGCGGTTGGCAGTTTGGTAACAACTTCCTCCAGACGATTGCCAGCGGCGTTGCTGATGATGTTTGGGAAGAGACTGCAAAATTGAATTTAGAATCTGTAAAATCTCCTCTGTTAGGCTTTGTGCTGGATACTGAACCAATCAAAACCCAAATTTCGCAGTTGTCTGCTGCTGAGAGCGAATTTGGTGGCAACATTGAAATTGTGAACAACGGCGCTGACGCAGAAAAGAGAATGAAGAAGTTAGTAGATGCGGGCCTGCTCGAAGTGCAAGCAGAAGTACAGAGACAGGTTGATGCATATTGGGCAGAAAACAATAAATAAGCTTATTTAAAACAGAATTATGAAGAAAAGCAACGCTAATTATAGCGTTGCTTTTCCTGCCACAAGTCGATTTGGAAGATCAGGAGGTAGAATACGTGAAATTATTGAGAAAGTTAGTCGCATTTATATTCATTATGTCTTTGATGCTCACCATTCTTCCTGTGCAGATGACCACTTTTGCTGCAACGGAAGACCATGATGCCCGCATGAAGAAATTAATGGATTTTGGCATTTATTCAATTAACGATGACATGGAATATGACACAGAGCTGATTAAACGTGAAAACATGGCATCTATATTGTCTGTTTTTTATGGGGTAACGGAAGAGTCTTACCCTGTAGATACAATTTTTGATGATGTGTCAACAAACTGGGCATCCGGTCACATTATGACTATGGTAGATAACGGCATTATGAATGGTTATTCTGATGGCTTATTCCGCCCCATGGATTATGTAACAGGGGATGCAGCCATTAAAACTTTGGTTTCTATGGCAGGTTATGGCTTTTTGGCAGAACATAAAGGTGGGTATCCGGAGGGATATCGCAGAATGGCTGCCGAATTAAACATGCTTAAGGGCCTTGAAACGTTGGACAAGGCTGCCAATATTACCCGTGGCGAGTTCACAACTTTGCTTTATAACGCTTTGGATGTGCCGGTTTTAGAGCAGATTACTGCCGGCGCAACAAACAAATTTGAAACAAATGCTACAAACACGCTGTTATCAAAGCATTTAAACATATATCGCGGAAAAGGCGTAATTAACGCGCTGCCTTATGTTTCTACCGGCCTTGGTGAGGGTGCCGGTGCCGGCAAAATTCACCTTGACAATGTTGCCTTTTTATGCCAGCTGGATGCATACCCTTATTTAGGCGAATATGTTGATGTATATTTCCGTCAGGGAGCAGACGGGGATTTAAGCGAAATTATCAGCATTGAACCCCGCAAAAATTCCTCCAACACGATAACCGTAGAAGCAGTGGACATTGTTTCCTATAATAATTACAGATTTACCTATATGGCTAATGAGCGTGAAAAGTCATTGACTTTGCCCAGGGATGTTTTGGTTATCTTTAACGGTAAACCTTTGCCCTATTTCACCAATGCACACATGACACCGAAACAGGGTAATGTGCGTTTTTGCGACTTAGATGATAATGGCGTTTATGAAATTGCCATTATCACTTATGAAATTGATTATCATGTGGCAACGGTGGACCGTTCTTCTACAGTCAGAATTACGGACGTAGATGGTCTGAGCGAAAATAAAACTGCTTTAGTGATTAATAAAGAAGATAATAGCTATTATTATAGCGTTAATAATGCGGGCCAAAGTTGTGATTTAGAAGATATTCAGCCAAATGAAATTATCAGCGTTGCTGCAGACAATATTGATGTAACAACGGGCGAAATTCTTCCAAGCAGCAGGGTTTATCATATTGCGCGTTGTGAAACCAGAGTAAAAGGTGTGGTTCAGAGCATTAGTGATAACGAAATTGTTGTGGATGGAAAAACTCTTGAATTGTCCTACTCCTGCCAACAAAAGAGCAAAAAGGTTGTTATTGGAAAAGAATACACCTTCTATTATAATTACTTAGGCAAGATTGCTGATTTTGATGAAAAAGACACATCTTCCCGATATAAATATGGTATTTTGGTTAAAGCCGGCACAGAAGGCGGTGTATTCGACAAGTCCACAAAGGTGCAGATTTTCAACCAAGATGGGGTAAGCATGGTCACCATGTGTGCAGATAACTTACAGATTGACGGCTACAGCAAAAAAGCTTATGAAAAAACACATGGTAATGCAATGAATTATTTAAAGGCAAGCTCCATTGCTTTTGGCAACATCACCGGTATTCCGGTACCGGACAACGGTGTTTGGCAGTTGATTAAATACGTAGCAGATGATACGAACCTCATCGCATCGATTGATACCATTCAGACGAACGTAAATCCCAGTACCAGTGATTTGACCCATGGCGGAAGCACAAAAACCGGTGGTCACTCCTATGTGGATCGTATTTATGAAACCAAAATAGGAGAAAATACGAGTGAATATACGCGCCATACCCTGGATGGTAATTGTGTGATCTTTGCCTATGACACAAATAAGCCCATAGACGACATCGATAATTTATCCATTTCGGCCCTGAATGTTTTATCACGGAATACAAATGAAGCAGATCATTTCTTTGACCCGGATGAACTGGGCGTTCAACATGCAATGATTCGTAGTGCTGTAGATTTTAATGTAGCGATAGACGTCCTAGACCCCGCAGCGACTCTCTTATATTTGGGAGAAAAGCAAGTGGTGGATGCGAGTGGTGAACTGAAATATGTCATCCACGGTATTCAACTGACGACTGGTGCAGCAATCAACATTACGTTAACGGATAGAAGCGTTTTAACATCTGCAGGTGTGGTGCCGGGTGATATTGTTCAGTACATATTAAATAAGAATAAAGAAGCTACGGCTGTTTCCCTTAGTTTAAACATTGAAGCCGGCAGTACTGGCACTATGACGACCACCGCTACGGCGCCCAGTCCGTTTACCCGATATGGTAAGAGTTTAGGTTGGGGTGGACAAATATTTGGTGAGGTTACAGGTCTTGCCGGTGTGGTTAGAACCCGCAATGCAGACTATATTAAATTTGAATCGTCCATGAGCACCAGTGTTGGTCCTAAGGACTTTAGCCAAGGCTCTATCGAAACTACGTTCTGGCTGTATTATTTACAAAGAGTTATGATTTATGACAGTGCTAGTAACAAAGTCAGCCAAGGCTCTATAGATGATATCCGCATGGCAGATGACTATGGCAATGATAATGCAGACTTAGTTGTTGGATTTAAATATAGCGGACAGTTGAAGACTATAATTATTTATCGATAGGAGGTGCTGCACTTGAAAAAGACACAACACTTTATTGCCCGGCTGATGAGCCTGGTGATGATTGTATGCCTGGTTATTCCTTGCGGCGTTGTGGCGGCTCAGGAGGGATATACAGTCGCTTTTTTAGGGAACACCACCTTAAAAAATGAGTTAGTAACCCCCTATCCAAAACAGTTGCAGGTTTATTTGGAAGAAAGATTAGGTGCAGCGGTTAACACAATCAGCGCTAACCCCATCGATTTTGATTCTGATGACTTTATGAATAACTTAGCGGAGGATGTTCTTCCGCAAAAACCTGACGCAGTCTTTTTAGAGCTGGATGTCAGCAAAAAGTATAAAGCAACAGAAGAAGATTTAACAGCACGATTAGAATCTATGGTGCTTGCCATGGTAGAAGCGGAAAAAGTGCCGGCTATTTATCTCATTTATTTCCCTGAGGAAAGCATGTGGGATGGCCGCGCACCATTCCAAAAGGTGGCAGACCGTTATGAGCTGGAGGTTATTGATGCTTTCAGCCACTTTAAGGGACAAATGGAGTCGGGTAAAATTGTTCCTAGAGAATTTTTAACCGCCGGCACAATTCCCGGTGAAGAAGGTCACGACCGTTTATCTCGCTTTGCCATTAATGAGTTGACAAAAGTTAGTGATTTATTAAAAAAGCCGAATGCAGAGGCAAAGCCAATTTCTTCTAAACGTTACACAACCGTTATGCAGGAAGAAGTTGTTAAAGAAGAGCTGCAAACAGATGGCCTTGTGCTTTATGTTGCACTAAACGGCAGCAATAATGCAGCAGGAACCCTGGAGGCGCCTCTTGGGTCTATTGAAGAAGCACAGCGCCGTATTCGTGTGGCCAAACAGAAGGAAGGGGCAAACTTCCGTGGCGCTACAGTATATATCCGCGGCGGGCTTTACCGCTTCCCCAATGGTCTTAACTTTACGGCAGAAGATTCCGGTACCGACACGGCTGGCATTGTATATGCCGCTTATGAAGGTGAAGAGGTTCGTTTTACAAATGGTACTGTTATCCAAGCTAAAGATTTTAAGCCTGTAACAGACCCTAATGTTTTAAGCCGTCTTCATTACAAGGGTGCGGGCAGCATTTTAGAATTTAACCTTAAAAAAGCAGGTATTACGCCTGGAGAGTTTTTGATTGATCCATCACTTCCTGAGAGGGATATTGTGACCACTAATGTTGGTGGATTAAGCGAAACAACGCTTGCTTTAGGCAATCTTTTCATTGTTAACGGCAAAAGCCAGCAGCGAGCACAGTACCCCAATGGCGGTTGGGAAGAAATTGCCGACCATCAGGATGCCGGTACGAACCACATTGCCTATTCCGGTATGGCGCCGGATCGTTGGAACACCAATTCCGGGCAGGCGTTCATTAAAATGATTACGAACCGTGGTTATTGGCATTGGTTTACTCGGTTTGACAGAACAGATACTGAGAAACGATATCTTGAAATGGAAAACAAAGGCGATACGCCTCGGAGCAACTGGTATTGGTCTGTCACAAACCTTTTGGAAGAGTTGGATATTCCCGGCGAATGGTGTACGGAAGAACAGTCGGGTATGTTATACTACTACCCCCGTGAAGGCTTTGAAGAGGCAGAACTGATTTACACTAGCAATCTTACGCCAATTGTAAAGATGAACAAAACCAAAAACATCACCTTAGAGGGCATTACCGTAGAGGGTGGTTGCTACATCGGTATTAACATTATTGATGGTTATGGCAATACGATTAAAAATTGTACCATCCGTAACGTAGGTAATCGTGGCGTGGCCATTGACCATAGCGGCGAGCCCGGCCCGGGCAATAATGGTGTTGTAGGCTGCCACCTTTATGAGACGGCGTTAGCTGCCATATCTATTAAAGGCGGCGATCGAAGCGGCTTAACCTATCAAAACGACTATGTTGTCAACAACCACATTGAAAACTTTGCGACTTATGGTAAACATGGTCAAGGTGCCATTTTCAATTTTGAAACCGTTGGCACGTATATACGCAACAACAACATTCACAATGGTAACGGCAGTGCCATACTAATGGCGGGCGCTGACATGTATGTTGAATATAACGAACTTTATAATGTGGTTCGTGATACGGACGACTCGGGTATTATCTATGACCAGCATCGGGGTTATGTCATACAGGGTAAGTATATTAACCATAACTATTTCCACGATGTTTGGCAGTCGTTAGAGTGTAGCCTTATTGGTCATGTTATGGGCATCTATGCAGATGAAACCAGTAGTTGCGGTAGCTTTTTTGAAAACAACGTGTTTTATGATGTAGGGCTTCCTGTTTTCGCGAACACCAGTAAAAACATAACAATAGCCGAAAACATAATGATTGATGGTCCTAATAATGATTCCGCAGGCGTAAGGATAATTGAAACACATTGGAATGCCAATAGATATGAAGGACCTTATGCGATGACAAACAACGCGATTTTAGAGATGATTGAAAAGGCCAACGGCGATTTTGAAGCCTTGAAAAAACTTGCTAAAGTGCACGTTGACAATGAAGCGGCTGCAAGTTTATATTATTATAGGTTGGCTTATTTAGACTTAGCAGAATATACCGGTGAAAACATGGATAATTACTTCTTGCGCTATCCCTGGTTGGAACGCTATAACGACAGCGAAAGACCATATAGCGGCGAGGATCTGCTCATTCGCAACAATGGTCTTTTTGATTATTTTGATACGCAACGAGCCATTACCTTAGAGGGTGACAGCTATAAGAAATATAATAAAGAAAACTATGTAAGTGACAAGCCGTTAATGCAGGGTGAAACCGGACTGGAGCGTTTAGACCGCATTGACGAGGCTATGCAGATTATGCAGGAAAAAATACCTGAATTTGAAGCTTGGGATGTGCGCACAGCCGGTCTTTTGGGCGACCCCAAACCCGTTGGCGACTTTGAGTTGTTATCACCCAAAAACGGGGAAAGAGAAGTTGCGACCAAGAAAACACACTTCTTCTGGGACTATGCATCCGGTGCAGATGAATATTGTCTTGAAATTGCTACCGATGCAGACTTTAAGAACATTGTTCATTCAAGAGTAGAAAGAAATAATTATGCTACCGTAACCGGTCTTAAAGAAGGCGTTCGCAAATATTACTGGCGCGTTACGGCCGTAAGCGAATCCGATAAGTTTTATGGTGAGCCTGTAGCAGGCCCCTTCTCCTTTACAACCGAGCGTTATGCTGAGGCAGATAAGGGTGTACTTTCTATTGCGCTGACCACGGCTTATGATGTGCTAGACCAGGTTGTTGACGGAAAAGCGCCTGGCCAATACCCCGAGGGCACCAAAGCAGCATTAGAGAGCGTTATTGCAGAGGGTGAAAAGTTACGTTCTGCACAGCGTGCAACCGTCGAGGCAATTGCCGCTATGGCTGAAAAAGTGAATGAGGCTTGGGCGAAAACTCGTGCCAGTGTTAATATAGCAGAGTTTGATGCTGGTGCTTACTTCGCAATCCCCAACAATTTAGTTTATACGAATGATGCAAGCAATGCCGTTCGTAGTGCAAACGACAGCCCGGAGATTACCTTTAGCGATAACAGCATAAAAATTCAGGAAACAGATGGCCAAACCTCGGTATATACCGAAATGACGACCAGACCCTATAACATAATGCGGTTTACAAGCACCATTAATTTTGATAAGGCCGATGGTCACTGGGTCATTATAGGTCAGGGTTACTATGACTATAAATTCAGTCCATGGCAGGGCTCTGGTTATGTAGTTTTAATTCGTAAAAACATCATTGAATTGCAGGCATTTAAAGCGCACACCGGCGGTGCAGGTGCAATTTATACAACTGTACCGAATGATGGCTATATTAAGATGGGCGTTCCGCAAGATTTTGAGTTTGCAACCGTTCCCTGCGAGGAAGGTATAAGACTTATCTTCAGAGTAGATGGTGAGATTTTGTTCGACTACATTGATGATACATATCCAATGTATGAACCGGGTCACATGATGTTGCATTCTTTGGGTAACACAACAAGATTTGAAGTTGAACCGGCTATGACAGATCGGGAGTATCCCTCTTTGTATGAGCTGCTGAGTGATCCTGAATCAGAACTGAATAAAAAATAATACGAAATTGATGGGTAATAATCAATGAGTTACTAAGGAGGTAACACATGGCAAACACAAGTGCAAACAAAACAAAAAGCTATATAGCGTTTTTGCTGGCGTGCCTGCTTTTGGCAACAACCTTTATCCCGACCGTGAGTGTTGCAGCGGAGGAGACACTCTATTCCATGAGTGAAGACTTTGAGTACGGCGGAATATTTTCGCATGCGACCCAGGTGACAGAAGTAACAGACGGTAGCGGGGTTTACACCAGAACCAGTAAAGATGGCAATGCTACCATTTATATGAAGCACGATGCTTCATGGAATGAGGCAACGCAAACAGGTTTGACAACGGGCAAAATAGTGGATCAATATAATGCCAACCCACCCTATGGCAGAGCGGCTTATTTGCCGTTATCTACAGCCAACGGCGGCGGCTACTTAGAATATGACTTTAACAAGCTGCTAACCGGTCAGGTCACCATCAGCTTCCAGGCTGTTGGCGGTATGGGCACCGGAGTTGCCCCCAGTTGGGAAGTTTTGGACGACAATGGCAACGTGGTCATTAAAGGTGGCAATGGAGATGCTCCGTGCTTAGGAGCTGACGCTACCTTTGAATGTGCCTATTGCACAAGCGGCATCCATGCTGCCGGCGCACATAAAACAGCTAGTGGAGCAACGATCACATCGGATAATATTAGTACCGGTGCGGTGTTCGGTTCGTACCGAGGCTGGTATAAACTGAAATTAAATTTTGATGAAGGCACAGCAACTTTTGAAGAAAGAGGCAGAGTGCGTGAAAGTGGGGTTGCTACAGATAATTGGCGCCCGTTCCGCGGTTATGACGCAGATGTTGCGGTTCCTGAAACCAGTCCGGAGTATGTTATGGCCCTTTCAAGCACCCGTGGTGCCAGAAAAATTCGCTTTAATTTTAGCGGTCCATACGCACCGCAAGACCATTGGAACCCGGCAATAGTGGCGAAGCCCTTCGGCGTAGATAACCTTGATGTTAACCAAACTGCTTTTGGTACTGACCCGGCAGTGTTAGCAAAGCGGAGCGCGTTACTTGCCGCCGCTAAAACGGCTTCTGATGCAGCGTTAGTAGCAGCTCTAGATGCTAACATTGATGGCATTGATGCTGATTTAGCAACAGCCTATGGCACTTATAACGCAGACCAAAAGACTTATGTGGCAGATTATATTGAAACACATCGTCCCTCCTCTAATTTAACGCCAACCCAGGCTCTTGCAGAGCTTAAAACCATTTTGAGCGTTCCTGTGGGACATCTTGCAACCATTGTTGGTCTGCAAGGAAAAATAGATGTTGAGGTAATGACTTTTCTTACAAGTGCGGATGCTACGGCACTGTTAACACCGGCATCTCTTGCAGCTTATAACGGCTTAACCACAAACAGCGGAAAACAAAAAGCGGTGCAGGCCTTGCTTGAAGGGGCAGCAAACTTTAAAGTGCCGGCCGATGTTTCTGCGGCGCTGGTAACGGCAGTCGCAGTCGGCGAAGCGTTTGAAGAACGCATTGAAACCCTTGGTGGCCCTGTTGTTACGGCAGCCACAACGCTTTCCGGTGCAGAACTGGTGGCAGCTTTAGATACAGGTATTGAGGTTGTTAACCCTGTTTTGGCAGCGTCTTATAATACTTATGAAGATGACCAAAAAACTTATGTGGCCGACTATATTGAAGCAAATCGTCCCACAGCAGCAGGCACAACAGTTGAGAATCTTGATGAGCTTTCTGCTCTTTTAGCCGTTCCTATTGGAGAGATTGATACCATTGTGGACTTGCAAAATAAAACAGAAACCGAAATGCAGGCATTTCTCGCAAGCGGCGAGGCTACGGCACTGTTAACACCAGCGTCCCTTGCAGCTTATAATGGCTTAATCGTTATCGAAAAAGCAAAAGCGGCGGCTGCAATGATTACCGCTGCTGCTGATTTTAAATTGCCGGCAGATGCTTCGGCGGCGTTATTACTGGCAGCTGAAGCGGCAGCACAGCCTGACCCGAACGAAACCTATGGAATCCCCGTTCCTTCTTTCGGTTTAGAAGACGGTGCAAAAAATCTGCATCCTGATCAGCCCTTGCACATTACCTTTACCCCTGGTATTGATGCCGGCAGCTTGACTGGTTTTACGCTCGCAAGTGAAGCAGGCACACCGGTGGCGTTTACGGCTTATGCAAGCTATGACGGCACAGACATTGTGGTTAAACCCAACAGCAGTTTGGCAGCAAACACAACCTATACGTTAACGGTACCGGAAGGGGTTATCAACAGCGCGGCAACTTCTTCCATTAAGGCAAAAAGCGGCAGCGTAACCTTTAGCACCGGCGCCAATGACGGTACTTATCAGGAAGAAAACTTTAACACTTACACCTACGGAAGTACAACCGCCTGGGACATTATTAACGGTTTAAAAACAAGCTTTGGCACAAATTCTTCCGGAACAATAAACGGCACAGCGATTACCGGCCAGGCGGCCTATGAGTCGGCCGCTGCTCAGGGCGTGTTTGATAACGGCAACGGCCCGAACCTGCTGGCAAATGGTGCACTTAATCTGGTGCAGGTGGCAGCGACGGGTGCAAACACAGACTCTACTTATGTATTAGATTTTGCGAATGTAACTGCAGGGCGCTTGCAAATTGGTTTTGATTTATCCTGGGCAAACAATCCGACGCTTACAAACAACGATTCATTTATTAGAGTTACAACCCCGTTAGGCACTGACTATGCTAACCTCTATTATAAATACACACACAACAATGAGGAAACATTAAACGTTGCTTCTAACGTTGAGACATACTTTGGTGATACGTCTATGACGTGGACACATGCTGACGGCACACCGGCTTCAATCGGTGAAAGCAGATTCACCGCCGGACATTACAAATTCCTATTGGATATTGATGTGACTAATGGCACAGCAGATGTAAGTATTGTTAAAACCAAACCGGATGGCACAAAAATCTACGGCAACCGTGCAACAACACCAAGAACAAGTACCGTGCAACCCTTTGACAAGCTTGTTTTTACTACACAGTGTATGAATGAATGGATAAACACCGGTAACAATGCTTTATATGACCAATACAGTGAAATCCTCGGCGGTGGTTTGAAACAATATGCTTACAGTTTAGATAATATTTTTGTTCGCAGCTTTTCTACAAATCCCACACCGGCTATAAACTATAGTGGTCCGACCAACGATGTGGCATTGACTCATACGCCCGTGCTGAATTTCACAACACCGGTAACCGAAGCTGCTGCAACAAGTGCCATCACCATTACCGACAAGCGTGGCAACAATGTGGCCTTTACCGGCAGCATGGATGCCACCGGTAAAAATTACACCATTACACCTACCGGCGGTTTAGCTTATAACAACTCAACCTACACCATCACCTTTGCAGGCTGCAAAGACTGGTCCGGTAAAGAGATTGCCGAAGCAACATATACCTTTGCAACCATTCCCGATGCCGGCTATGACAGCCGCAAAGCAGCTATTATGGAAGCGGCGAAGGTTGGAAGCACCAAAACATTTGCAGAACTGAAAGCGGCGATTGATGCGGCTATTGGCGATGTGAATGATGAGGCCAGCGTAAGCTATAGCTCCTATAGCGAAGACCAAAAGACTTATGTGGCAAACTATGTCGTAGCAAATCGTCCCGTTGATGGTGACTTTGCAGGTCTTGGAACAACCATTGGTACTGTTGTGGATGCGCTAGATGCAGTAGAAGCCTTAAGCACGGCAGACCGTGCCGGCATGAGCGCTTTACTTGCAACATCTGAAAAACGTACCGAAATGCTTCTTTCTGCTGAGGCGGCAAATGCTTATGCTGCGTTAAACGATACACAGAAGGATAACACCATAACGGCACTTACACCGCTGGTTGCCAACGTTGTAACACCCGAGGATGCATCAGCAGTGTTGCTTAATGCCATCGCAACGGCAACAGCACCGCTGCCCACCATTACACCTTCTATCGATTATACCGGTGTTGTTTCTAATAATGTCGGTAGCTGGGGCGGTGTGAACCTTCAGGTTTCAGATGGCGACCTTGCTAACAACACAAACACAAACTTGCCTGAGGGCAACAGTGCTTTTGGTGATTTAGGTACAGCAGCCTGGGCACAAAATGCGATTAACATTTTAGCTTCTCACGGCATTATCAGCGGTCGTGGCGATGGAAACTTCTATCCCAATGATTCTATTACCCGTGAAGAATTCTTAAAAATGGCACTGCAGGCCCTTGAGGTTACCACCATGCAGGAAGGGGTGTTACCCTTTAAAGATGTTCCGGTGGACAGCTGGTATTATCCTGTTATTTCACAGGCCTATGAAACCGGCATTGTTGGTGGTGTGAGCAGCGATACCTTTGGTGTAGGTGCATCCATCACCAGACAGGACATGGCGTTAATATTACACCGCATTTTAAAACAAAAGTATATTGAATTAAGTGCGACTGTTGAAATAGCACCGTTTATTGATCATGATTCCTTTGGCTCGGAAGAAGCCAAAGAAGCAGTTGAAACCCTGGCAAAAGGCGGCATTATAAACGGCCGTGGCGACGGTTCTTTTGACCCCCTTGGCACAGCAACCCGTGCAGAAGCGGCTACCGTTATTTACCGCGTGTTATATCGCCTTGGTTTATTATAAAAAGCACAATAATTTAATAACCATTCAGTTGTCTGGGACGGCACAACGCCGCCCCGGACAACGATCTATGGCAAAGCATGGGCAGCGATAGTTTTTTGTTTGCTGCCTATGCTTGGCTATAGATGGAGATAGACAAATTATATATAAAACGACAAAACCAAAATAATTAGTAAAAACGAACGTATTTTAGGAGGGAACCTATGGCTAACACAAAAATAAAAAACCAAAAAAGCTATTTGGCAATGGTCTTAGCGTGCCTGCTTCTAGCAACATCCTTTATTCCGCCGGTGAGTGTTGCAGCGTCGGAGGAGACACTCTATTCCATGAGTGAAGATTTTATGTACGGCGCAATTTTTTCGCATGCGACCATGGTGACAGAAGTAGCAGGCAGTGATGGGGTTTACACCAGAACC
>JAZODT010000037.1:0-21844 GCA_045597205.1 Clostridia bacterium
TTGAAAATTTAAAATTGAAATGAATTGTGTAGTTCCGCAATGCAATTTAATTTTGAACAGATATGTTAATTGATTTGGAGGAAGTGTTTATGAAACAAAATAATAGTGTAAATAATAAATTGAATTTTTTGAAAGGTACTGCATGTATGGGAGTTGTATTTATGCATATATCATTCCCCGGAATGTTTGGACAGATTATTTTAAATGCGTCTGCATATGCGGTTCCGATCTTTTTTATGATTGCAGGCTATTATGTATATGGAAAGGACACATCGGTAGTAAGGCGAAGATTAATTAAAATTATAAAAATATTTTTGTGTGCATATATATTGTTTTTTGCTTATCATTGTACGATTGCGATTAAAAATAATGAAATAGGAGTGTGGCTGAATGCGAATTTTAACTTAATGACGCCTATAAAATATATTTGTTTCTGTACAATAGATTTTGCAGTACCATTATGGTATTTAATAGCGATGATCGAGGTATACATTTGCTGGTATTTTATTGTAAAGAACAAAAAAGAACAATTTGCAATAAAGTTTATTCCTTTTTTGTTTGCTTTGCAGATTTTACTAACTTCGTATCGAGATACTATGCATTTGGCGTGGTTTTGGAAAACCAACTTTATTACACGAGGGATGCCTTGGTTTTTATTGGGGTATTATATGAATACGAAAAAAGCTGAAAAAATTAGGAATATGGATTTTTATAAATTAATAATTTTGGCAGTAGTAGGTTGTGTAATTGCGGTAATTCCTACAGCTTTTGATTTGTTTGTTAAATTTAATGTTTTGGGTTATATTCCCTTTGCACTTGCTTTGTTTACTTTATCTTTAAAAAATCCCGGCAAAAGTATATGTAAGCCTATAGAGTATATAGGAGAAAAATTGTCTCTAAATATATATATTTTTCACATATTAATTGCGGGTGTGATTGATGTTATTTGTAATAAAATATTTGGAATAAACTCTCAAAATGAAATATGGCTTTGGTGTCAACCTGTTGTTGTTTTGGTTTGTACCATATTTGTTTCGTGGTTAGTTTATGCTATGAAAAATAGGGCGAAAATTAACATATAGAACAATGTGATGCGGTTCTGCTGCGTTTACTCGAGTTAAGTCTATACAATTTAAAAGATTAGTTTGCCGATTTTGATATTTACATATACTATCGGATGCGAGAGAATCCAGTATTCTCGCGGGTTCTAAGGAAAAGTGTTAAAGGGGAAATTGTAGGGGCGATTCACGAATCGCCCGAATAATAGGAAAAATAGTAGGTCCTATTATTCACTGTTCTCCTGACTTGACACGAAATACCGTATAAAAGATTGGAATCTAGATTATACAGTCTTTATAAACTTTGATATACAAGGGACAAAACTTTTTATGCCGAATATTGTCCGAAAGGGGAGAAATGTATGGAGAAAATAAAAAGTAATATCAATTTACTTATTGCGGCTTCCACTATATTTTTTAGTGTACTAAATTTTATCATTAATGAAGTAGACTACATGTATCGGCCTAAAAGTTATATTATGTTTTTTGTAATATATTTAGTGTTGTGCAGTATTTTTACATACTTTTCAATTAAATATAAGAATTATGCGTTTAAGTTATCAGGAAGATTAGCATCTTTTATGCCACTGATTTCTTTGGTATATTTGATTACTTTGCTTTTTTGCTTTGATTTTAAGATAGATAACAGAATGAATAATATTTTTTATTATGAATTGTTATTTGCAATCTCACTATCAAGTTCACTAGTTATATTCTTTGCCTATAATAAAATTAAGTGGTTGAAAATTTGCGTGGCAGTTATAGTAGGAATATTTGCTATGTATTTTCTCCAAATTTTATTTTTATCGATGGTACTTTCAAATTTTGGAGAAAACACAGTTGTGCACACTGCAAAATCTCCTGACAACACTTATATTGCGTGGGTTGTTTCTTCTGATCAAGGGGCACTTGGTGGTTCCACAGAGGTATATGTGCGTAATACTAAAAAAGATATTCCATTTGTAAGTGGAATGCTAAAAACAGAATCAAAAAACTTATGGTCAGGCAGATGGGGAACAGAAGTGACTTTGTGTTGGGAAGATGATGACACTCTTATGATAGATGGCAAAAGTTATGATGTAGAATAATTTTTTTGTCCCTAACTTGACAAAATCATAAAGTTTGAGATGTAAGGGACAAAAAGCCTTCCCCTTGAGGGGAAGGGGGACCGCTTGCGGTGGATGAGGTGGAAACAGATAACGATTGCTACGCAATCTACACCTCATCAGTCACTTCGTGACAGCTTCCCCTCAAGGGGAAGCCTTTCGGAATAACATTTTAATTGGTTAAGCTTATCGGCACTTTTAAAAATGCCGATAAAAAGTGCCGATTAAAATGCCGGTAAACTATTAAATTTTTTTGTCCCTGACTTGACAAAATCATACGACTGAAAAACATTGGCATCTAGTTTATACAGTCTTTATATAAAGGATGTCGAAATTCAAATAAGGATTAAACAAAGGAGGTTGTTTGCGTGAAAAAGTTAATAGTATTAGTTTTATCACTGGTCTTTGTCATGTGTTTAGTTGCTTATATTAATACCCTGCCAAAGAAACAATCCCTTTCCAATGGTGATTCGTATTCAGATGTTGAAGGTGTTTTTGTGGAGATTGAGGGTATAAATATTTATCCTGATATAACAAGTTTGGTTGTTTTGTGGAATAATATGACAGAATACAGAGTTACATATGGAAATAGCTATTCGATTGAACGGTTAGAAAACGGTGAATGGGTTGATTGTTCTCTCAAAGATAATATTTTCACACTGATAGGTTACGATCTAAAAGCAAACGAAACGGCTAATAAAGAATACCGTCTCACAGATATGTATGATGTTAGTAAGTCGGGAACATATCGCTTCCTTTCTACCTGTTATTTAGATATGGGTAACAATAAAGAGTGTAATGTGTGGGCAGAGTTTATAGTTGAATAAGTAAAATTTAATTTTTCTGATATTTTTTTGATATGACTTGACACAAACTTGACACCAAAAAGGTTTGCATCTAAATCATATATCCCTTATATAATTGGAGGTTGTCGAATTTTGTTAAGATGAAAAAACGCCCGCGTGATGCGGGCGTTTATTTATTGTTCTGCAGTTGATGGACGACTATATTTTTAAATCTCTATTGGTCGATATTCTGAATGTAGAATGCTACAGGTAGCACGACCGTTTGTGTTTTCTGTGATTTTTTTATCTAATTCTTCTAACTGTTCTGTTTTAGTGCAGACAACGACAGAAACCTCTTGTCCAAAATCGCTTTCTTCCTGAGATAGCCCTTCTTGTTCAAGGAGATATTGCAGACGACCGTATAGCTCATATGGAATTTGTATTTTTATAAGTGTACAATCTGTCATAACAGAAACGATGCCAGCATCTACGGCTAATTTTGCAGTTTTGGAGTAAGAACGAACCAACCCGCCGGCACCCAGCAGTGTACCGCCGAAATAACGTGTGACAACCACGGCAACATTGGTGAGGTCCTCTTGTTTTAGTACTTCCATGACAGGTAGGCCTGCAGTTCCTCCTGGCTCACCATCATCAGAAAAGCGGGCAATGTTATTATCTTTTAAAATATAAGCGTAAACATTATGAGTGGCGTCAGAAAATTCTTTGCGAATAGCATTGATAAAGGCTAATGCCTCTTCTTCTGTTTGGACCGGTTTAGCCGTGCCAATAAATCGAGATTTTTTTTCAATATATTCATCTCTGCCTAGTTTTTTTAAGGTTCTGTAATTTTTTTTTGTCATGGGCTTTGTCTCTCCATGTGATTTTTATGGTTGTATAAATTCTTTAAAACGATTGTAGTCTGCAGAATTCAGCAAAACTTCTATTATAGTACCATCGGCTTCGTAATCTTCTTTTAAAATGGGATGATGATCGTGAAGTTCTGACAACACAGCACCTTTGGCAAAGGGAATTTTTAAGGTAAATTTTTGTTTTTTTCCTGGTGCTACATCTGCTATTGCTTCGATTAATTCATTAAGTCCAGCACCGGTTTTGGCACTGATTTTAACGGTTTTATCCACGCCAGGCATGGATGCAGGCAAATCCCCTTCAGTGCAGAGGTCGGCTTTGTTAAAGGTCAAGACCTGTGGTTTATCGCCAGCGCTTAATTCTGCTAAAATGCCGGTGACAACCTGTACGTGTTCCCCATACTCCGGACTGGAGCCATCCACTACATGAAGAATTACATCTGCCAAGGAAATCTCTTCTAAAGTGGATTTAAAGGCCTCAATTAAATGGTGGGGGAGTTTGCGGATGAAACCAACGGTATCGATGAGCAAAATATTGCGGCCATCCTCTAATGAAAAGCCGCGAACGGTAGGATCCAGTGTGGCAAATAGTTTATCTTCAGCATATACATCAGCACCGGTTAAAGCATTTAATAAAGTTGATTTGCCGGCGTTGGTATAGCCTGCTAAGGCCACGGTGACAGATTTACCGTGAGCACGCCCTGTGCGGAGCAGTTCCCGATGTTTTCTTACTTCGTTGAGTTCTTCTTGTAAATGATGGATGCGGCGGCGAATGTGACGACGGTCGGTTTCTAAACGGGTTTCACCGGGACCGCGGGTACCGATGCCAGCGCCTAAGCGGGATAATTGGGTACCGATGCCCATGAGTCTGGGAAGCATATAGCGGAGCTGTGCCAGCTCCACCTGAATTTTACCCTCGCTGCTTTGGGCACGGGCGGCAAAAATATCTAAAATCAGCATACTGCGGTCAATGACACGCAGACCTAATTCTTTTTCTAAATTCTTAAGCTGAATGGGGGATAATTCGCTGTCGAAAATGGCCAGCGTTGCGTTTAATGTTTCGCAGGCAAGGCGAAGTTCTTCTAACTTACCTTCGCCTAAATAGGTGGCGTTTTCGGGGCTGGGACGGTTTTGTACTAGAGTTCCCACAACCTCAGCACCTGCAGTATTAGCCAAGCGGCCTAATTCTGCCATGGATTCTTCAGTTGTATCTTTTAAAGGGTCGCCGCTTCCGGTGTGAACACCGGCCAATATAGCACGATACGTTTCTTGTTTTGTTTCCAGTAATGCCATAGAATGTTCCTTTCTATTATATTATTCCCAATGGAGAGAAGCTTCTGCGGCACTTTGGCCGGCTAAATATCCGGTGGAAAAGGCGATTTGCAGATTA
The DNA here is from genome assembly GCA_045597205.1 of Clostridia bacterium. Lineage (GTDB taxonomy): Bacteria > Bacillota > Clostridia > UBA1381 > UBA9506 > UMGS755. The sequence goes on from JAZODT010000037.1 coordinate 5,206, forward strand.
TAACCGCCGGTATAAGCATCTACATCAATTACTTCGCCGGCAAAGTATAATCCTTTAACCAAGCGGGATTCCATGGTTTTAGCCAGGAGTTCTTTCGTGCTGACGCCGCCGGCTGTGATGATAGCCTCAGCTATAGGTCGCGGTCTTTTAATTGTTAAAGTCAATTTTTTTAGTAGTTGTACCAAACTAAGTCGCTCTTCCCGGGTGATAACATTGACTTTTTTACGAGGCTCAATGGCGGAAAGTTTTACGATAATGGGAATTAGTTTTTTAGGTAATAATTTATCTAAACTGTTAATATAGTCTTTATTAGGTTCGGCAGAAAAATCACGTAATATACGGGCATCCAACTGAGCTTCGGTTAGAGCCGGCTTTAAATCAATGTAGATGCGGTAGGTGTTTTTTTCAAAATCACGCATGTGGGCACTAGCAGAAAGGACTAAGGGGCCGGAAAGACCAAAGTGGGTGAACAGCAGCTCGCCCTCAGCTTGATAAATTGCTTTGTTGTTTTTATCCAGAGCCGTTAGCCCAACGTTTTTTAAAGAAAGCCCCATAGTCTCTCTTGGCCAAAGTTCTTTTGTTTCTAATGGTACTAAAGAGGGTTTTGGAGGCACCAGGTTATGACCTGCCATTTTGGCGAAACGGTAACCATCACCATTGGAGCCGGTTTGGGGATAACTTTTGCCGCCGGTGGCAACAATAACCGATTTTGCGGTTAGTTTTGTACCATTTTCTAACGTAACGCCACAAATCGTTTTTTCTTTAATTACTATATCCGTAACTTTTGTCTGCAGAGATACGGCATTTGTATAGCCAGCATACTCTGCAAATACACGAATGATGTCAGAGGATTTATCACTTTTGGGAAACACCCGCCCGCCCCGTTCGACCTTGATTTCGACACCGTTTTGCTTTAGGAACGCACACAGGTCTTCATTATTAAAGGAAGAAAAGGCGCTGTATAAAAACCGACCGTTACCGGGAATTTGCTCCATAAAATCACGAATGGGGGCGTTGTTTGTTACATTACAACGACCTTTGCCGGTGATAAACAGTTTTTTGCCCAGTTTTTCGTTTTTTTCTAAAAGGGCGGTTTTTGCACCGTATGAGGCTGCTGTTCCGGCAGCAATCATGCCGGCCGGTCCACCGCCGATGACGATGACATCAAAGTCCATAACAATCACTCTTTTTCTCCATTTTTTCTTTCTTTTTTAGTATAGCAGAACGGAGAAAATTTATCAACTTTTAGCAATTGAAAGAAAATAGAAAAAAATAAAAGAAAAATAGAGATTGAGAGTGTTATTTTAAAAATATAAAGCAGCATAATATTTGCCAAAAAGTGAAATATTGAGTAATATAATACATGTGTTTAGCACTCGGCCCTAAAGAGTGCTAACAATTTGTTTATAATTAACTTAACATAATAAGGAGGACTCATCATGAACATTAAACCCTTAGGCGACAGAGTCGTTATTAAGATGGTTGAAGCAGAAGAAACTACAAAAAGCGGTATTATTTTAACCGCCAGCGCAAAAGAAAAGCCCCAGATGGCAGAAATTGTTGCTGTTGGCCCCGGTGGTATGGTAGAAGGCAAAGAAGTTAAAATGGAACTGAAAGTTGGCGATAAAGTTATCACTAGCAAATATGCAGGTACTGAAATTAAATTTGAAGATGTGGAGTACACCATTTTAAAACAGAGTGATGTACTGGCTATTGTGGAATAATTAAAGGAGGATTTTTTAAATGGCAAAAGAAATTAAATTCGGCGAAGACGCAAGAAAGGCCTTAGAAGCCGGCGTGAACAAGCTGGCTGATACCGTTAAGGTAACCCTGGGCCCCAAAGGCAGAAATGTTGTTTTAGATAAGAAATTTGGCGCACCGTTAATTACAAACGATGGTGTGACCATTGCAAAAGAAGTAGAATTGGATGATCCCTTTGAAAATATGGGTGCTCAGCTGGTTAAAGAAGTTGCAACAAAGACGAACGATGTGGCCGGTGACGGTACCACAACGGCAACACTTTTGGCACAGGCTTTAATCCGCGAAGGTTTAAAGAATGTGGCTGCCGGTGCGAACCCCATGATTTTGAGAAAAGGTATTGCTGGTGCTGTTGATGCAGCCGTTGCTTATATCGTAGCCAACAGTGCAAAGGTTAACGGCAAAGACGATATTGCCCGTGTTGCTTCCATCTCTGCTGCTGATGAAAAAGTTGGCGAACTGATTGCAGAAGCTATGGAAAAGGTTTCTAACGACGGCGTTATTACTGTTGAAGAATCCAAAACTGCTGAAACTTACTCCGAAGTAGTGGAAGGTATGCAGTTTGACAGAGGATATATCTCTCCTTACATGGTAACTGATACAGAAAAAATGGAAGCTGTTTTAGACGATGCTTACATTTTGATTACCGATAAAAAGATTTCTAACATTCAGGAAATTTTGCCTTGCCTCGAGCAGATTGTTCAGCAGGGTAAGAAACTGGTGATCATCGCAGAAGATGTTGAAGGCGATGCGCTGGCAACCTTACTGGTAAACAAACTCCGTGGCACCTTTACTTGTATTGCTGTTAAAGCCCCCGGCTTTGGCGACAGAAGAAAGGAAATGCTGAAAGATATTGCCATTTTAACCGGTGGTGAAGTGATTTCTGAAGAGTTGGGTCTTGACTTGAAAGAAACCACCATTGACCAGTTAGGTCAGGCTCGCCAGATTAAGATTCAGAAAGAAAACACCATTATTGTTGATGGTGCCGGCAATGTTGATGACATTGCAGGCCGTATCGGTCAGATTAAGGCTCAGATTGAAGAAACCACCTCTGATTTTGACAGAGAAAAACTGCAGGAACGTTTAGCTAAGCTCTCCGGCGGTGTGGCTGTTATCAAGGTTGGTGCTGCAACTGAAACCGAAATGAAAGAAAAGAAACTGCGCATTGAAGATGCTCTGGCAGCTACCCGTGCAGCTGTTGAAGAAGGCATCGTAGCCGGTGGCGGTACTTCCTATATCAATGCAATTAAAGCTGTTGCTACTTATATTGATACTCTGTCCGGCGATGAAAAGACCGGTGCTACCATCGTGCTGAAGGCTCTGGAGGAACCTGTTCGCCAGATTGCATTTAATGCTGGTATTGAAGGCTCTGTTATCGTTGAAAAGCTGAAGGAAAGCCCCGACAAGATTGGCTTTAATGCACTGACAGAAGAATATGTGGATATGATGAAGGCCGGTATCGTTGACCCAACAAAGGTAACCCGTTCTGCTCTGCAGAATGCATCCAGCATCGCAGCTATGGTGTTGACAACCGAAAGTGTTGTTGCTTCTAAGCCCGAGCCCGAACCGGCAATGCCTGCAGGCGGTATGCCCGGCGGCGGTATGGGATTCTAATATCCTTAAAACGTAAATTTATTAAAGCGGCTTCTTTTAAAGAAGCCGCTTTTTGTGCATAAGATATTAACGATTTTTAAATAATCTTTCATAATATTGACTTTTGCATAGAATTTAATTACAATTGAGTTATGCTGACAAGATGATTCATAAGAGGTGCTTTTTAATGTTTCGTTCGTGGATTGAACAATTTAGATGCCGGTTAGCCGGATTTATGCAGGGGCGTTATGGCAGTGATGCTTTGTCTTTGGATTTATGCAAACTGGCCATTGGATTATGGCTGATTTCTCTGTTTTTACGCTGGCCTATCTTTATGATTTTATATTGGTTTTGTGTGTTTTTCTCACTATTTCGCTCTTTTTCTAAAAACTATACAGCAAGGCGGAAAGAACTGGCGGTATATGAAAAACTGATGGTGAAACCAAGACGGTTTTTCCGCCAGAAAAAACGACAGTGGCAGGAGAGAAAAACCCATAAGCACTTTCGTTGTAAGTGTGGAATGGTTTTAAGAGTGCCGAAAGGCAAGGGAAAGATTAAATTGCACTGCCCAAGTTGTGGGGTAGAGATGATAAAAAGAAGTTAATAGAGAAAGAGGCTGTCTTATGAAGTGCCCCCATTAACGTAAAAATAAAGAAGTAACGCAATTGCTTTTATATCCGGTTTAACCGATGCATTTTCTTTTTGTGCCCTGCCGGGCGGGCCTACTTTTGATTGCAAAAGTAGCAAAACGAAGGGGGAGTTTCGATTCTCCCCCTTCGACCCCCTCGAAACGACACAGGGGCTCTGCTCCTGGACCCCACGATTGTTGGAAGTATGAGTTTATGCGATTAAAAAGGGTATTAAAGTTATTAATGTTTTTCGATAAATAGTTTTTTACATAAAAAAGACCGAGGATTTTTTCTCGGTCTTTTATGTTGCATTTCATTATATAGGATGTGTCATTTCTTCCATGTTCACTAAATCCTTGTCAAGCTTATATTTTTCAGCCTGACGCTGCTTAAAGAACTTAACAGCCACCTGGTCGAACAGAGCATAGGACAGAACATCTTCATCCTGTTCAATGTATTCTTTAATACTTTCACGCATGGAATCCAGTTCCGGTGCAATTTTATCAGCCGGACGGCAGGTAATGCGGGGTTCATCGCCGATGATTTTTTTGGCGAATTCTTCATTGATGGGCACCGGTGTGGTACCATATTCACCCTTAACAATCCCCTTGGTTTCCTTGGTGACCATTTTGTAACGCTCGCCCATAATAACATTTAATACAGCCTGAGTACCAACAATCTGGCTGGTGGGAGTTACCAGGGGCGGGAAACCTAAGTCCTCGCGCACGCGAGGTACTTCTTTGAGTACTTCTTCCAGCTTATCTTCCTTGCCCTGCTGTTTGCGCTGAGATACCAGGTTAGACAGCATACCGCCGGGAACCTGATAGAGCAATGTGTTCACATCAACACCCAGCATTTTGGGATTGAGTAAGCCATCTGCTAAATATTTTTCACGCAGCGGACGGAAGTAATCAGCAATTTCAGATAACAGGTCAAGATTTAAGCCTGTGTCATAAGGTGTGCCCTGCAGAGTTGCAACCAACGGTTCAGTTGCAGGCTGAGAGGTGCCTAAAGCCATAGGAGAAATTGCACAGTCAACGATGTCCACACCAGCTTCGATGGCTTTTAAATAGGTCATAGAAGCAACGCCGGAGGTGTAGTGTGTATGGAGCTGGATAGGAATTTTAACGGTCTCTTTCATAGCTTTTACGAGGTCGTAGGCCTCATACGGTAAGAGCAGACCAGCCATATCCTTAATACAAATGGAGTTGGCACCCCGTTCTTCCAGTTCTTTTGCCATTTTTACATAGGATTCAATGTTGTGCACGGGACTGATGGTGTAGCACACAACAGCCTGAACGTGCCCCTGTTCCTTTTGGCAGGCCTTGATGGCACATTCTAAGTTACGAACATCATTTAATGCATCGAAAATACGGATAATATCAATGCCGTTGGACAGAGATTTCTGTACAAAGTATTCAACTACATCGTCAGCGTAGTTTTTATAACCTAAAATGTTCTGACCGCGGAACAACATCTGTAATTTGGTGTTTTTAGCACGTTCGCGGATTTTCCGCAGACGTTCCCAGGGGTCTTCGTTTAAGAAACGAAGGCAGGCGTCAAAAGTAGCGCCACCCCAGGCTTCTAGTGAGTGATACCCAACCTGATCCAGTTTTTCCACAATCGGAAGAATGTCTTCCGTGGTCATTCTGGTTGCAATCAAAGACTGATGTGCATCACGAAGGGCGGTTTCAGTTATTTTAACCGGTTTTATATTCGTAGACATAATTCATTCCCTTTCCGCAATATCTACTGATACTGCTTTTAATACAATATCCCTTAAGGCATTAAAATTTTTGCCATAGTCAGGAAAACACCTGCGGCAACAGCAGAACCGATGACGCCGGCCACGTTGGGACCCATAGCGTGCATCAGCAGGAAGTTTGTGGGATCTTCTTTGCTACCCACACTTTGCGCTACGCGGGCTGCCATGGGTACAGCAGAAACACCGGCAGAGCCGATTAAGGGGTTTACCTTACCCTTGGTGAGGATGTACATCAGCTTACCGAATAAAAGACCACCTGCAGTACTGATGCAGAAAGCAATCAGGCCCAATACAACGATACCAATAGTATCCCACTGCAGGAAGGTATCAGCAGAAGCGGTTGCACCAACGGTTACTCCCAAGAAGATGGTAACAATGTTCATCAATTCGTTCTGAGCGGTTTTGGATAAACGGTCAGCAACGCCGCTTTCCTTAATTAAGTTACCCAGCATTAAGCAACCAACCAGGGGCACAGCATCGGGCACGATTAAGGCAACAACAATGGTAACAACGATGGGGAAAATCAAACGTTCCAGTCTGCTGACGGGGCGGAGCTGCTGCATTTTAACCAAACGTTCATTTTTGGTTGTCAGCGCCTTCATAATGGGCGGCTGAATGATGGGGATTAGTGCCATATAAGAGTAAGCCGCGATGGCAATGGCGGGGAGCAGCTTGGGGGCCAACGTTTTGGTTATCAAAATGGCTGTAGGACCATCAGCACCACCGATGATACCGATACTCATAGCGGAAGGAATGTCGAAGCCGATGAGCAAAGCCCCGTAGAAAGCTACGAACACGCCAAGTTGTGCAGCAGCACCTAAAAGCAGACTTTTGGGATTTGCGATTAGCGGAGAAAAGTCCGTCATAGCACCGATGCCCAGGAAAATAAGTGAAGGATAAATACCCAGCTTAACGCCTAAGTATAATAGGTCAAACAAACCGCCTTCGTGTAGGATTTTCTCAAAATCCATTATGAAATGCTCTTCGTCGCCGGTTCCTACAAATAATACATTGTGCAGAAGGTTAGAAAGTGGCAGGTTTGCAAGGAGCATACCAAAAGCAATAGGCAATAAGAGCAGGGGTTCAAATTCCTTGCCGATGGCAAGATAAATCAATACACAGGAAATAACCAGCATTAAAATGGTTCCAAAATCCACACCGGCAAAAGCCAAAGGCGTATCTGCCGTAGCGGTGAAAATCTTTGCAAGACCAGTACCATTAATAAATCTGGTGATTCCTTCTACTAATAAATTTGACAAAGTAAAATCACCCTTTCTTTAAATCTTTAAAGAAATGCTTTAGTTCATGGTCACAAGCACGTCACCGTTGTTAACGGAAGCGCCTTGAGAAACATTAACAGAAGCAATGGTACCATCCTGCGGTGCAACGATTTCGTTTTCCATTTTCATAGCTTCTAACACCACAACAGGCTGACCGGATTTTACAGCGTCACCTGCTTTAACATTAATGCGTAAAATGGTGCCGGGCATAGGAGCGGTTACTGTTACAGCACCCTGAGCGCCGGAAGGAGCAGGAGCAGGTGCGGCAACAGGAGCAGGTGCGGCAACAGGAGCAGCAGGTGCAGCAGGAGCAGCAGGAGCAGCAGGAGCAGCAGGTGCTACAGGAGCAACCGGAGCAGCAGCGGGAGCACCGCCGATTTCTTCAACATCAACCTCATAGGATTTACCGTTTACGTTTATCATAAATTTTCTCATGAAAGTTTCCTCCTTAATGTTTTATTGGTTTTAACCAATTAAATTATCCCGACGGGCAGTGCGGTTCCAAACCGGGGTGCCGGCATCCACTCTGCGGTAGGATTTGATTTTTAAATTATAAGTCGTGGTCTGATTTAAACTGGCGGCAATGGCGGCTGTTAACACGGCAATCAGTTCGCTGTCGTCTTGGGCAACAGCCGGAGCGGGCGCAACAGGAGCTGGAGCCGGTGCCGGTGCGACAGGCGCAGCAGGTTTTTTACTTTTTGCAGTGAATACAACACGCATCAGTTCCAAAACGCCCCAGAGAATAGCCAGAACCACAAATACGGTGAGAAGTCCAATTACGACAACAACACCGCCTTGGATAAATTTCTCAGGCATAACATTTCATCCTTTCTATCTTAGAGGGGCATGGTGCCATGCTTTTTAGCAGGCAGGGTTTCACGTTTACCGGCCAGCATCAAAAGCGCTGCGATAATGCGGGGTCTTGAGGAATCGGGTTCGATAATGTCATCCACATAGCCCAATTTAGCAGCCTCATAAGGATTTGCAAAGGTATTTTTAAAGTCTTCCACAAACTCTGCACGAGCCTTAACGGGATCGGAAGCCACCTGCATTTCTTTTCTGTAAATAATGTTAGCGGCACCTTCAGCGTGCATAACAGCAATCTGAGCAGTGGGCCAAGCATAGGTCATATCTGCACCAATGTGTTTGCTGCCCATTGCAATGTATGCGCTGCCGTATGCCTTGCGGAGAATGACATTCACCTTGGGAACGGTAGCTTCTGCGTAAGCATAGGCCAAAGCAGCTGTTTTGCGTGCTAAACCGTTTCTTTCTTCGGCTACGCTTGCCACATAACCGTCAGTATCGGTTAAGGTAACCAGCGGAATGTTAAAGCTGTCACAGAAACGAACAAAACGGGTTGCCTTTTCAGCAGCTGCACAGTCTAAAAGTCCGCCTTCGGCAGCCTGGTTTGCTACAAAGCCAACGGTTGTGCCGTTCAAGCGAGCCAGTGCGGTAACCATATTCTTAGCATAAAAAGCTTGGATTTCGAACACAGAACCGGCATCTGCAATTTCGCTGATGGCAGTTTTTACATCATAGCCTTCTGCATCGTTATCAGGAATGATGCTGTTTAAGGCAGGAGACACACGGTTGATATCGTCACCATCAATAAAGGGTGTATCCTCTAAGTTATTAGCGGGCAGATAAGAAAGCAGATTGCGGATAGCAAAGAGCAGGCTTTCATCATTTTCGCAAACAACGTGGCAGTTGCCGTTTTCTTCAGCGTTTGCCATAGCACCGCCTAAGGCTTTTGCATCTAAATCTTCACCGGTGGTACCCTTAATAACAGAGGGACCGGAGAGATATAAGGTTGCAGCTTTTTCAGTCATAAACACGAAATCGGAAAGCTCTGCAGCTGCAGCAGAACCGCCTGCGCAGGGACCCATAACAGCTGCAATCTGGGGAACAACACCAGATGCTAAAGCAGTTTTTTGTATGATTAAACCCATAGCGGCTAAGGCACCGCTACCTTCCTGGATTCTGGCGCCGCCGGAATCCAACATACCGACAATGGGAGCGCCGGTTTTAACGGCCATATCAATAACTTTAGCAATTTTTTTGCCGTGCATTGCACCAACAGAACCGCCCATGACGGTAAAGTCCTGCGCATAGGCAAAAACGGGACGCATATCTACAGTTCCATAACCGCAGATTACGCCATCACAAGGTGCGTTAGCACCTACAAATGCATCTAACTCAACGAAACTACCTTCATCGAAGAGTAAATTAATTCTTTCACGTGCCGTTAATTTGCCGGCATCGTGTTGTTTGGCTATTTTTTCAGCACCGCCGCCCTCGGAGATGGCAACACGGCGGGTCTGTACATCAGCCAGCTTGTTGTTTGTGCTCATCTTAAGCCTCCTATGAAGATTTAGTATTCAACGATTAAATAGCAAAAGACATTTCCACAAAATATTGTGGAAATGTTAGCCAAATAACCAAATTTTCACCAAATATCATTATACCAAAAATTTTGCTGTAATACAAGGAAAATAGGAAAAAAATATAACTAATTTTTAAGCGGTTTTTTTGTTGAAAATTTTGTGATTCTCAGTGAATTTGTTACAACGCACACAGAGGACAATGCCATCATGGTGCCGGCTAAAGCAGGAGACAATAAAATGCCAAAAGCTGACAGAACACCGGCAGCCAGAGGAATGCCTAAGGTGTTATATATAAAGGACCAGAACAAATTCTGGCGGATAATTTTCATGGTAAAGCGGGAGAGTGCCACACCGTCGATAAACGCCAATAAATCGTTACGCATTAAAAGGACGCCGGCGGTTTCTGCGGCTACATCGGTACCACCCAAAACGCAAACGCCAACATGAGCTGTGGCAAGGGCAGGGGCATCGTTAATGCCGTCACCCAACATAACGGTTTGGTAGCCGGCTTCTTTCATGCGCTGTACCTCTTGCGCTTTTTCATGGGGGAGAACTTCAGAAAGGATGCGGGTAATGCCGATTTCTTCAGCTACTTGCTTTGCGGCGGTGGCGTTGTCGCCGGTAATCATAGCAGATTCAATGTGCATGGCAGACAAAAGGCGGATGGCATGGCAGGCAGTGGGTTTTACTGTATCGGTTAACCCGATGAGTCCAATAGGTATATTATTTTTAGCTACATATACAGCCGCCATACCATTTGGTAATGGGGGAAATGTGTGAACATCCATGCCGTTTTCTTCCATAAAACGCAGGGTTCCGGCTAAAATGGTTGTATGATTGACCGTTGCTATCACGCCTTTGCCTGCTTGGGTGGAAACAGATTCGGGCATAGGGATATCCATTTTATTTTCACTGGCGTGGTTAAGCAGCGCTTTAGCAATGGGATGAACACTACCATGTTCGGCAGCAATTGTTAGCGGCAACCAGTTTGATGCACTCTCACCTTCAACAGATAAAACAGTGGCTACTTTTAGTTGAGCTTCTGTTATGGTGCCGGTTTTATCAAAAAGAGCCATGTTCACCTGCGATAGACGTTCTAAAACATCACCACCACGGAATAAAACACCCATTTTTGCGCCCTGGCCGGAGGCCACCATAACGGCAATCGGCGTGGCAAGGCCTAACGAGCAGGGGCAGGCCACAACCAGAACCGAAACAAAAATTTGCAAAATAAAGCCGGTGTTTTTGCCGAGTAATGCCCAAATGATAGCAGAGAGGAGGGCGATGCCTAAAACAGCAGGAACAAAAACAGAAGAAATTTTATCGGCCAAGCGGGAAATGGGGGCTTTTTTTTGTTGTGCTTCTGCCACAAGGCGCAGAATGCGTGCAGCGGCTGTGGCACCGCCTGCACCGGTAGTGCGGATTTTTAAGAATCCATCCTTTAAGATGGTGCCACCGGAAACTTTGCTGTTTTTTTCTTTGTAAACAGGCAGGCTTTCGCCAGTGAGCATAGATTCATCCACATCACCTTCGCCTTCTACCACGATGCCGTCAACGGCGATTTTTTCTCCGGTGGCACAAAGGACAATTTCGTCCATAAGAACATCGACACTGTTGATGGTGACGGGATTGTTACCTCGCAGAACGGTGCAGGTTTGAGGAATGAGTTTTGCCAAAGAGGCAATGGCATCTTTGGCCTTGTTTTTGCTTTTTTCTTCTAAAAACTTTCCCAATAAAATGAGCGCTAACACCACAGCGGCAGACTCAAAATAAAGTTCGTGTGCTTTTTGTGTTTGTCCGCCAAAGATTAAAAAGGTGTGGTAGGTACTATATAAAAAAGCCGAACCGGTACCCAATGCCACTAAGGAGTCCATATTAGGATGCAATGAAACAAGCCTTTTTATGCCATTTATTAAAAAACGGCGACCAACGACTAATACAGGAAGACAGAGAATGAGTTGTGCCAGTGCAAATCCTAATGGATTTTTGTGCATATCTATGAAAGCAGGCAGGGGCAGGGGAAAGGGAAGCATATGGGACATGCCGATATACATGACCAATGCACCGAAAATTAACCCCAAAGCCACCTCAGCCGGATGATAGTCATAGGTGGCAGTAACAGTGTTTTCGTCATCTTTGATAACTGTGCCGTGATACCCCGTTTTTTCTAAAGCGGAAAGTGCAGTTTTAATGTTAAAATTATCTGTGGTTTTTATTTCACCAGTGGCAAGAGCTAGGTTTACAGAAACTTCTGTGACACCGGGTGTTTCTTTTAAAGCACGCTCAGCAGCGGCAGAACAGGCGGCACAACGCATGCCTTCAATTTTTAAACGATAATTCATAATGTCCTCCTAAACGATACAAAAAGAGCGACAGGAAAAACCTGCCGCTCTTTTTGTGAATTATTCGGCTTCTGCTAAAAAAGCGTTAATGCGTTCAACTAACGCATCAGCATCTTCGCCGTGAACGGCACAAGCTTCGGCAATGGATTCACCGCTGGCTGAAGGGCAGCCTAAGCAATGCATACCGATTTCAAAAAAGAATTTTGCAGTGCCTTCATTCATTCTCAGCACATCAATAATAATTGTGTCTTTGGTTACCTGATTTGCCATATTAATTTCCTCCTGCTATATAATAAATATTTAAGTATAAAAGAACTTACTGTTTAAGATTCCAAAAGTTCTAAAATGTTATGCAAAATGTAGTCTGCTTTTTCTGCTTCAAAGTAAGAACGGGCAGATTCACCATCTATCCCTGTGAGCACAGCAGCAAAATCACAACCGGCGGCTTTAGCGGCAAATAAATCACACAAAGCATCGCCAACCACTAAGGTTTTGGAGCATTTTTCTGCGTTATAGCGGCCGCTAATTAAGTCGGCATCGCAAATGGTATTTTGAAAAACACCTCGCAAAAACACATAGGGATGGGGCTTGGTCAACGAAATACCCAGTTGTTCTTTTTGTATAGCGGTTTGGGCCTCATGAACATCCTGATATGTGATAATGGTGTTTTTGTCAACAAAGTTGATGACTCCCCAACGGGTTAGCGGGGTGACGGCTTCGACTCGGGGTCTGCCGGTGCCAATGCCTAAACGCTTGTTTTGGCTGATTAAGCTAAACAGTGTTAAGAGCTTTTCTTTATCCACAATGGGTTCTTCACCATAGGTTAACCCCGGTTTGTTGGGTTGCGTTACCTTCCCTGTCCAATACCCCCGGCAAAGTTCACTGCCTAAAAACCATTCCTGAAAAACATATTGCACTGTAAGCCAAAATCCGTTAGGGTGGGTTGCCTCTTCTTTTGTCATACCAGCTTTTTTGTAAAGAGCTTCGGACATTGCGGCATATAAGCCGGCGGCGGTATCCGGCAGAGTGCATAGCCAATCGTAAATTTTGTGATAGTCCTGTGTTTTCAATACCAAGGCGCCGCCTGCTACCAGCCATGCCAAGTCCCAGTTGTTATTGACACCACGGCTTTTCACCATTTTGATAACCGCATCATTAAGAAAAATCTCTTTGCGAAGGTCTAAAACCTGTGCCGTTAGGGAAACAGGATCAATGTCTTTATCGCCAAAATACAGATTGCTGTTTAATAATTCATAAACGGTTAAGGCGGCGGCATTCCAATAAACAGACTCACTGGTTATGACACCATCCATATCTAAAAGAATTGTATCATAGCGGTTTAAAAGAGGATGTAGGATACTCAAAACAATGCTCCTTGTTATTCAATAGTAAAGGTGACAGCCCCTGCCACGCCCGCGGAAAGATTTTTGCGTGCCGGGTCTAAATAAAAAGCGCGGCCTAAAGCGATACCTAAAGCACGGAACACAGCTTCCCAAATGTGGTGACCGTTTTTGCCTTTTAAAATATCAATATGTAATGTGCACATAGCACCCTGACAAACACCTTCTAAAAAGGTGATTAAATCTTCGCTTAAAACGCCCTCGGTTTCAGTGGGGAGCGTGATAGCATCGTAATTAATATCGCAATAAGCACGTTCTTCAAAGCTAATGGCACAAGTTGCTTTGGCTTCGTCAATAATGCCCACAGCATCACCATAGCCGGTGGCGCCTTCAGCTTTATTTTCCCAAATATAAGAACGGGCGGCCTTACCGAAGGTAATGCCTAAATCTTCATAAATAACATGATTTAAATAAAATTCGTCTAATGTAAAGTTAGTTTCAATGGTGATACCGCTGCGCCATGCGATGTGTTCTAACATGTGGGAGAAAAAAGGCGCATGGGTTTTAATTTTTTTGCGGTAATCTGTTGCTAAACCGGTAGTGTCCAGTTTAACACTCATAACCGATTCAGAGGTTTTTCTGGTGACTAAAACAGTTTCTTTCATTCTTCGGTACTCCTTTCTTCCACAGCTAATGCGTGTGCATCAAAACCTTCTACGCGAGCAAAGCGGGAAGCATATTCACGAATGCGCATAAAGCCTTCGCGGCTGGCATAGCCCACAGAGGAACGTTTTAAAAAGTCCATAACGGATACGGAGGAATAGGTTTTGGCAAAACCGCCAGTCGGTAAAATGGCGTTGGGACCCAACACGAAATTACACAGGGTAACCGGCGTATAATCTCCTAACAGAATTTCGCCAGCATTTTTGATTTTTTCCAAAACGGCAAAGGGGTTCTTTGTCATAACCTCCATATGTTCAGGGGCATATTCATTCACAAAATTAATGGATTCTTCTAAACTTTCGGTTAAAATGACACCGCCATAGGTCTCAAAATTAGTGTTAATAAAACTTTGACGTTTTTCGGAAAGCTTGGGCAACTGTCGCTCGATGATAGGCAATACCTTATCAACCAACTGACGGGAGTGGGTAACCAGTAGCGCCGCAGAATCGGGACCGTGCTCAGCTTCAATCATAACATCTAAGGCGACCTTTTCAGGATCGGCAAATTCATCGGCTAAAATAATCACTTCGCTGGGACCGGCAGGCAGGCCACTATCAATCTGGCCGGCCAAAACGCGCTTGGCAGCTGTTGCATAGGAGTTACCGGGGCCAATGATTTTATGGCATTTGGGAATGGTTTCAGTACCATAAGCCACAGCGGCAACAGCTTGAATGCCGCCCACTTTATAAATTTCGGTAATGCCTATAATTTTTGCAGCGGCTAACAGTGCATCGTCGCAAGAGCCTTCTTCATTAGGTGGTGTGACCACGCAGATTTTGGGTACACCGGCAACAACAGCCGGAATTCCCAACATTAATAAAACGGAGGGGAAACTACCTTTGCCCCGGGGAACATATAAACACACATCGGTAATGGGGGTGGTTTTTTCGCCTACCATTAAGCCTTCATCTACATTGGTAAACCATAATTCTTCTGGCATTTGTTTTTCGTGAAAGTTGCGAATGTTTTTAGCAGCATAACTAATGGCCTCACGGGTTTTTTCATCCAGACGAGCATAGCCTGCTTCAATTTCTTCAGGACGGATTTTAATAGCATCCTGCGTCAACGTTACGCCGTCAAATTTTGCAGTATATTTTAAAACGGCAAGATCGCCGTTTTCTTTAATATCGGCAGCAACCTCTTTTGCTAATTCCATCTGACGACTGATGTCCTGTTCGGCTCTTTTTAAGACAAACTCTTTTTCTTCAGGCGTCATATTTTTTAAAACACGTACTTTCATGAAAACAATATCCTTTCCAAAATGAATATTTATAAATGATGGAATTTTTCAGGAAAAATTACCCACCAAATTATATTATAATATATAACAGGCATAATTGCAAGAAGTCTATCATAAATTTAATTAAAAATATAATGAATTTTTATGCAATCACCAAAAATGAGTGGAATTTGTTAATTTTTAAACGGATATTATGTAAACTTGATTGATTTTGTAAAAAAAAGTTATTCACACAATCAACAGGGTTATAAACAGTTTTTTTTGTTGAAAAACGGATTTTTGGGTGAGTTATCAACATTATCAACAGGTTATCAACAGGTTTAGATAACAAAACAAATGTTTGGCTCACCCTTTGAAAGTGGCTTAAACTCGTTTTTGACATGTGGTTTACATAAAAAAATATTATTGTGAAAAGAGGAAAAATTTTGGGAAAAAAAGCAAAAAGTTTGTTAAAAATCGGATCGATTTATCTGGGTACGATTTTGGGTGCCGGCTTTGCCTCGGGGCAAGAACTTTTGCTTTTTTTTGTCCGGTTTGGGAGACGGGGTTTGTTGGGATGTTTGCTGGCAGGATGCTTGTTTTGTCTTTTGGGCGCTTTGGTGCTGGAGAAGGCTAATGCCATGTTAGAAAAAAACTGCAAACAGTATTTGAAAAGTATTTTTGGCCAAACAATGTCCTCTTTTTTGTACGGTGCCATGGAGGCATTTTTATGCATTAGTTTTTGCATAATGCTATCCGGCTCCGGTGCATTTTTTAATGAACTATTTTCTTTACCCTGGGCAGTGGGGGTTATTGTGACCGATGCCATCTGTCTCTTGGTTTTTTTATATGATTTAAAAGGGTTATCGATCATTAATGTGATCTTAACACCGATTATGCTGTTGGGGACTTTATTTGTATGCTTTTATTCACTTTTTTCAGAAACGGCAACGGTCTTTTTGCCAACCTTAAGTCATAACGGTCGATTTTTACCTTATACTTTGTTTTATGTGGGTTATAATATGTTGACAGCAATCGCAGTTTTAGTGCCTGCCAGTCATTTGGCGGAAAACAGAAAAGTAGCCATTGGCGGTGGTGTTTTTGGGGGACTATGTTTAACGATAATGTCGTTTTTGAGCTGCTTGGCACTGTATTTTGAAGAAGAAATGTGGGGTAGTGCGTTGCCCATGCTGATGCTTTCAAAAGAAGCGGGTGCTTTTGCTTATGGTACCTATTCGGCGGTTTTGTACATGTCGATGTTGACGACGGCGGTAGCAACGGGCTTTTCCGTTTTGCAATGTATTAGCAACCGAAAGAGGGGGCAAAAGAAAAATGCAGTGTTTATCTGTTTGGTAGCACTACCGCTGGCTTTTGTCGAATTTTCTGCCTTGGTACGCTATTGCTATGTTTTTTTTGGTGTTTTAGGGATTATCTTAGTTATCGGGATTCTTTGGGATTGGTATAAAAAAATAGAATAAAAAGCATTTGAAAGAAAATAAGAGAAAAAATAAGAAATTTTAAAATAAATTAAAAAATCGGCAGAAAATAATAAAAAAAATACTTGAAAAATGGTAAAGGAAAGGGTAATATATATAAGTACTATCTT
>JAZODT010000038.1:0-21911 GCA_045597205.1 Clostridia bacterium
TCTGCAACGGAGCCTCTCGAAAAGCGAGAGGCCTGCAAAAAACAACCCATTTATGGGTAGCAAGTAATAGTTGCATGGCTGGCAGGCCAATAAAAAGCGCACTTGTGCGCAGCCAGTAAAGGGTAGGGCTATGCCCGAAAAAAAACCACCCGCTATGCGGGTGGATATTTTATGTATAAACTCGTTTAACGGAAGTGTAAATAATAGAAAAACCTTGCAATTCTAAGGAAAATTTGATATAATCTAATTTGATCATTTTATATAATGTGCATTTTGTGCGCATTTATCTTTCGAATTTTTTTGTATAGAAATAAGGTGAAGTAAATGAACTATGATGTATATACGTGTGTGATTCGTAGCCAAAAAGAAATTGCGCCTAATATCATAGAAACTTGGGTTGAAAATAAAGCTTTGGCTCAGACTGCAAAACCGGGACAGTTTTTGCACATTCAGTGCGGAGATACAACGTCAATGCCCTTGCGCCGCCCCATCAGTATTTGTGAGGTGAATCAAGATGCCGTTCGCTTTATTTATGAAGTAAAGGGCCGTGGCACGCAAGCGCTTTGCAAGCAGGAGAAGACGCTGAATATTTTAGGTCCTGTAGGCAATGGCTTTTTGGTCGATAATGAAAAATACAAATGCCCTGCAGTTCTTGGTGGCGGCATTGGGGTTTACCCTATGCTGTTTTTAACAAAACAATTGGCAGGCGCTTCGGTTTATTTAGGTTTTAGAAATAAAGATTTAGTAACCTTAGAACAGGATTTTGCCGCATCGGCCAAGTCTGTTATCATTACAACAGATGATGGGAGCTATGGCATATCCGGTTTTGCATTGGAACAATTGCAGCAAGATTGTGACGAAAAGAAATTTGATATTATTTATGCTTGCGGTCCCAAAGGAATGTTACGTGCCGTAAAAGCATACGCTGAAAGTACAGGCATTCCCTGTCAAATATCCTTAGAAGAACGTATGGGTTGCGGCATTGGTGCTTGCCTTACTTGCAGTTGCGAAACACCTCATGAGGGTACCGATAAATATAAACGTGTGTGCCGCAATGGTCCGGTATTTTGGTCTGAGGAGGTTGTGTTGTAATGAATATGAAGGTTAATATTGCCGGCGTTGAAATGAACAATCCCATCATTGCCGCCTCTGGTACCTTTGGTTTTGGTCATGAGTATGGTGAATTATATAATTTAAATGAAATTGGCGCCATTTCAGTTAAGGGGTTAACCAAAGCACCTCGTGCCGGCAATCCACCGCCGCGCATTACTGAAACCCCCGGTGGCATTTTAAACAGTGTTGGTTTGCAAAACCCTGGTGTGGATGCTTTTATTGAAAAAGAAATTCCGTTTTTACGTCAATATAGCTGCAAAATTATTGCCAACATGGCTGGTAGCACCTTTGAAGATTATTGTGAAATGGCCGAAAAGCTTTCGGCAGCAGATGTAGATATGCTGGAAATGAACATTTCCTGCCCCAATGTAAAAGCGGGCGGTGTTGCTTTTGGCACTAATCCTGATACGGTTTATGAAATTACCAAAACGGTGCGCAAATATGCAAAAAGGCCTTTAATTGTAAAACTTTCCCCCAACGTATCCGACATTACGGAAACAGCTAAGGCGGCAGAAGCCGGTGGGGCTGATGCCTTGTCTTTAATTAATACCTTAACCGGCATGGCTATTGATATTAAAACAAAACGTCCCATTTTGGCGAATGTCATCGGTGGTTTATCCGGCCCTTGTGTTAAGCCGGTGGCGCTTAGAATGGTTTATCAGGTCTATCATGCTGTTGCACTTCCCATTATTGGCATGGGTGGTATTTCAAACGGAACCGATGCTGTGGAATTTTTCCTTGCCGGCAGCTCGGCCATCTCAGTTGGTACAGCAAATTTCACAGACCCTTATGCTTGTGTGAAAATTCGTGATGAACTGAAAATGTATATGGAAACACAAAATGTAAACAATATCAGTGATTTGACCGGTCAAATCATTGTAGAATAAACAGGAGGTAAAACGATGAAAAATATTTCTTTGGATTATAGCAAGGCAAAAGCATGGATTAGTGAGGAAGAACTTTTAAACATTGCAGGGCAAGTGAAAGAAGCACACGGCAAAGTGACAGATAAAACAGGTGCAGGCAATGATTTTTTAGGCTGGGTTAACCTGCCGAATGATTACGACAAAGAAGAATATGCACGGATTAAAAAAGCAGCTGAAAAAATTAGAAATACAGCTGAGGTGTTAGTTGTTATCGGCATTGGCGGTTCTTATTTGGGGGCTAAAGCTGCTATTGACATGTTTACCAATAGTTTTTATAACATACAGGATAAAAATGATCGCAAGGCTCCACAAATCTTTTTTGCCGGCAATTCTATCAGTTCTACTTACCTGGCAGATTTATATAATCTTGTAAAGGATAAAGAGATTTGCTTAAATGTTATTTCTAAATCCGGTACCACAACAGAGCCGGCTATTGCGTTCCGCGTGTTTAAGGAACTGGTTGAGCAAAAATATGGCAAAGAGGGTGCAAAGGACCGTATTTTTGTGACAACGGATAAAGCTCGAGGCGCTTTAAAGAAACTTTCTGATAAAGAGGGCTATGAAACCTTTGTCATTGCAGATGATATTGGTGGACGCTACTCGGTTTTAAGTGCCGTTGGCTTATTGCCCATTGCTGTTTGCGGAGCTGATTTAGATGCCATTATGCAGGGTGCTCAGGATGCTTATCGCGAGTATAGCGATGCAGATATTAACAATAACATTTGTTATCAATATGCCGCTTTAAGAAATATTTTATACAGAAAAAATAAAACCATTGAAATGATGGTTAATTATGAGCCTAAGCTTCATTATTTTGCTGAATGGTGGAAACAGCTTTATGTTGAAAGCGAAGGCAAAGACCAACGGGGTATTTTCCCAGCGGCTGTTGATTTTTTAACAGATTTACATTCTATGGGTCAGTATATTCAGGATGGCTTGAGAAATATTTTTGAAACCGTTTTACATGTAGAAACACCCGCCTTGGATGTAACAATTCAAGAAGATGATGACAATGTAGATGGTTTAAACTTTTTGGCAGGCAAAACCGTTTCTTATGTTAATGAAAAGGCGTTTTTAGGCACAGTGCTGGCACATAATGATGGTGGTGTACCGAATTTAATTATTAATATTCCGGCATTAAATGAATATTATTTTGGTAAGCTGGTTTATTTCTTTGAAAAAGCGTGTGGTATTAGTGGCTATTTGCTAGGGGTGAATCCCTTTAATCAACCGGGTGTTGAGGCCTACAAAAAAAATATGTTTGCACTTTTAGGCAAGCCCGGTTATGAAAACGAAAAAGCTTCTTTGGAAGCGCGTCTTCAATAAGGAGGAAGCATGAATATGAAATATACAAGCACGCGAGATAAATCTTTATCCGTTGATTCTGCGGCGGCAATTAAAAAAGGTTTAGCGCCGGATGGCGGTTTGTTTGTTCCCGAGAGGATTCCGCAAATTAGCAAAGAGGAAATGGAAACTCTTGCACAAATGAGCTACACAGACCGGGCGGTTAAAATTTTAGAAACCTATTTAACAGATTTTACCGGTGCTGAAATTTCTGAATGTGCTCATAACGCTTATAATAAAATTAAGTTTGAAACCGATGAAATTGCACCATTATATAAGCTTTCGGAGGATGTTTATTTCTTAGAACTTTGGCATGGCCCTACCTGTGCATTTAAGGACATGGCCCTGCAGATCTTGCCCCATCTTTTAAAAAAATCGGTTGAAAAAACCGGCGAAACAAAAGAAATTGTTATTCTGGTGGCAACCTCCGGCGATACGGGCAAGGCTGCCCTTGAAGGATTTAAAGATGTTGAGGGGACAAGAATTATTGTGTTCTATCCCGAAAACGGCGTTTCTAATGTGCAAAAACGTCAAATGGTTACCCAAGAGGGTAACAATGTAGATGTGGCAGCGGTGTATGGCAACTTTGATGATGCCCAAAGCGGTGTGAAGTTGATTTTTGGTGATAAAGAATATGTGCAGGTGCTAGAACGGAATAATTTTATGCTTTCCAGCGCCAACTCCATCAACTGGGGACGGTTGGTGCCCCAAATTGTGTATTATTTTTCATCCTATTGTAATTTGATTAAAAATGATGAAATCAAGGTTGGCGAACCGGTTAATTTCGTAGTGCCAACGGGTAATTTTGGCAATATTTTAGCGGCATATTATGCAAAGGAAATGGGTTTACCCATTCACAAGCTGATTTGTGCTTCTAATGAAAACAATGTGCTGACAGATTTTATACAAACAGGTGTTTATGATAAAAACCGTCCCTTTAAAACCACTACTTCACCCTCTATGGATATTTTAATTTCCAGCAATTTAGAGCGGTTTTTATATCATGTGACCGGTTGCGATGATATTCGTGTTGCCGGGTGGATGAAGGAGCTTTCTGAAACTGGTCGTTATGAAGTGCCTGAGGTGACAAAAGCTAAAATTAAGGAAATTTTCTATGGCGGCTTTTGTAATGACGAACAGACCTCAAAAACGATTGCGGCCGTACACAAAACCAGCGGTTATGTTATGGATACCCACACAGCTGTGGCTAAATTTGTTTATGAGCAGTATCGTACAGAAACAGGTGACGAAACCAAAACCGTGATTGTATCAACAGCAAGCCCCTTTAAATTCGGCAGTGATGTGTTAAAGGCCATTGCCGGAGGACAGGCAGTAGAAGGCTTAGATGATTTTGAATTACTTTCGACCCTAGCAGAAAAAGGTGCTTTAACCATTCCGGCATCTTTAGCGGGCTTGCAGACTAAACCGGTTATTTTCACAACCACTTGCGATAAAGCAGAAATGTATGATGTGGTCAGCCATATGCTGAACCTTTCATAAGAGGTGACACCATGGGAAAAAGTTGGATTCAGGCTGTTATCTATACCACCACGGCAGGCATTGAGCCGGTGAGTGGTCGGTTATATCAGTTAGGGATTACCGGCCTTGAAATTGAAGATGAAGCCGATTTTAAAACCTTTTTAGAAGAAAATCGTTTGGCATGGGATTATGTGGACGAGGCACTTTTAAAGGAAAAAGCCTGCGAAACCAATATTAAAATTTATGTGACCGATGACAGTGCCGGTCGCGAAATGTTAAACGAAGCCAAACGGACAATAGCAGACCTCAAAGCGATGGATGCAGAAGGCTTGTTTGGCAGTTTGCGTTTTGCTTTAACTGATGTTGATGAGGAAGATTGGGCGAATAACTGGAAACAGTATTTTAAGCCTTTATCTATTGGTGAAAAAATTTTGGTTTTGCCTGAGTGGGAAACCCTGACGGAAGAGACAGACAGAACGGTGTTTGTGATTAATCCTGGGATGAGCTTTGGCACCGGCTCTCATCACACCACGAAATTGTGTTTAGAGCAGTTGGAAAAATATATTAAACCGGGTATGGAAATTTTAGATTTGGGATGCGGCAGCGGTATTTTATCGGTAGTAGCCCTACTTTTAGGTGCGGCTTCTGCTACGGCGGTAGATATTGACCCTAATGCTACCCGTATTGCCAGGGAAAATGCCCAAAGAAACGGCATTGAAGACAGCCGTTATCGTGTGTTTACCGGCAATGTGTTAGAAGATGAAAATTTAGTGAAGGCTATATCAGACAGAAAGTATGATTTAATTTTGGCTAATATCGTGGCAGATGTTATTATTGCATTGGCACCAAAAATTACACCGCTTCTGAAAAAACAAGGCATTTACATCACCTCTGGCATTATTACAGAGCGCGGTGATGAAGTGCAGGTCGCTTATGAAAAAGAAGCGCTTTTAAAACTTAATGTGAGCCAAAGTGGTGATTGGCTGGCATTGGATTATCGCCTTGAACAATAAAACTTGTGTTTTAATAATTTTTTTGGTATAATGTTATTATTGCTGAGGGTTGACTCAGCATTTGAGGGTATAGCTCAGTTGGTTAGAGCGCTTGCTTGACATGCAAGAGGTCGATGGTTCGAGTCCATTTATCCTCACCACGTCGGAACAAGTTGCGCTTGTTCCGATTTTTTATACAAATAAAGGGGCTGTAGCATTTTGCTACAGCCCCTTTTTATTTAACAACTGTTTTATTTTAATTCGTTTTTTGGCATACTGCCGGCTTGATTCAGGGTTTCTATATAATCATAAAATTGAATGACAGCAATTTTGCCCTCCACCTCCAAAACCGATAAATCTAACGTGTCACCCCTGTTTTTTAAAATGTGATTCACCCGGGTTAAATCATTAATTTCGCAAAAGGTTAAATTTAAATTGCGAAATTCCGTTCTGTCCACTAAATAATCTATCATAACCTGAAAGGTATCGGCGATGCGGATTAACATATCGTTATCTGGCTGGCGGTTGCCCGTTTCGTAATTTGCTAGACAACTACGGGAAATGCCTAACTCTTGTGCCAGCTCTTCTTGGGACTTGCCGTGCTCAACACGCAACATTTTTAATTTGGCGGGCAGTGAGGTATTAGAAAAATTTCTCATATAAGAGCCTCCGTCCATTCTTTTTTCATATTTCGACTTAATTATACAAAAAAATCAAACAAATGTCAAGAGAAAATCATCAAAAAGTACAAAAATATTTTAATTTTTATAAAAATAGAGAAAAAAGTCCAAGTTTTTATATATTTTAATTTGCCTTGACGTTTTAGTTTTGCTATGATACAATAATAAAAAAGCACAATGTTTATAGCCTCATAAGAGGCTGAAAGGAGAATGTGTGATGGAAAAATTTTTTGCTGACTTAAAACAAAAAATGAATGGCGCGGTTAAAAAATCTGGAGAATTGGTAGAACTGACAAAAATTAAAATGGCGATTTTAGACACAAAAAATGCAATTAAAAGTAATTATGAAAAATTAGGTGAAATGGCATATCTGGCGGCGAAAGGCGAGAACACCTCCGGCAGCGATGCAGAAGATTTGGTGGAAGATGTTGACCGTCTTTTAGAAGTGCTCACACAGCAAGAGCAAAAAGCCGCTGAACTTTCTAACAAAAAAATATGTGACCATTGTGGAAAAGCCTGCGGAGAAGATATGGCCTTTTGCCCTGCTTGCGGCAACCCCTTTGGGAATGCGGCAGAACTTTAAACTGTAAAGGAGCTATTACCGAAAAGGCAATAGCTCCTTGATTTTTTATTCTTTATCGTTGACTGATGGGAACATATTCCTTGTTTTTAGAAATGCTCTTATAAGCTGGCCGGATAATACGACTGCCGTAAAGCACCTCTTCTATACGATGGGCACACCAACCGGCCATACGAGCAATGGCAAACATAGGGGTGTATAGCTCTTCGGGAATGTTCAGCATTTTATACACAAAGCCTGAATATAAATCCACATTCGCACAAATATCTTTAGGACCGCGAATTCTGTGGAAAATATCCGGCGTGAGTTCTTCAATCATGCAGTATAAGCCGAATTCCTTTTCGTTGCCGGTGACCTTCGCCAGTTCTGCGGCCTTTGCTTTGAGCATAACAGCACGAGGGTCAGAACGAGTATAAATAGCGTGGCCCATGCCATAAACTAAGCCAGAGTGGTCATAAGTCTCTTTACGCAGCGTTTTTTCAATATAGGCTGCTACCTGATCAGCATCGCTAATATCTTCTATGTTGGCTTTAAAATCTTCAATCATACCCATAGTTTTTTGGTTGGCACCACCGTGACGGGGGCCTTTTAAAGAACCGATAGCAGCGCCAATGGCTGCATATGTATCACTGCCGGAAGAAGAAACCACACGAGTGGTAAAGGCGGAGTTATTACCGCCGCCGTGTTCGGCATGAAGCATTAAGGCAAGGTCTAAAATTTCAGCCTCTAACGGGGTATATTTATTATCGCTCCGGATCATATATAAAAAGTTCTCAGCGGTAGAAAGTTGCGGCTGTGGCAAGTGGATATATAAACTTTTGCCATCATAATAATGGAGTTTCGCTTGATAAGCATAGGCTGCCATAGTGGGCATTCGTGCCACCAACAGAATAGATTGGCGAATTAAATTCGGCAAGCTTGTGTCATCAGCTTTGTCATCATAAGAGTATAATGTTAAAATGGCACGGGATAGCTTGTTCATAATATTGGGGCTGGGGCAACGCATAATAACATCCTCGCGAAAATCGTAAGGAACGGGTCGCAACATTCCCAAAAGGTTATTAAATGCAGTTAGCTCATCCTGGGTAGGTAATTTGCCAAAGAGAATGAGATAGCAAACCTCTTCATAACCAAAACGTTTTTCTTTGGCACAACTGGCAACAATATCTGCCACATTAACACCGCGATAGGAAAGGCGGCCGTCATCGGCAACTTTTTCATCTTCGGAAATAACGTAACCATGCACGTTACCAATGGTGGTTAAGCCCGCTAAAACACCGGTGCCATCACTATTACGCAAACCGCGTTTAACCTTGTCTTTATATTTTGTATAAGCATCCGGCGCAATTTGTGTGTTTTCAATAACGGTTTTTTGAAAAGCTTCAAGCGCCGCTTGAAATAATGCTGTGTTTTCCAATGTAATCACCTGCCAAAGATTTTAAGATATATAAAATATTGTAAACGAAAACAGAGATAAAGTCAAGAAAAACTATTGACAACCAAGCTTTATTTTGGTAAAATATTTGAGTAAATATGAGGGCCTTTAGCTCAGTTGGTTAGAGCAACCGGCTCATAACCGGTCGGTCCGGGGTTCGAGTCCCTGAAGGCCCACCAGAAAAAACGACTTGCATAGGTAAGTCGTTTTTTCAATGAAATTTGTCTTCGGCAAGTGAAATAGCTTCGCTATGAAATACACTTCGTGTATGAAATATTGCTACGCAATATGAAAGGCAAATTTTATTTCATATTTTTCAAAGAAAAATATTTCATAATCCGCAGGATTATTTCATATCGAGCAAAGCGAGATATTTCACTAAAAATATATTGCATCTATTATGAATGTGAAAGCCAAAAAATGAGAATCACGCAAAGCGTGGTTCTTATTTTTTTAATTTTCCCTCAGCAGGATTGCTCAAACTAGGTGCGCTTGCGCATCGCTTCCTAGTCCCTTTAGGGATTTCGAGCCCAGCTGGAGGAGCCACATAATAATGCCATCCGTTGGGGTGGCATTTTTTTGTGAGAATTTTAAACAGAGGGGAAAGCGGATGATTGTAAAAGATGAACATTGACTTTTTGAGTAAAATGTTTACTTTTTAGATGACAGTTATGTGCACAATTATTTCGAACTATGTTATTTTTTTGTCAAAAGTAACGAATTTGCGAAAATTAATTGACTTTTCTTTGGTAGAATATTATAATATAATAAGATGTATTTATTTTTATGTGCAAAGAATGTAAATTAATTCCATAGAAATGAAGGAGTATTTTTTGATAATGAAAAAACATATTTTTCTAAAGAATAGATACTTGCTTTTATTGGACGTTTTCAGCATTTTTTTAGCGTGCACACTAACATATTTTACTATTTTCACTCAATTTGCTTTCCCATTTAAAATTATTGCGGTGGTGGGATGCGTTTACTCTTTTCTTACGATTTTCATTAATGTTTTGTTTCGTCATTATACCATTGCATGGCAGTATAGCACCACATCAGAATTTATCCGGTTTTTGTTTGTTAATTTTTTGACCGGCGTTCTAATGCTTTTGCTTGTTCAAGGGCTTGGTTTATGGTTGCCGTTTTTAGTTGATTTAAAACGTGCGAATGTTGTTATTATGATGATGACCATTCTATGTATGCTTTTTTACAGACTTCTTTTTAAAGAAATTTATATGGCATCGAAGGGAAGTCCGCAAACGATTTTAAACGGCGATGAAAAATCAAAAAGAATACTCATTATCGGTGCAGGCGATGCAGCCAGAATCATTATTGCCAATACAGCACAACAAAACAAAAATTACAGCATTGTCGGCATGGTAGATGATAACCCTGCCAAAGTTGGCATGGTTTTGTTTGGTTATAAGGTTTTGGGTACGCGTGAGGATATTCTTCGCATTTGCAACACCAAGCAAGTGGATATTATTATTATGGCCATTCCTTCTGCCTATGCAGAAGACCGCAAAAATATTCTTACCATTTGCAATCAAACAAAATGCCAGATTAAAACAATTCCTTCGCTTTTTGAATTGATGGGCCATCCTGAGCATCAGGATTTAATTCGCGAAGTAAAAATTGAAGACCTTTTAGAGCGTGAGCCGGTTTTGTTGGATAATAAAGAAATTAATCAGCTAGTGAGTGGAAAAACAGTTATGGTTACCGGTGGCGGTGGTTCAATCGGTTCTGAGCTTTGTCGGCAAATTATGCGGTTTTCTCCGGCGAAGTTGGTGATTGTGGATATTTATGAAAATAATGCTTATGACATTCAAATGGAGCTTAACGATTTATATCCTCATAACAAGCCGGCGGTTTTAATTGCTTCTATCCGCGATAAGGAGCGTTTAGAAGAAATTTTTGAAGCATATCATCCCCAAATTGTGTTCCATGCGGCGGCGCATAAGCATGTTCCGTTAATGGAAAAAAGCCCCCGGGAAGCAGTAAAAAACAATGTGTTTGGTACATACAATTTAGCCAAAGCGGCAGACAAATTCCATGTAGAAAAGTTTGTGATGATTTCTACAGATAAAGCAGTGAACCCAACCAATGTTATGGGTGCAACAAAGCGTATTTGTGAAATGATTATTCAGTGTATGGAAACCATAAGCGAGACAGATTTTGTGGCCGTACGGTTTGGTAACGTGCTGGGTTCTAACGGCAGTGTAGTTCCTCTGTTTAAAAAGCAGATTGAAAAGGGCGGTCCGCTCAAGGTTACCCACAAAGAGGTTACTCGCTTTTTCATGACCATTCCTGAAGCAGCACAGTTGGTGATTCAGGCAGCTTGCTATGCTAAAGGCGGAGAAGTGTTTGTTTTGGATATGGGCAAACCGGTTAAAATTTATGATTTGGCAGAGAACTTGATTCGTTTATCCGGCTATGTGCCGAATGAGGATATTAAAATTGAAATTATCGGTCTTCGTCCAGGCGAAAAATTGTATGAAGAACTATTGATGGATTGTGAAGGACTAGAAAAAACCGCCAATTCAAAAATCTTTATCGGCAGACCCCAGTCTTTATCAGCTGAAGAAATGGAAATTAAGCTGGACATGCTCCGTTCTGTGGTAGAAACAGCAGATGATGAGATGTTGAGAAGTTTGTTAGAACAGATTGTACCTACCTATATTAAAGATAATGAAAAGTTTAACAGAGAGTCTTTGGCAGAAAGAGCATTAGAGTGTTAAACAGAGAGGAAAACAGACCATGAAGATGGAACCTTGCAAAAAAATTTCTTTTAGTCCACCGGATATAACGGAACTGGAAATTAATGAGGTGGCAGAAGCATTGCGTTCCGGTTGGATTACCACCGGTCCGCGCACAAAAGAACTGGAGCGGAATATTGCCCAGTGGATAGGTACGGAAAAGTGTGTTTGTTTGAATTCCCAAACTGCCTGTGCTGAAATGGCTTTGCATGTATTAGGGGTTTCTGCCGGTGATGAGGTGATTACCTCCGCTTATACCTAT
The DNA here is from genome assembly GCA_045597205.1 of Clostridia bacterium. Taxonomy (GTDB): domain Bacteria; phylum Bacillota; class Clostridia; order UBA1381; family UBA9506; genus UMGS755. The sequence goes on from JAZODT010000038.1 coordinate 11,568, forward strand.
ACGGCATCGGCATCTGTCATTCAGCACATTGGCGCTAACATTGTGCTGGTTGATACACAAAAAGACAGTTATGAAATGGATTATGATGCCTTGGAAGCTGCCATTACTGAAAAAACAAAAGCCATTATTCCGGTAGATTTGGCAGGTATTCCATGTGACTATGATAGAATTTTTGATATTGTAGAAAGCAAAAAACATCTCTTTAAACCGGCTAATGATATTCAAAAAGCCTTGGGCAGAGTGGCAATTATGGCTGATACGGCGCATGCCTTTGGCGCCAGATGGCATGGAAAAATGGTAGGCTCGGTTGCAGATTTTTCAAGCTTTAGCTTTCACGCAGTAAAGAATCTTACAACGGCTGAAGGCGGTGCACTCACTTGGAAAACTATCCCCGGCATCAGCAATGAAGAGATTTATAAAAAACTGCAGCTTTTGAGTTTACACGGTCAATCTAAGGATGCTTTGGCAAAAACACAGTTGGGCGCCTGGGAGTATGACATTGTGGGCACCTATTATAAATGCAATATGACAGATATGGCAGCGGCCATTGGCTTAAAGCAGTTTGAACGCTATCCTGGGATGCTTGCCAGAAGAAAAGAAATTATTGAAGCCTATGATAAAGCATTGAGGCCCTTGGGGGTAGAAACCTTAGAACACTATAACAAGAATTGGGAATCTTCAGGGCATTTGTATCTGACACGAATTCCGGGTATTACCTTGGAAGAGAGAAATGACATTATTATCAAAATGGCAGAACAGGGCATTGCCTGCAACGTGCATTATAAGCCACTACCCATGCACACGGCTTATAAAAATTTAGGTTTTGACATTGTGAATTATCCCAATGCTTATGCCCGGTTTGCCAATGAAATTACCTTGCCGCTACACACTTCTTTAACAGATGAAGATGTGGCTTATGTGATTGAAAAATATATTGCCATTCTTAAGGAGTATATGAAATGATGCTCAAAAAGTGGGAAAACCTGCCTGCCGAGCTGCAGACAGAGGAAGTCAGACCATATTACGATATTTTAAAGAAAAAAAAAGTCAGCTTGTTTTTTAAACGGTGTTTTGACATTGTGGCATCGGGCATTATGTTGATCATTTTGTCACCGGTGTTCCTGATATTGGGCATTGCCATTAAACTGGATAGCAAAGGGCCTGTGTTTTATCGGCAAGTACGGCTGACGCAATATAACAAAGAATTCCGGATTTTTAAATTCCGTTCTATGGTGCAGGATGCTGATAAAGGCTCACAGGTGACAGTGAGCGGTGATGCCAGAGTGACCCGGGTAGGCAAGGTGGTTAGGAAATGTCGGTTAGATGAAATCAGCCAGCTAATTGATGTATTCCGAGGCACCATGACCTTTGTGGGTACCCGTCCGGAAAGTAAAAAGTTTGCAGAAGCCTATACAAAGGAAATGATGGCAACCTTGCTCCTTCCTGCCGGTGTGACCAGCTTAGCCAGTATCTATTTTAAGGATGAAGCAGAGTTCTTGGATGCAGCAGAGGATACGGATAAGGTTTACATAGAAGAAATTTTACCGGCAAAGATGCATTATAACTTAAAAGCTATCAAGGAATTTAGCTTTTGGGGCGATATTAAAATTATGTTTATGACGTTTTTTGCGGTGCTGGGTAAAGAGTATAAAAGTGACAATCAGGAAATATCGGCGTAAAATCTTGAAAAAGATGAGAGAGGGAAGTTAAATGGCAGAGAAGATAATTGTGTCAGTTGTTATGCCTGTATATAATGAAGAAAAGTTTATTGAAAAGTGTATTGACTCCTTGCTGTTGCAAGACTATCCCAAAGAACAGATGGAATGGATTTTCGTTGATGGATGTTCAAAAGACAGAACAGTTGAGCTTTTGAAGCGATATCAGGAGAAATTCCCTGAACTCATTAAAGTTTTTAATAATCCGCAGAAGGTTGTGCCCTATGCGATGAATATTGGTATTGCAGCTTCTTGCGGCCGGTATATTGTACGATTGGATGCTCATGCCGACTATGCTGAGGACTACATTTCAAAATGTGTTTACTATTTGGAAAATACTGATGCAGAAAATGTTGGTGGCGTTGCCGAAACAAGGGCAAATGGTTTTATGGGAAATGCTATTGCTAAAATGCTTTCATCAAAATTTGGTGTTGGCAACTCTCAATTTAGGACAAATGGTGAAAGTGGCTATGTTGATACTGTTCCGTTTGGTGCTTTTAAGAGAGAAGTTTTTTCAAAATATGGTGGTTATGATGAACGACTGGTGCGGAATCAGGATAATGAAATGAATTTCCGGATCAGAAAAAATAGTGGTAAGATATATCTTTCTAACGATATTCATCTTTCTTATTACTGTCGGGATACAGTTCGTGGTATAGCCAAAATGGCGAGAATTAATGGTATGTGGAATATCATTACAATGAAATTATGCCCTGGCTCGATGGGGCTGCGCCACTTTATTCCGTTCTTGTTTGTTATTTCTATCCTTGGACTTGGAATTTTAGGACTTATACATTCAATTTTTTGGATATTATTAGGGGCGGAATTAGTGATCTATTTGTTATTGGATGCACTGTTTTCGATTAAACAAGCAACAAATTTGAAAGAATTCTTTGCTTTAACGATCTTATTTCCGATTTTTCACATTGCCTATGGTTTTGGCTCAATGATTGGCATAACAAAACTGTTTTCAAAAGAGTTCAAAAAAGGAAATTATGTTAATAAAAAAATTTGATTATAATTTTGGAGGGCATCAACATGTCTCTTTATACTAAACTTGTCAATAAAGAAGAAAAACTGGCTTTGATCGGTCTTGGTTATGTAGGCATGCCTATAGCGGTTGCCTTTGCAGCAAAAGGTTTGCAGGTTATCGGCTTTGACCTAAATAAAGCGAAAATTGAGTTGTATCAGTCCGGTGTTGATCCCACAAAAGAAGTGGGCGATGAAACCATTCAAAATACAACAGTTGAATTCACGGCTGATGAAGCAAAGTTAAAAGAAGCCAAATTTCATATTGTTGCTGTACCTACACCTATTAATGCCGACCACACACCGGATTTAACACCGGTGATTGGCGCCAGTGAAATTGTGGGCAGAAATCTGACCAAAGGTTCTATAGTAGTCTATGAGTCTACGGTATATCCTGGAGTAACAGAGGATGTTTGCATACCAATTTTGGAAAAAGAATCCGGTATGAAATGTGGTGTGGATTTTAAAGTGGGCTATTCTCCGGAACGAATTAACCCTGGTGATAAGGTACACCGATTGGAGAATATCCATAAAATTGTTTCCGGTATGGATGCAGAGTCATTGGAAATTATTAAAAGTGTATATGATATTGTAATTGAGGTAGGTACGTTCCCTGTTTCCACCATTAAAACAGCGGAAGCGGTTAAAGTGGTGGAAAACAGCCAGCGGGATATTAATATTGCTTTTATGAATGAGCTTGCTATGGTGTTTGACCGCATGGGTATTGATACCAGCGAAGTGGTAGACGGTATGAACACTAAATGGAATGCCTTGGGTTTTCGCCCCGGTTTGGTGGGTGGTCATTGTATTGGTGTTGACCCTTATTATTTTACATATGAAGCAGAAAAGCTGGGGTATCACAGCCAGATTATTTTAAACGGCAGAATTGTGAATGACGGTATGGGACGTTTTGTGGCAGATGCTGCCATTAAACAAATGATTGCAGCCGGTCAGGCACCCAAAAATTCAAAAGTGGTGATTTTGGGGTTAACCTTTAAAGAAAATTGTCCGGACACAAGAAACAGTAAAGTAGATGACATTATTAAACGGTTAAATGAATATGAGATTACACCGGTGGTGGTAGACCCCTGGGCCAGTCAGCGGGATGCCATGCATGAATATGGCATTACACTCACTGAACTTTCTGATGTTAAAGATGCCGACTGTGTAATTGTGGCGGTAGCTCATAATGAATTTAAGGCTCTGGCGCTGGATGATATTAAAAAATTATTTAAACCCTGTGATGATGCAGAAAAAGTTTTGATAGATGTTAAAAGTCTTTATAATGTATCGGAGCTTGAAGCTTCCGGTATGAGATATTGGAGATTATAAAACATGAAGAAAGTTGCCGTAATCGGTCATTTTGCCTTTGGGAAAACATTTTTAGACGGTCAGACAGTAAAAACTAAAATCCTGACGGAGGAATTAGAGGAAACATTTGGAGAAGAACAAGTTCTGAAACAGGATACCCATGGCGGGAAGAAAAAGCTGTTGTTTTTACCCTTTATGCTGCTTCGCGCATTGGTAAAATGTAAAAATGTCATTATTTTGCCTGCTCATAATGGCTTGCGGATTATTGCGCCACTCTTATTTTTCTTAAATAAATTGTTTAAGAGAAAGCTGCATTATGCAGTGATTGGCGGTTGGCTGCCGGGCTTTTTGGAAAAGCGAAAGGGTTTAACAAAGAGCTTAAAGGGCTTTCATTGTATTTATGTAGAAACAAAAGCAATGAAAAAGGCCTTGGAAGAAAAAGGTTTTTCCAATGTTGTGATTATGCCGAATTGCAAAAAATTACAGATTTTGAAAGAAGATGAATTGGTCTATGCAGAATCTGAACCTTTTAAGCTTTGTACATTTTCCAGAGTGATGAAAGAAAAAGGCATTGAGGATGCTGTTGAGGCTGTGAAAAAGGTGAATGAGGCAAAGGGCAGAACAGTTTTTATATTAGATATCTATGGGCAGGTAGATAGCGAACAAACAGAATGGTTTGAAGAGCTACAAAATAACTTTCCGGATTATATACGTTATGGCGGTTTGGTGCCGTTTGACCAGAGTGTTGAGGTGTTAAAGAATTATTTTGCGCTGCTGTTTCCTACACGGTTTTACACCGAGGGCATTCCAGGGACAATCATTGATGCCTATGCGGCAGGGGTGCCGGTAATTTCCGCAAAATGGGAGAACTATGCAGATATAATTGAGGAAAACGTTACTGGAAAGGTATATGAGTTTAAGCATTATGATAATTTTGAAACTCTTTTGCTTTACATTGCAGAAAATCCAGAATGTTTAAGTGATTTAAAGTTTAATTGCATTAAAAAATGTAAATGTTTTCTCCCGAAAAATGCATTAAGTATTTTATATACAAAATTTTAGTTTAAGGGGACTTATAAATATGTCTGTCAATTTATATAAATTAAAAAAATGGAAGGACATGTTGTTGGGAAAAAGTATACATCACGTAACGCAGGATGAAGGGACTATGTATGCTAAAGATGAAGTTAAAGGATATTATAACAACTTGACGTTAAAAGTAATCAATTCCGGAATTGCTGACAACTCTGTACCCATGTATCATGTAGACTCAGGTGAAAAACTGTATTTTTCTATAGGCATATTTCAGTATGGACTTGGGGCATATGATTTGTATCTTAAAAATAATGACAAAAATATGTTAGAAAAAACAGTTAATTGTGCTGATTGGGCTTTGGAAAATCAACAAAATGATGGCGGTTGGCAAACGTTTGCACATGAGAATAAGGAAAAACCATATTCTGCAATGGCTCAAGGTGAGGGAATATCTCTTTTAATACGAGCCTATATAGCAACAGGAAATCAAAAATATATAGAAGCAGCACACAAAGCGAAAGAATTTATGCTCAAGCCAATAGAAAACGGAGGGACTACTGAATATAAAGACGGCGATGTATTTTTATATGAATTTGTATATGAACCGTTAGTTCTTAATGGGTGGATTTTTTCGCTATGGGGTTTATGGGATTATGTTGTATTTACTAAAGATAATGAGACAAATAAAATTTTGCAGTGCACAATTGACACATTAGAAAAAAACTTGCCCCAATATGATAATGGATATTGGAGTAAATATGATATGGGCAAGAGACTATGCAGCGGATTTTATCATAATTTACATATAGCTCAACTTAATGTGATGTATGAATTGACGGGGAAAGAAATTTTTAAAAATTATGCTGATAAATGGAATCAATATAATCAATCCTTTTTAAAAAGCAAATATGCTTTTGTGAAAAAAGTAATTCAAAAAGTTTTCGAAAAATAATACATTAAGTACTTTAAAGAAGGTGAATGGCTTTGAAAATATTGCAGATAATGCCGGAATTTGCACTTGCGGGTGCGGAAGTAATGTGTGAAAACCTAGTATATGAATTAAAAAAAATCAATGCAGAGGTTGTTGTTGTCAGCTTGTATGATTACCATTCACCCATAACAAACAGAATGGAACAGGAAGGGATTAAGGTTATATACCTTAATAAAAAAAGCGGATTTGATATTTCCATGTACAGAAAAATAAGAAAAGTTATTAAAACTGAAAAGCCTGATGTTGTTCATACGCATCGATATGTAATGGAGTATGTGATACCGGCTTCTTTGTTTACAGGCATTAAAGCAAAAATTCATACTGTTCATAATGTAGCTTCTAAAGAAGTTGGCAGTATTGGGAAAAAACTTCACAATATATTTTTTAAATATTGCAAGGTTGTTCCCGTGGGGTTAACAGAGCTTATACAGAGATCTGTAGCTACAGAATATGGAATTTCTGTCGATAAGGTGCCTTATATTTTAAATGGTATGCCGGTGGAAGTGTATAATAAAAAGAATGATTATTCGTCTGCAAAAAATATTCTTCATATTGGAAGATTTAGTTATCAAAAAAATCATCAGGGTTTAATAGAGGCCTTTGAAATCATACATAGAAAATATCCCGATATAATTCTTAACCTTGTTGGAGCAGGTGAATTGGAAGAAGATATAAAGAGCCTTGTAGTGGAAAAGAAACTGGAAGAGGTCATTTGTTTTAAAGGTTTGCTTAATGATGTGAAGGAAGAAATGAGTAAAGCCGATATCTTTTGCCTACCCTCTCGTTATGAAGGCATGCCCATGACCATTATTGAGGCAATGGCATCCGGTTTGCCGGTTGTGGCAACGGCAGTGGGCGGTGTTTGTGATATGATAACAGACGGAAAAGACGGTCTTTTGTGTAAGAACATTCCGGAGGAGATAGCAGAGACTTTGGAAAAAGTAATTAAATCAGCAGAGCTTAGAGAAAAGCTGGGCAAAAATGCTGTTGCTACCGCAAAAGAATATTCTTCAGAAAATATGGCAAAGAAATATTATGAACTTTATTGTCAATGCTTAAAAAAATAGTTCGGAGGCTTTTATGAATATAACATTTGTCACGCCCGGCATGGATTATGGTGGAGCAGAAAGGGTTATTTCAATTTTATCCAATCAGTGGGTATCCATGGGGCATAATGTGAATCTCATTATTGTAGGCGAAAATCCGGATTGTGTTTATGCCCTTGATAATAGAGTTAAAACATACTGTATCGGCGGGTTAAAAGGGAACCCGATTGTTGCACATCTAAAACTTATAAAGGACATTAAAAAAGCAATTATTTCGTTTGACACTGAAGTTGCCATTTCCTTTATGAATGACACGTGTGCTTACACGGCCCTTGCCTTAAAAAACACAAAAATACCGCTGTTTTATTCCGAAAGAAATGACCCGACTCGTGTTAATCGGAGAAAAATAGATAAAATATACAGAAAAATTGTTGAAAACAACGCAAAGGGCATTGTATTTCAAACCAAAGGTGCCAAAGCACATTATAAAAAATCTGTGCAGGATAAATCAACAGTGATTTTGAATCCGTTTAATGCAGACAATCTTCCTGTTTATGATTTTGAAAAACGAGAAAAGGAAATAGTATCGGTAGGGCGTTTGCAACCACAGAAAAATCAACAACTATTAATTGATGCCTTTGCCCTTATTGCAAAGGATTTTCCAGATTATAAACTGAAAATATACGGTGATGGAATTTTGAAAGAAACATTGCAAAAGCAGATTGATGAAATGGATCTTTCTAAACAAGTTTTGTTAATGGGTGCTCATAAGGATATTTTCGATAAAATTGCAACGGCATCGTTATTTGTACTTTCATCAGATTTTGAAGGTCTTCCTAATACATTGATTGAAGCAATGTGTATTGGTGTTCCATCTGTTTCTACCGATTGTTCACCCGGCGGTGCCCGTGAACTGATAACTGACGGCGAAAATGGGTTTATTGTGCCGTGTAACGATGCAGAAGCCTTGGCTGAAGCTATGAAAAAAGTGCTTTCTGATGATGAAACAGCAAAAAAATTCAGCGTGGAAGGTAAAAAAGTTATAGAACGTATGGAATGTAAGACTATAGCCGAAGTGTGGCTAAGGTTTATTGAACAATATAAATAAAGAGGATAAAATATGAAAAAATCTTACATAATTTTTTTGGAATTTGCCATTTTTGTGTTTTTTTTAATAGAATTGAACTATGACTGGAACCAAAGCCAAATTTTGCATTGGGGAGCCGTTGCCTTGTTGTTATTAGCGCATATGATAAAAAACGGCGGGGTATTTGATTTGAATTTTAAAGATTATTCCTTATGGATGGGTGGCATTATATTCATTTCAGTTATATCTCTAGTTTTTACAATAAGTCTCAGTAATTCAGTCAATATGTTAAAATCGCTCTTTGTTATTTTTGTTGCTTTTTTTGTCATAAGAAATTATATGACCGATGAAGATAAGATGAAAAAGATTTTAACATTATATCTTGTAGCTGTTCTCATTAATATGATTTATATTATTACCCATATAGATTTGTCAATTATTGGCGAAGAGCAGCTTGGTGATGCAGCTATTGAAGGTTGGAACGGCAATTCAATTGGGCTCATGGCATCTTCTGCAGCGGTTTTGTGCGTGTATATGCTGATTCAAAAGAAAAGCTTGTTCAGCAAAATATTTTATTTGGCAATGTGTTCTTTCTTAATATATATTTTCTTATATACAGGGTCAAGAAAATCAATAGTATTGTTTGTAGTCTGTCTTATTGTTATGTTGTTTGCCAGCAATCCCCACAAAAAGATACGAAATGTATTAATTTCGGTTATTATTATATTCGGGGCATATGTCCTGGTTATGAATGTAGAAAGTATATACAATGTTTTGGGTGTTCGTCTGGAAGGATTTTTTGCGTCTTTTACTGGTGAAGGAGAGATAGACAGCAGTACGCTTTTAAGACAAAAATACATAAAAAATGGTTGGGAATGGATTAAAGAAAATCCCATTGCAGGGTATGGTCTGGATGGTTACAGACAATTAAATGGTCCAAAGACAGGGCATTTTACGTATTCGCACAACAATTTTATTGAAATGGCAATCAATTGGGGTGTTGGGGGTTTTCTATATTATTATTCGGCCTATTTTGTAATTATAAAAGGATTTTTTAAGTATTTGAAGAACAATCTTTTAGCTGTAACTGTTTTTTCTCTTTTTATAGTGAATTTAATTTTGCATTATGGAATGGTAGCTTATTATGATATATGGCAGAATTTGTTGTTGTGCATAGGATTTGCCTTTATAAATATTAAAAAGTTTGAGAAGGTTGAGGCGGGAAAAGAAAATGATTAAAAAACTTGTTAATTTTGTCAAAAATCCTTCCTATCGATTCTTAGTTTTAGATGCAAGAGGTTTTTATAATTTTATGGAGGATGCCAAGTATTTAAAGAAAAAGTTTAAAGCCATCATGGGCAGGGAATTGGATTTGGAAAATCCAAAGACATTTAATGAAAAGTTACAATGGTTAAAGCTTCATAACAGGAAACCGGAATATACGATGATGTCTGACAAATTGAAGGTGAGAGAATATATAAAAGAAAAGTTAGGTGAAGAGTATCTCATTCCTTTAATTGGTGTTTGGGATAATCCTGAGGATATTGATTTTGATGCGCTACCTAATCAGTTCGTGCTGAAATGTAATCATAATTCAGGTCTTGGGATGTATATTTGTAGGGATAAATCCACGCTAGATGCAAAAAAAATTAAAGAAATTAAAAAAGAGCTGAAAAAAGGTTTAAAACAGGATTATTATAAAACGGGCAGAGAGTGGCCGTATAAAAATATTGAGCGGAAAGTCATTGCAGAAAAGTATATGGAAAATACGGATATAAATCTTTGCGAACTCAGAGATTATAAGTTTTATTGTTTTAGTGGTAAAGCCAAATATTTATACGTTTCAGAAGGATTAGAAAATCATGAAACTGCCAAAATCAGTTTTCTTTCTTTGGACTGGGAATTTGCAGAGTTTGGAAGAAGCGATTATTCTCCTTTTACAGAATTGCCTCAAAAACCTAAAAATTTTGAGCAAATGGTTGCGCTAGCAAATCAATTGTCCCAAGGACACGAGTTTTTACGAGTGGATTTATATGAGATAAACGAGAAAATTTATTTTTCAGAGCTTACGTTTTTTCCATGTAGTGCGCTGATGCCGTTTGAGCCGGAAGAATGGGATTATAAATTTGG
>JAZODT010000039.1:0-18327 GCA_045597205.1 Clostridia bacterium
CCTTATGCGTATAATTTCCATATTATATTTAATAGTATAACATATTTGTTTCAAAAATACTATAGTAAATTTTTATAAAACGGAAAAATTTTTAATGTTTTATAAATGAAAGGGTAGAAAGCCTTGTAATTTATAAAAGAATGTGATATAATTATGATATAATTGAATTTATTGTAACCATTTTAGAAAGGAAGTGCGAATATGAAGTTTGTCCATTGTGCAGATTTACACTTGGATACGGCGTTTTCCGGCTTGAGAGACGGGAAAAGTGCAGCTATTCGGCAGGCAGAACTCAGGCGCACCTTTCTTTCCATTATTGAGCTTGCAAAAATGGCAGATGTGTTGCTCGTTGCCGGCGATTTGTTTGACCAGGATACTGTGGAAGCAGAAACGGTGCGCACCTTGCGTGCTGGTTTTGCCTCGCTAGAACATACAAAAGTGATGATTGTGGCCGGAAACCATGACCCGTTAACAGAAAAATCTTATTATAAACTAACAGATTTTTCTGAAAACGTACATATTTTTGGAACACAGCTCAGCGCTGTTGCCGTTGCCGATTGTGATGTTTATGGTGTGTCTTTTGGCAGCAATGTACAAGACACACCGCTTTTAGGCAGTTTTCACAAAGAAGGGGAGCGCCCTGGTGTGTTGTTAATGCACGGGGATGTGGGCGGCGCGGCCTATAATCCTATCAGCAGAGAAATGCTCTCTGCATCCGGCCTTTCCTATGTGGCTTTGGGACATGTACACAGTTATACGGAGGAACGGTTGGGGGCAACAGTATGTGCCTATCCCGGTTGCCCGGAGGGACGCGGGTTTGATGAACTGAATGAAAAAGGCGTTATTGTAGGTGAAATTACCTCGGAAGGTGTGCATACAGAGTTTGTGCCGGTGTGCAGTCGGATGTATCGTGAAAAAACAGTATCGGTGGAGAGGCTTTTAACTCATGAGGAAATCATTGGTGCCATTCGGGGTGCCGGTGTTGACAATAAACATTTATATAAAATTATTTTGACTGGAGAAATTGAGTTTGTGCCAGACGTTAATGTATTAGCCGAAGCATTTGCAGATTGCTTTTTTTTGAAAGTTTATGACAGAACACGGCGACCGCTTGACGTGAAGGGATTGGCACAGGAAACTGGTTTGCGCGGCATGTTCGCTCAAAAATTGCTGGCCGGTCTTTCGGGCGAGCAGTCCGGGCGGTATCGTCGAGCACTGGAATACGGTCTTTTGGCGATTGATGGAGAGAAGGTGAAAGACCGATGATTTTACAAAAAATTGAGATTGAACAATTTGGCGGTTTAAAAGATTATGCTTTGGAATTAGCCCCTGGTTTTCAATATCTTTATGGCGAAAATGAGGCAGGGAAGAGCACGGTCTGCGCCTTTATTTCTGCTATGTTTTACGGGTTGTCGGGCAAAGTGAGAGGCGGCGGGCTAAAGGGCGATAGCCGTCAGTTGTACATGCCCTGGGGTGAAAAATATATGGCGGGCATGATTACGTTTGAAGAAGCCGGCAAAACCTATGTGTTAAAACGGCGCTTTGGGCAAACGGCACGGGGCGATAGTTGCAACCTATATAATGCAGAAGATTGGTCTGAAATTTCTATAGCACCTGAAGCAATTGGAAAGCAGTTTTTTGGCGTGGGAGAAGATGCTTTTCGAAAAAGTCTTTTCATTAGCCAACTAGGTGCGGCTTTTCAAAAAGGAAAAGAAGACGAATTGATGGAAAGGCTTTCTAACTTAGAACATACCGGTGAAGAAGACGCTTCTGTTTTAAAAGCGGTGTCAGCCTTGGTTTTAGCAGAACACAATTTGGTCAGCAAGACCGGTCGTGGCGGTGCTGTTGCGAAACTCGATGGTGAAATTGAGGCATTAAAAACCGAACTGGCTGCCGCTAAGCAAAAGAATTTGTCCTTTCAAAGCTTGTTAGAGGATATACAGCGGTTATCAGCACAATTAGATGGTGCCAAAACAGAAATAGAAACAAAAGATGCCATGCGTCGGCAGGCGATTGCCTTTGAACAGTTTACTGAACGAGAAAAACAGAGAGCTCAACAGCAAGACCAAACAAACCGAATGGAAGAAGAAAAAAAGGCACTCCAAAAAACAGAACAAGACTTGTTGGCACTTTTAAATGAGCAAACAAAACTAGCTGGCGTACAAGGGATGCCTTTAGACATTGTGGTGCAGATGCTGGAAAAAGAAGCTGCCTGTAAAAGGTTGGAAGAAAAAGAAGAAAAGAAAAAGCAATTATCTGCTGAAATAGATGAAATACAAAAGGCAATGCAAGAGGTAGAACAACAAACAAAAAAACGAATGAATCTTCCCTTTTTGTTGTCCGGCATTTTCTTGCTTGTTGCGGGTGTGCTTCTGGGTGTATGGTTTTCCATTGGTTTTGTGCTTGTGCCTATTGGTGCGGTTTTAACCGTGTTGGCATTTTTAGATAGCAAAGCCACGCGGCAGGCAAAACAAAACATGGCCGTGCTTTGTGCTAAACGAACCGAACGACAGGTGGCATATGAAACCTTGATGGCAGAAAATATTAGCCAAAAGTTATGCCAATATCGCGAAGAAATGGCGTTTGTTTTTAAACAGACAGACACAGATTCTGTTAATGGCTTATCTGCAAAAATAGAAGCGGCGCGGGAGCTAAAGCACAAAGAAGAAAATTTGCAAAAAGAAAAACAACGATTAACCGAAAGTTTAGAACAGCTTGAAAAAGTGTTGCATAATATGCCGGTCCCAGCAGAAGAAGAGCCTGTTGTTTATGAAGGCGAGTCGGCAGAAAGCTTAGAACAACAGCTTACCATTTTGCGGGAAGAGCAAAGCGAAAGAGAACGACACTTGGCACAACTAAATGCCAGAGCAGAAGAAGGCTTTGCCGGAACGCGAGGTGTTAGTCTTATTGAAAGCGAACTGTCTAATGCATTAGAACAACGGGTAGAAATGCTAGAGCATTATGAATGCATCCGCTTGGCAAGAGAAACCATGGAGCTGTGTGCGGTAGAATTAAAGAACAGCTTTGCCCCCATCCTCAATGAAAAATCCTCTGCCTTGATTAATCGTTTAACAGAAGGTCGCTATAGTCAGGTGAAAATAACAGACGACTATAAAATGATGCTTAAAACGCCGAATGGTCACGAAATTGTTGAAGCGGACTTTGTCAGCGCCGGCACTTGTGATTTGTTATATTTTGCCTTGCGGCTGGCAGTTTTGCAAACGTTATATGCGCGTATTCCTTTGCTCATTATGGATGATACTTTTTTGCAAATGGATAAAAAGCGCCAACAGGCAGGCTTCCATCTATTACAAGAAAATCCGGCAGAACAGATTTTATATTTTTCCTGCCACGAACCGCAGCCAGCCCTTTCTATTACCATTAAAAATGTCTGAAAGACGATTTTATCAATTTTATACTAAAGGAGTAAAATTATGAGAGACGAAACGAAATGCTTACATGCAGGCTATACACCTAAAAATACAGAGCCGCGTGTTGTGCCGATTGTGCAAAGCACAACCTATGTATATGATTCTACCGAAGAAGTGGCTTCTGTTTTTGACGAACCAACCAAATCTTTGATTTATTCAAGATTTGCCAATCCTACTGTTATGGCAGTTGAACAAAAGATTGCAGAATTAGAAGGCGGTGTGGGCGCTATGTGCACCACCTCCGGCCAGGCGGCAAGCCTGCTTTCTATTTTAAACATCGCTCAGGCAGGCGATAGCATCATCAGTTTGGGAGAAATTTATGGTGGAACAGTGAATTTGTTTGCGTTTACGTTCAAGAAGCTAGGCATTGAGTGCATTTTTGTGGATAAAAATGCCAGCGATGAAGAAATTAATAAAGCGTTTAAACCTAATACCAAGGCAGTGTTTGGCGAAACCATTGCCAACCCGGCTTTATCGGTTTTGGATATTGAGCGTTTTGCTAATCTGGCTCATGCACACAATGTGCCCCTGATTGTTGACAACACCTTTGCGACACCCATCTTCTGCAAGCCCTTTGATTTTGGTGCTGATATTGTTATTCACTCCACTACAAAATATATGGATGGACATGCTGTGCAGGTTGGTGGCGTGATTGTAGATAGCGGTAAATTTGACTGGACAAACGGCAATTTTCCTGAACTGACGGAGCCGGATGAATCTTATCACGGTATTTCCTACACCGAAACCTATGGCAAAGCAGCCTATATTATAAAAGCCAGAATGCAGCTCATGCGTGATTTTGGTGTATATCCGGCGGCACATTCTGCTTTCCTTTTGAACTTAGGCTTGGAAACCTTGCATATTCGCATGAAGCAATACCATGAAAATGCCATGGTTGTGGCAAAATATTTACAGAATCATGAAAAAATTGAAAGTATTACCTATCCCGGCTTGGAAAGTGATGAAAACTATGCACTGGCACAAAAATATTTAAAAGGTTGCAGCGGTGTTATTTCCTTTGTTATTAAAGGCGGCAAGGAAGGCGCAATGCGGTTTATGGATTCTTTAAAACTAGCTTCTAATGAAGTGCATGTGGCAGATATCCGTACCTGTGTGTTGCATCCTGCCAGTGAAACCCATCGTCAGTTAACAGAGGAGCAATTGGCGGCTGCAGGTATTAATGGCGGCATGGTGCGTTTCTCTGTGGGACTTGAAAATGTTGAGGATATTTTAGAAGATATCACGCAGGCGTTAGAGAGAGTGTAAAGTTTTTTGATTATATCATGTTTTTATGCTAAATTTTCCTGTAAAAAAGGGAATTTAGATGAAAAAGATTTGAATTTTTTTCGGGAATTTGATATAATAATAAAATATAGTTTTTTAACAGCGTCGAAAATGAGCGTGTAATAGAGTGTTTCCGGAGGTATATATGGATCAGTTAATGATAAAGAAAATAACCAGCCTGCCTATGATTGTAACCCGTGGTCTGGTTATCTTTCCTAAAACTCTGACCCATTTTGATATGGTTAGAGAAAAGTCAATAAAAGCATTGGAACAGGCTATGCGGGATGAACAAATGCTCTTTCTTGCAATGCAAAAGGATATGCTAGAGGAAGACCCAAAAGCAGAAGATGTTGAAAGAGTAGGCACCGTTTGCCGTGTTAAACAGGTTGTTAAAATGCCTAATGACATGGTGCGTGTTTTGGTCGAAGGCTTATATCGGGCAGAAATTACAGATTATATCAGTGCAGCACCTTATCATGCCGTTTTGGTGGAGGAATTCCGCAATCCCGAGGATGATGAGGTACCGGCACTGCGCTATGAAGCTTTAGCCCGTCGCTTAATTACTGAATTCCAAAATTATTCTTCTGTCAGCCGGAAAATGAACCCCGAAGCCATAGCAGCTTTAGAGAATATGCATAATCCAGCGGAACTTACGGATACCATTGCGTCTAACATGCAATTAAAAATTACGGATAAGCAGGCGCTGTTATCTGCCACCAGCTTAGTTAGTCGCATGGAAATGCTCATTGGGATTTTAATGCAGGAAACAGAAATTGTTAATATAGACCAGGACATTAGCCGACGTGTAAAACGGCAGATGGACCAAAACCAAAAAGAATACCTCCTGCGTGAACAGATGAAAGCCATTCAAGAGGAACTGGGCGACAAAGACGGTGTGGGGCTTGAAATCCGTGAATATAAGCAAAAACTTATGGCTTTAGGCGTGCCGGAAGATGTTTATAAAAAATGTGAAACAGAGCTGGACCGCTTGGCCAAAATGCAATTTGGAAATCCCGAGGCCAATGTTATTCGGAATTATGTGAGCTGGATTTGTGATTTGCCATGGAATAAAGAAACAAATGAAAATATTGATTTAGAGCGGGCAGCTAAAATTTTAGACAGAGACCATTTTGGTTTGGAAAAAGTAAAAGAACGTATTTTAGAATATTTAGCGGTGAAGAAAATTACCGGCACCATGGCAGGTCCTATTTTGTGCTTGGTGGGACCGCCGGGTGTGGGGAAAACATCTGTTGCCCGCAGTGTGGCAGAAAGCTTAGGCCGCAATTATGTCCGCATTTCTTTGGGCGGCATTCGGGATGAAGCAGATATTCGCGGTCATCGTAAAACCTATATTGGTGCTATGCCCGGTCGCATTATGCAGGCTATGAAGCAGGCAGAGAGTAAAAACCCCTTAATGCTTTTTGATGAAATTGATAAAATGGCCAGCGATTATCGAGGCGATCCGGCGGCGGCACTCTTAGAAGTGTTAGACAGTGAGCAAAACAGCAAATTTAGGGATCATTATCTAGAAGTTGATTTTGACTTATCCAATGTGTTGTTTATTGCCACGGCCAACACCTTAGACACAGTACCACGGCCCCTTTTAGACCGTATGGAAATTATTGAACTTTCCGGCTATACGGCAGAAGAAAAATTTCAAATTGCCAAACGGCATCTTGTGCCGAAGCAACGCGCAAAACATGGCTTAAATGCCGAGAATATTAAAATTTCTGCCGGCGCCATCCGTGATGTGATAAATTTTTATACAAAAGAGGCTGGTGTGCGTGGGTTAGAGCGCACGTTAGCCAAACTGTGTCGCAAGGCAGATTTGGTTATTGCTAAGGATGCAGAACAAATTGTACGCATTACAGAAAAAAATCTGGCGGACTATTTGGGCAAACGGCAATATTCTTTTGATATCATCGGTAAGTGTGACGAGGTAGGCGTGGTGACAGGTCTTGCCTGGACCCAGGTAGGCGGCGATACGTTGTCTATTGAAGTGAATGTTATGCCCGGCAGCGGCAAAACAGAACTCACCGGTCAGCTTGGTGATGTGATGAAAGAATCGGCCAAGGCTGCCGTTAGTTTTGTGCGTGCCAATGCAGAACAATTAGGTATTGAACGTGATTTTTATGAAACGAAAGACATTCATATTCATGTGCCCGAGGGAGCAACACCGAAGGATGGTCCTTCAGCCGGCATTACCATTGCAACGGCGTTAACATCGGCCCTATCCGGCCGCCCCGCCAGTCGCAAAGTAGCTATGACTGGTGAAATAACCCTGCGGGGTAGAGTGCTTCCTATTGGGGGTTTGAGGGAAAAAACCTTAGCCGCTTATCGTGCCGGTATTAAAACAGTTGTGATTCCGGCAGAAAATGAGAAGGATATGGATGAATTAGAGGGCGTTGTAAAAGAAAATTTACAAATTATACCTGTGCGTAATATGGATGAGGTTTTGGGCATTGCCCTTTTAAGTGAATGAATTGAGGACAGCTATGAAAGTGAACACAAACAATGTTAGTTTAATGATTTCTGCGGTGAAGAGGGTGCAATATCCTAATACACACATGCCGGAAATTGCATTGGCAGGTCGTTCTAACGTGGGCAAATCTTCAATGATCAACAAGGTTTTAAACCGGAAAAGTTTGGCCCGTGTCAGCGGCACACCGGGTAAAACCATTACCATTAATTTTTATAATGTGGATAACCAGTTAATGCTGGTGGATTTGCCGGGATATGGCTATGCCCAACGCTCTAAAAAAGAGGTGGAAGCCTGGGGCAGTATGATTAACGATTATTTAGAGGGACGTCCTCAGCTTTGTCAGGTGGTTCAGTTGGTGGATTCCCGTCATAAGCCTAGCCATGAGGATGTGGCCATGCAGGAATGGATTCAGGAATATTGTGCTTATTCTGTGGTGTTTGCCACCAAATGCGATAAGTTGAGCAAAACCCAGCTTGAAAGTAATCTCGAAATGATAACGGAAACTTTGAATTTGCGAGAAGGGGATATTTTGATTCCCTTCTCTGTAAAGCATAATGAGTCAGTAACTGATTTTTGGGATTATGTTGAAGGTTGCATCTTGTCAGAAGACGAAGAGGAAAATTGAATTTTGTGAAAATACTGCTCATATACATATGAAAACTTAGAGAGCCATGCAACCAGTATCATGATACTTTTAGTGGGAATATCATTGCCATCGGTACAGCGTTAGTATTGAAAAATTGGTGTATGAACCAATAGTATAGAATAAAGAATACGGATAGGAGTGACTAAAATGAAAAAGATTTTAGAATTGCTGGAACGAGATGCCAGTTTAACGGCGGAACAGATAGCGGTTATGTTGGACAAAGAACCGGCGGAAGTAAAAGCTGCCATTGCAGAATGTGAAAAAAAGAACATTATTGTTGGATATAAAACCATTATTAACTGGGAAAGAACTGAAAACGAGCCCGTTTCAGCTATCATTGAGCTTAAGGTAACTCCTCAACGCGGGGAAGGCTTTGATGAAGTGGCAAAGCGCATTTATCAGTATGAAGAAGTGGCAACTGTTTACCTTATGTCTGGCGGCTTTGATTTGGCGGTTATTTTGGAAGGTAAAACTATGAAAGAGGTGGCTCTTTTTGTAGCAGAAAAACTGGCACCCATGGAGCAGGTCATCAGCACGTCCACTCATTTTGTGTTGAAAAAATATAAGGTGGATGGAAACATTGTCAGCGACACCCTTAAGGATACCCGTGAGGTGATTGTACTGTGAATTATGAAACTTTGTTATCCAAAAAAGTACAAGGGATTCCGCCTTCCGGCATCCGTAAATTTTTTGATATTGTCAGCGAAATGCAGGATGCCATTTCACTGGGCGTAGGCGAGCCGGATTTTGTAACCCCTTGGCACATCCGTAATGAAGCGATTTATTCTTTGGAAAAGGGTCGGACGTATTATACTTCTAATGCCGGCCTTTTAGAACTACGTAGGGAACTTTCTCTTTATATGGAAAGAAAAATTGATGTTTCTTATGATCCGGCACGTGAAGTGATTATCACGGTAGGCGGCAGTGAGGCTATTGATTTGTGTATTCGTGCGCTAACAAACCCCGGTGATGAGGTACTGGTGCCAGAGCCGAGCTTTGTGTGCTATAAACCTTGTGCGGTTTTAGCCGGTGCCATAGCAGTGCCGCTGGTTACCAAAAACGAAAACAAATTTAAACTGACAAAAGAAGAGCTGTTAGCGGCGATCACACCAAAAACAAAGCTTTTGGTGTTGCCGTATCCCAACAATCCTACCGGTGGCATTATGACCAAAGAGGATTTAGAGGAAATTGCCGGTGTTTTGCGTGAAAAAGATATTTTTATTTTGTCTGATGAAATTTATGGGGAACTGACTTATGGCAGAGAACACATATCCATTGCGTCTCTTCCTGGCATGCGTGAACGGACCATTTTAGTCAACGGTTTTTCAAAAAGTTATGCCATGACAGGCTGGCGTTTAGGTTGGGCAGCGGCACCAAAAGAAATTATGGAACAAATGTTGAAAATTCATCAGTATGCCATTATGTGTGCACCCACAGCCAGTCAATACGCTGCCATTGAAGCGGTAAAAAATGGTGACGAAGATATTGCCCGGATGCGTGAACAGTATAATTACAGACGAAAAGTGATTGTGGATGGTTTTAACAAAATGGGTCTTTCTTGTTTTGAGCCTGAGGGTGCATTTTATGTATTTCCTTCCATCCAATCTACCGGTTTAACATCAAATGACTTTGCAGAAAAACTGTTAAAAAGCCAAAAAATTGCCGTTGTGCCGGGTACGGCCTTTGGCAATAGCGGTGAAGGGTTTATTCGTTGCTCTTATGCTTATAGTATTGCGAATATTAACGAAGCCTTAGAGCGAATTGACCGTTTTGTAAACGGGAAAGGGGCAAAATAAATATGGCAATGAATATTGTGCTGGTGGAACCGGAAATTCCGCAGAACACCGGCAACATTGCCCGTTCTTGCAGAGCGACAGGCAGTGTTTTGCACATTGTTAAGCCCATGGGTTTTGAAATTGACGATAAAAAATTAAAACGGGCAGGGCTGGATTATTGGCACGAGCTAGACATCCGTTATTATGAAAATTTGGCGGATTTTTTTGAACAATGCAAAGGAACATTTTATTTTTGCTCTACCAAAGCTCAAAAACGACATTCAGATGTACAATATCATGATGGGGACTATCTGGTTTTTGGAAAAGAAACCAAAGGTCTGCCGGAGGATTTGCTGCATGAGCATTATGATTCTTGCGTGCGAATCCCTATGTTGCCGGATATTCGCTCTTTAAATTTATCCAATGCGGTGGCCATTGTGCTCTATGAAGCTCTTCGCCAGCTTGACTATGATGCGTTAGAAAGCATGGGACACTTAACACAGTATCCCGAAAATTAAAAGATAAAGGAGATAGCCCAACATGGCAGAGAAAAAAAGCACAAAAAGCTTTGAACAGACCATGCAAGAGTTAGAAGAAACAGTCCAGGCATTAGAAGCTGGTCAGATTGCGTTAGATGAAGCCTTGCTGCTTTTTGAAAAAGGAATTAAACTTTCCCGGGTTTGTCAGAAAATTCTGGATCAGGCAGAGCAGAAGGTGACTCGTTTGAGCCAGGAAGAAAACGGCGAAATAAAGGAATATACCTTTGAATAAATTATAGCTCCATAGGAGGTTAGAATGGATTTTTTAACGGAATTTGAAGCGAAAATCAATATAACAAATCAGGCTTTGCAAAGTTATTTTGTAAAGAAAGAAAATCATCAAATGTCAGTATATGAAGCAATGGAATATAGTTTGTTTGCCAGCGGCAAGCGGATTCGTCCCGTGCTTTGTATGGCCTGTGCAGAACTTTTTGGTGGCGGAGAAGAGGTTTTGCCTTTTGCTTGCGCCATGGAAATGATACATACTTATTCTTTGATTCATGATGATTTACCCTGCATGGATGATGATGATTTAAGAAGAGGCAAGCCCACCAATCACATTGTGTTTGGTGAGGCAATGGCGGTTTTGGCAGGAGATGCCCTTTTAAATGCTGCGTTTGAAACGGTGTTAAACCATTCTAAAGTGGCGCCGGCACTGACAGTGGAAGCGTTAAAGGTGATTGCTGAAGCTGCCGGCACAGAGGGTATGATTGGCGGTCAGGTGATTGATCTTGAATCAGAAGGAAAAGTTGTTGACTCTGTGACGCTCATGGCAATGCATGTGCATAAGACCGGTGCATTAATGATGGCATCTGCCAAAGCGGGAGCCATCATTGGCGGCGGCACAAAGGAAGATGTTTTAAACATGGAAAACTTTGCCCGTTATTTAGGGGTGGCTTTCCAGATTAAGGATGACATTTTAGATGTTGAAAGCAGTGCAGAAGTTTTGGGCAAAACGATAGGGAGCGATAGCGAAAACGAAAAAACCACCTTTGTCACGCTTTACGGGGTGGAACAATCCCAAAGAATGCTGGAGGATTATACCCAAAAAGCCATTGAAATTCTAGAAGTCTATGGAGAACGGGCAGCATTTTTAAAAGAACTTTCTCTTTTTCTGCTCAGGCGGGACAGATAGAACAAAATAGCCTCATGCAGGCGGAATAACGGTGATTGGTTTGCATTTTTTTGTAGATTTATTCTCTAATCGAGCATTATGGACGGCCTTGTTAGGTTGGGTGATTGCACAAATCTTAAAAGTTTTGGTGGTGCTTATTAAAGATAGGCGCTTTGACATCCGGCGGATTGTGGGTTCCGGCGGTATGCCCAGTTCACATTCTTCTTTTGTGGTTTCTCTGGCTGTTGCCGTTGGACATGAATGTGGTTTTGCATCAACGACCTTTGCGATTTCTGCAGTGTTTGCCTTTGTGGTTATGTATGATGCTTCAGGGGTTCGTCGAGAGACCGGGCGACAGGCAGAAATTTTAAATGACATTATTGAAAATTTTGGACAGGACAGTCCGGAGATGATGGGCAAGCGTTTAAAAGAACTGATAGGGCATTCACCCTTAGAGGTTTTTGCCGGTGCTGCACTTGGACTTTTGATTGGCATTTTAATGTATGCAACGTTTTAAAAATTGATTTAAACCATTGATTGTGCATGATTTTAAATAAAAAACAGTGGTTTTAAAATGAAAATAGCGTTTTGAAACTGTTTCACAACTTTTTTAATTGTTTACTTTTAAAAGAAATATGATATAATTATTAATTAGAGTGGTGCAGTATTCTAGTCAGCTCTGCTCATTTCCAGGACGGGCCTAAAAATCCGTTGAAGGGCACATCGATGAAGTTTCTGGTGCTTGCTTTCGACGCCCAGTCGGGGGTTGGTGCTGGGAGTTAAGGCTTAGGGGCGGCCCGCAATGGCATGTGGACCCCGACCCCTCTGCCGTGGAGACCTGTTCTTGTGCCTTGTCATGCTCCTTTATGGGCATTTGCCTGTGAGGACGTGGAGAGGTACGATGCAGGATTAAACCTGCCAGGCGGTGTGGATTTGCCTGTTGGCAAAAAAGTGCTGTGGGCAGTGTAGCCTGCCTTGAGTGGTATTGGCGGATAGCAGATCAGGCGCAATGACTTCGGCCAAAGACATGGCGTTATTGCTGCTTGAAACTTCTACTGCAAAAGAGGCTAAGAATGAGTTTGACTGTTTGGGAAAACCTCTAGACTGTTCATTTTGAGGTGGATAAAGGATTGCAGTGCGGCTTAAGTGGTGATTCGGTTCTGCGGTGGGTAACCCCGCAGATTGAGCATGAAAGGGAAACTGCTGATTTGGCGACATTTCAGTTGCTCATTGGGAAAGCCTACCGGACCTAAACCGCAAAATTAACTTTGTTCATTACCACTCTCTTTACATTTTTAAAGCTGAAAAGGTGGTTATCTTGACAGACGATAGTAAACAAAAAAAGTTTATTAAAATAAGAAGTAATAATGTGGGAAACAGAAAGTTAAGTTACAAATGGGTGGTAACGATCATTATCTGGACTTTTTTCATTTCGGCCTTTATGCAAATGATTCAGACAGGTTTAATGAACCGGGTTACACTGTTTGTTGCTTGTCTGTTACTGTTTTCTTTTATTTTAATCGGTATTGTGTTTGATATTATTGGCGTTTCGGTGACAGCAGCCAGCGAAGTGCCGTTTCATTCTTTGGCAGCTAGGCGGATTCGGGGTGCAAAAGAAGCTATTCGACTGATTCGTAATGCAGATAAGGTGGGCAACTTTTGTAACGATGTGATTGGTGATATCGCCGGCATTGTGTCCGGTAGTGCCACAACGGCTATTGTAGTGATGCTCAATGTACTTAGTGAGGGCAATCATGAATTTGTTTTATCTATTGTGCTGGCCGGTTTGGTTGCGGCGTTAACAGTTGGCGGCAAAGCCATTGGCAAAGGGATTGCCATTTTAAACTGTAATTCTATCATTTTTGCTGTGGGAAAAATGATAAGTTTTATTAAGCCGGCGGGCGATAAGCTAGTAAGAAAACAAAAAAAGGATAAAAATAGAGAAAAACGTGAAGGCTATTAATGTGAGAACAAATCTAAATCACTCTTTTTGAGGAATTTAGCTAAAACAAGAATATAATGGGATGTGTTTAAATTAGCCTATGAACGTTTACAGGCACAAAACTTCCTAAAAATATTTGCGACAGCCTATTTAAGAAATGGAGCATAATCAGTGGTGGAACGGAAGAAAATTGAATTATCTGACCAGGATATTTTTAGCCGGTATATTCAGAACGAAGACAATTCAACATATAATTTTACGAATATGTTCATCTGGTCTGGGGATGGTGTTATCACCTATGGCATAACAGATGACTGTTTAGCGTTGTTCTTTCAAGGCGAAAAGCAACCACTATCGGTTTCTTATCCGGTTGGTAAGGGCGATAAACGATCGGCGGTTATCCATTTATCTGCCTATTTAAAGAAACAGGGCTTTCGGCCGGTTTTTCGGAACCTTTCGGGTTATATGGTAACAGAAATGCAAGAAATGTTTCCCGGTTGCTTTGATTTTATAGAAGACAGAAATGTGGCAGATTATCTTTATAAAACAGAAAAAATGATTACACTATCCGGCAAAAAACTACACGCCAAGCGAAATCATTTTAACTATTTTAAAAACCATTATGCCTATGAATATAAAACCTTAACCCAAGAGGATATGCCAGCGTGCATGGCCTTGTTTGATGCCTGGGTGGCAGAGAAGGGGGAAGAAAAGGACATGAGTGCTTCCCGCAGAGCTACTGCTAAATTGCTTGCAAATTATAATGCTCTGCCAGTTCGTGGTGGTGGGATTTATATAAACGGAAAGCTTTCAGCCTTTTCCGTTGGGGAGCCGATTTCAAAAACAACGGCCTTGATTCATGTGGAGTTTGCCTTGGATTATCGTGGCTTGTTTAATGTGATTAACAGTGAATTTTGTGCGCATGAATGGACAAAATTTCAATATGTTAACCGTGAAGAGGATATGGGTCTGCCCGGACTTCGCCAAACAAAGCTTGCCTATCGCCCTGCTTATCTTTTAGAAAAATTTAATGCGGTACAAATAAAAGAGCTTAATGAACAGCTTTTGTAACAGAATATCTCCTTGCAGAATAGAATGTGTTAAGACTATTTTGTAAGGGGCTTTTTTATGGGAAAAGGATTTTTGTGTGATGTTTTAAAAAGTATAGACCAAATGGAAAATGAATTACACGCACTTTGTCATTGCTTTTGCAAGCATAGGTCATGTTGCCGGCATGAGGATTGTACAGTGTGCTCTTCTTTAACATGTGCAAAGTCTTGCAATTGCGACGAAGGTGCCTGTCACCATAGGAAAAAGGAAAAATAAATACTGCTAAATATATTTTTTCATTCGATTGAGCGCACCTTTTTCCAAGCGGGAAACTTGTGCTTGTGAAATGCCGATTTCCTCTGCAACCTCCATTTGGGTTTTGCCGGAAAAAAAGCGTAGGTTAATAATGTGCTTTTCACGGTCTGAAAGGCGTTTCATGGCCTCGCTTAAGGCAATACTTTCTAGCCAGTGCTCATCGGTGTTTTTGGTATCTTTAACCTGGTCCATAACAAAAATGGTGTCTGTACCGTCGTTATAAGCGGGCTCGTGCAGACTTACAGGGTCCTGTATGGATTCCAGCGCAAAGACAATATCCTCTTTGGATAAGCCCAGCAGGGTAGCTAGTTCATCAATGGTGGGCTCTTTGGCGTTTGTACTAATATATTTCTCCTTTGCCTTTAAAGTTTTATATGCAATGTCGCGCATGGAGCGACTCACCCGAATTTGATTGTTATCCCTGAGATAGCGTCTGATTTCCCCTATAATCATGGGCACGGCATAGGTGGAAAATTTCACATTGTGAGATGTGTCAAAATTATCAATGGCTTTAATTAAGCCAATGCAACCAATTTGGAACAAATCGTCCAGATTTTCTCCCCGGTTGTTAAATCGTTGGATAACGCTTAAAACTAATCGTAAATTACCGCCGATGAAGGTTTCTCTTGCTTCTTTGTCGCCTTTTTTTATCTTTTCAAATAAGTCCATTTTTTCTTCGTTAGAAAGAACAGGCAGTTTTGCTGTGTTTACGCCGCATATTTCTACTTTATTTGCCATATTAATCACCAGCCTTTGTAAGTCTTAATAACATAATTTCCAAAAAAAGTAAGTTTATACCTATAATTGGAATTTGATTGTTAAAATATCGACAGGCTGTGAAAATAAAAAAGAGGCTGTAGCAAAATGATTTCATTTTGCTACAGCCTCTTTTGGTCAGTGTAGTTTATTCAATGATAAACGTTTTCATTTCTTCAATAAAGTCATCCGCTTCATTAGAATGTACATCAACCCGAATGGATGTTGATAAATCCAGACTGAAGATACCCATAATAGATTTGGCATCAACCACATAACGGCCGGATGTTAGATCAACATCAAAATTATATTTGCTCACGATGTTAACAAAGTTTTTCACATCATTAATAGAACTCAATAAAATATTAAAACTTTTCATTATGCTTCCTCCTTGTAAAAATTCTAGTATTATCATACACCTAAATCGGCATCCCGTCAAGAAAAAAACGAAAAATTTACATATATTTTAATCAGCATCAGTCATTGGCATTTTGGACAGGCTACAACTTTTAAAAACAGGGGAAGTCTTGACAAAAATGGGAAATCATTATATAATAATTTCAGTGTTGTATTAAAGTTTTTTACTGCTATGTATTCAGGAAGGACAGTGAACTTGATGAATCAAAATAATGGTATTTTAATTATATTTTCCTTTGTTGTCGCATTAATCATCTCTTATGCTGCAACGCCCTTGGCCAAACGGCTTTCCTTTAAGATTGGTGCGGTGGATGTTCCCAAGGATAACCGCCGTATGCATAAAGAGCCAAAAGCTTTGTTAGGCGGGTTGGCAATTTTTTATGGTTTTTTAGTCAGCGTTTTGTGTTTCGGCGATTTTTTACTGCCCGGCGGCAAAGTGAATATGAATTTGCTGGGGATTTTGATCGGCAGTATTCTCGTTGTTGTTTTAGGTATTTTTGATGATGTTAAACCACGGCCTGCCATTTTAAAGTTTTTAATTCAGATTGTTGCTGCAGCAATTCCTGTTTGTCTCGGTGTTAGAGTGATTGCTATAACGAATCCCTTTGGCTCTTCACTATTTACCTTGCCCACTTGGCTTTCTTATATTGGCAGTATTTTATGGATTGTGGGCGTTACGAATGCGGTTAATCTCATTGATGGATTAGATGGTTTGGCAGCCGGTGTTTCTTCTATTGCGGCAGTTGCTTTGCTATCTGTTTTATTAATTGAACATACAACCTCTTTGACGTTGCTTGTTATGGCAGCGGCTTTGGCCGGTGCCTGCTTTGGCTTTTTGCCTTATAATTTTAATCCGGCAAAGCTATTTATGGGTGATACGGGTGCTACTTTTTTAGGCTTTATTCTCGCTTGCATTTCCATTCAGGGGCCGTTTAAAACTTATGTAGCGTTTGCGGTGCCGTTTTTGGTTTTGGGATTACCCATTTTCGATACACTGTTTGCCATTATTCGTCGTTTGCTTAAGGGGCAGTCTATTATGTCACCGGATCGGGGCCATTTGCATCATAAATTAATTGACCATGGTTTTTCTCATAAAACCACCGTTGTTATCTTATATGGTTTATCAGCCGTTTTGGCTATTAGTGCCATTGTTATGCTGTTAACAGATGTTACCCGTGCGTTGATTTTAATTGTTTCTGTTTTGCTGTTTGGCTTGTTTGCCTTTACTTTAATGAGTCATCCTGAACAGGAAAATGAGAAGAGTGCAGAGGTTGAAAAAGTAACCGAACAGGAAAAATAGTAAAAAAATGCGGAGGCAAATATGAGCAAAATTAAGGTTATGACAGTTTTCGGCACACGACCAGAGGCTATTAAAATGGCTCCCTTGGTAAAAGAACTGGAAAAACGTGAAGAGATAGAATCTATTGTTTGTGTAACAGCACAACACCGGCAAATGCTGGACCAAGTGCTAAAGCGGTTTGCCATTACACCGCAATATGATTTAAATATTATGCAAGACAGGCAGACATTATCTTCTATCACCACCCGTGCCTTAAACGGATTGGAAGAGGCTATGAAAACGGCAGCGCCGGATATTGTTTTGGTGCATGGAGATACTTCTACTACGTTTGCCGGAGCTTTGGCAGCGTTTTATTGCAAAATTCAGGTGGGGCATGTAGAAGCTGGCTTGCGTACCTATGATAAATATTCTCCCTACCCAGAGGAAATGAACCGCAAGCTGACAACGGCATTAACAGATTTATATTTTGCACCCACAATGAACAATAAAAACAATCTTTTAAAAGAGCTTGTGCCGGAAGAAAAGATTTTTGTAACGGGCAACACGGTTATTGATGCGGTGCGTTTAACGGTTAACGATGAGTATCAATTCCAGACAGAGGCACTGCAAAAGATTGATTATAACAAAGGGCGGGTTATTTTACTTACGGCACATCGAAGAGAAAACTTAGGCGAGCCGCTCGTTCGTATTTTATCTGCCGTTCGCAGAATGGTGGAAAGTCATGAGGATGTGCAAGTGATTTATCCAATGCATTTAAATCCGGCAGTGCGGGAGACTGCACAAACAATTTTGGGTGGACATGACAGGATTCATTTAATTGACCCGGTGGATGTGGAAGAACTGCATAACCTGATGAACCGTTGCTATTTTGTTATGACGGATTCTGGTGGGTTGCAGGAAGAAGCACCTTCTTTGGGCAAACCGGTTTTGGTTTTGCGGAGTGAAACAGAACGTCCCGAAGCGGTTTATGCCGGAACGGTAAAAATTGCCGGCACAGATGAAGAAACAATTTTATCATTAGCAAATGAACTTTTAGATGATTCGAAAGCGTATAGTATTATGAGCCGTGCTATTAATCCTTATGGTGATGGGCAGGCATCAAAACGAATTGTAGATGCTATTTTATATGCTTTTGGAAAACAAGAGAATAAGCCGGAAGAATGGATTGTTAAATAAAAATTATGAAATTAAGGCTGTAGTTGCATACTACAGCCTTTTTTATGTTTTTTACACAATGAAAACTTTTTGTCACACAAAGTAGCATGGGCGCATATTA
>JAZODT010000040.1:0-3093 GCA_045597205.1 Clostridia bacterium
TTGTAATCTGTAAAATTTTTGTTGTTGTTTTTGTTAAATTTTACTTGTAAGAATATTTGTTATGTGGTACAATATATAAGTCAATATTTGTGATTGAAAAGGATGATATAAAATGACACAACAAACGAGAAGTAACTTTACAGGAAAGATTGGATTTGTTTTAGCGGCAGCCGGTTCGGCTGTTGGTTTGGGTAACATTTGGCGCTTTCCTTATCTTGCTGCAAAATATGGTGGCGGGATTTTTCTTTTGGTTTATATTTTGCTGGCGGTTACCTTTGGTTTTGCACTGATGATGGCTGAGATTGCAATTGGTCGAAAAACCGGTTTAAGTGCCATTGGTGCCTTTCGTGCTCTAAATAAAAAGTATTCATTTATTGGTTATTTGGCGGCGATTGTGCCGGCTATTATTTTGCCCTATTATTCCGTTATCGGCGGTTGGGTGATGAAATATTTATACACTTTTTTGTCTGGTGATGCAGTTGCAGCGGCAGGAGATGCTTTTTTTGGCGGCTTTATCTCTCAAACGGCAGAACCCATCGTTTGGTTTATGCTGTTTATTGGTATTACGGCACTCATTGTATTAGGCGGCGTGGAAAAAGGTGTTGAAAAGGTTAGCAAAATTATGATGCCGATTTTGGTGGTGTTATCTATTTTCATTGCCATTTATTCGGTTTGCATGCCGGGTGCCATGGAGGGTGTGCTTTATTACATTTTGCCTGACTTTTCTAAATTTTCTGTTACCACAGTTTTAGCGGCAATGGGGCAGCTTTTCTATTCTATGTCGCTTTCTATGGGGATTATGATTACCTATGGTTCTTATATGAAAAAAGATGTGAGCTTAGAATCCTCGGCTACACAGATTGAACTGTTTGATACCGGTATTGCTTTTTTTGCCGGTTTAATGATTATTCCTGCTGTTTTCGTGTTCTCCGGTGGCACGCCGGAAGCATTAGGTGCAGGGCCCAGTTTAATGTTTGTTACATTGCCTAAGGTATTTGAAACCATGGTGGGCGGAACCTATATAGGTATTATTTTCTTCCTACTGGTGTTGTTTGCGGCACTCACATCATCCATTTCTTTAATGGAAACGGTGGTGTCTATAGTTTGTGATAAATTTAAGCTGGGCAGAAAACTTGCTTGTCTTTTGGTGTTTGTTTTCTCTGTTTTAGTTGGTCTTTTATCTTCTCTGGGTTATGGCCCCTGGGCGCAGATAAAAATTCTCGGCATGCAATTTCTGGATTTCTTTGATTTTATCAGTAACAGCGTGCTCATGCCGATTGTGGCATTGTTAACCAGTATTTTTGTTGGCTATATCATTAAACCCCAAACCATTATTGAAGAAGCAGAGCTTTATCATAAATTCCGCAGAAAACATTTGTTTTCTTTTGTAATAAAATATTTAGCACCGGTTTGCATTGTATTAATTCTTATTTCTTCGGTGCTGAGTACGTTTGGTATTTTAACCATATAACTCAAAACGGCAGTTTTTATAACTGCCGTTTTACCATTAAAACAAATAGAATAAAATGTATGAAAGGATGTAACAAGATGACTTTTAAAAGAGCAGATATTCTTTTGCCAAAATTTTCAAAGGATAGCGAAAAAATGCAAACATGGAGCGTTGTTGCCTGTGACCAATATACCTCTGAGCCGGCTTATTGGCGGGGTGTTGCAGAACTGGTGGCGGATAAGCCCACAACCCTGCGTCTAACGGTGCCGGAAATTTATTTAAACGATGCAGATATTGAAGAACGCATTAAAAATACCAATGCCACCATGGCAGACTATATGGCACAGGATATTTTTACAGAATATAAAAATACATATATTTATGTGGAAAGAACGCTGGCAAACGGCGTTAAACGGTTAGGCGTTGTGGGCATGGTGGATTTGGAGGACTATGATTATACACCCGCCTCTCAAACAAAAATCAGAGCCACAGAAGGCACGGTGCTTTCCCGCATTCCCCCCAGGCTGAAAGTACGTCAGGAAGCTCTCGTTGAATTGCCTCATATTATGATGTTGATTGATGATGCAAGCTGCAGTATTATTGAACCCAATAGTGAACAAAAGGATGGCTTTGAGAAACTATATGATTTTGATTTGATGCAGTCATCCGGTCATATTGCCGGCTATAAGATGTCTGAAGAAGCTTGCAAAGCATTAGAAGATAAATTAGAAGCCTTGAATGATTTGGCAACCTTTAATGCAAAATATGGCGTTGAAAAAGATTCGCCGCTCGTATTTGCTATGGGTGACGGTAATCATTCTTTGGCCACTGCTAAGGCAACTTATGAGCATTTAAAGAAAACAATGGGGACAGAAAAGGCGCAAAATCACCCGGCACGGTATGCCCTTTGCGAACTGGTGAATCTGCACGATGTTTCTTTGGAATTTGAGGCCATTCACAGAGTTATTTTTAACGCAGACGGCAAGGCCTTTTTGGCAGCACTTGAGAAACAATACCAGGTAAGTTATGATGAGAATGCTACCGGTCAGAGCTTTTTGTTAGTGCATGACGGCAAAACACAAAAAGTAACGATAACCAATCCTGTGGAATATCTCACTGTGGCAACGGTACAAAAAATGCTGGATGCCTTTATGGAAGAGCAGGGTGGCGACATTGACTATATTCATGGGGAAGATGTTGTGCATAAACTTTGTGAAAACAATGCTCATTTTGGTATCATTTTAGAAGCAATGGATAAAGGTGATTTATATAAATCCGTTATTTTAGACGGAGCACTGCCCAGAAAAACTTTTTCTATGGGTGAGGCTTGTGATAAACGGTTTTATACAGAAGCAAGAAAAATTAAGTAACATAACTGTGTGCGATTATTACAGCTAAAAGGCCAATGAAAAAGAAAAGCTATTTAATACAATCAGGCAACGGCACAAGGAAAAACTTGTTGCCGTTACCTCTTACATGCTATCATAATTTTTTTATTAGGAGCTAAGAGCCTTTTGGTTGTTAAAAAGAAGGCTATGTAAGCACAATTATTCATAAAACGGAAGAGGCTGTTGCGTTGGCAACAGCCTCTTTTTAAGGGTATAACTTTTGATAAAATTTTCTTCCTTCGCCATCTATCATTT
>JAZODT010000041.1:0-2554 GCA_045597205.1 Clostridia bacterium
TTGTTTAAATTTTTACTACAAAAAAAAGATATTTTATGTTATAATAAAGTAGAGATATTTTTATTTTGACGTAAATTATCAGGCAGGTGAAATCGAATGTATAAAATTGTACATAAGAAGGTTTTAAACAAAATGGTTACCCAAATGGAAATTGAGGCACCTTTAGTGGCTGCTAAGGGAAAACCCGGTCAGTTTATTATTTTGCGTGTTGATGGTGAAGGAGAGCGCATTCCACTTACCATTGCAGGCACCAACAAAGAAGTGGGTACTGTAAAAATTATTTTTCAGATTGTTGGTAGCACTACAACCAAATTAAATACCAAAAATGAAGGCGAATATATAGAAGATTTTGTTGGCCCTCTAGGTCGCGCTACTCATACCGAAGGCATTCAAAAGGTTTGTGTTGTGGGTGGCGGTGTTGGCTGTGCCATCGCTATGCCGGTGGCAGAAGAATTTCATCGTTTGGGGGCATCTGTTACTAGTATCGTTGGTTTTAGAGATAAAAATCTGGTGATTTTAGAAGAAGAGTTTAAAACCTGCTCTGACCGTTTGATTTTAACGACAGATGACGGCTCTTATGGCCGTCACGGAAATGTTACTGTACCACTTAAGGAAATGCTTGAAGCCGGCGAAACCTTTGATATGATTATGACCATTGGACCTTTGGTTATGATGAAATTTGTCACGCTAACGGCAAAACCCTTTGGCGTGCCCGTAACGGCCTCTATGAATCCTGTTATGATTGATGGCACCGGTATGTGTGGCGGGTGTCGCCTAACATTAAACAGAGATGGTGAAAAAATAACCAAGTTTGCCTGTGTGGATGGTCCGGAATTTAATGCTTATGAAATTGATTTTGATGAAGCCATGTCTAGAGGCAGAATGTATGCAGATTTTGAGCGTCACGCTTACGAAGAAAGCTGTAATTTGTTTAA
This sequence comes from Clostridia bacterium, assembly GCA_045597205.1. GTDB lineage: Bacteria > Bacillota > Clostridia > UBA1381 > UBA9506 > UMGS755. The sequence goes on from JAZODT010000041.1 coordinate 936, forward strand.
AAAAGCATAAAGGAGGGAAGAATATTGGCTATTGTGACAAAAAAGCAAGAAATGCCTACGCAGACACCGAAAGTAAGAGTCCATAACTTTGATGAGGTTGCTCTTGGTTATACAGAAGAAATGGCAGTTAGAGAGGCTGCAAGATGCCTGCGTTGTAAAAACCAACCCTGTGTAACTGGTTGTCCTGTGAATATTAATATTCCTGACTTTATTACCTGCATTAAAAATGGTGATTATGAAGCCGCCTATCAGGAAATAGTCAAAACCTCTTCTCTGCCGGCCGTTTGTGGACGCGTTTGCCCGCAGGAAACACAGTGCGAGAGCAAGTGCACGCTGGGCGTTAAATTTGAATCTGTTGGTATTGGCCGCTTAGAGCGTTTTGTTGCCGATTGGCATAATGAAAATATAGCCGAAAAGCCGAAAAAGCCTGCCTCTAACGGTCACAAGGTGGCCATTATAGGCTCCGGTCCTTCGGGATTGACTTGTGCCGGCGACTTGGCAAAGAAGGGTTATAATGTAACGGTTTATGAAGCGTTACATACAGCCGGCGGTGTTTTGGTATATGGTATTCCGGAATTCCGTTTGCCGAAATCAATTGTCGCTAAAGAAGTGGATGCCTTAAAGGCTTTGGGCGTTTGCATAGAAACCAATGTGGTGATTGGTAAAACACTGACAATTGATGAATTATTTGAAATGGGTTTTGAGGCTGTTTTCATTGGAACAGGTGCCGGCCTTCCAAACTTTATGGGCATTCCTGGGGAATCCTTAAAAGGTGTCTATTCTGCCAATGAGTTTTTAACAAGAAGTAATTTAATGAAGGCCTATTGCGAGGATTCGGACACACCCATTATGAAAGGCGGCAGGGTGGCGGTTGTCGGCGGTGGTAATGTTGCCATGGATGCTGCCAGAACAGCCTTGCGTTTGGGAGCAGAAAAGGTTTATATTATTTATCGTCGTTCCGTGGAGGAACTGCCTGCCAGAAAAGAAGAAGTTGAACATGCCAAGGAAGAAGGTATTGATTTTCAGCTTTTAAGAAATCCGGTTGAAATTCTGGGTTATCAAAATCTGGATGCCCCACGGGAACCCAAAAATGGTTTTGTTAGCGGTATTCGTTGCGTGAAAATGGAATTGGGCGAGCCTGATGAAAAGGGCAGACGAAAACCAGTGGTCATCCCCGGATCTGAATATGAACTGGCAGTAGATACCGTGGTTATGTCTATTGGCACATCTCCCAATCCGTTAATTAAGGATACAACGGAGGGTCTTTATGTAAATAACCGTGGTGGAATTATTGTTAATGAGGAGGGATTAACCTCCCGTAATGGTGTTTACGCAGGTGGTGATGCCGTAACCGGTGCGGCAACTGTGATTTCAGCCATGGGTGCCGGCAAAACGGCTGCCAAAGCAATTGATGAATATCTTACAAAGTGATGGTTAATTTTGTTGTATTGATAAACTTTTAAATGGGTATTTATGACCTAAGAGTGTTGTTTTTTGCAACACTCTTAGTTTTTGTGCATTTTTTATCATTTATATAATGCCTTTTAATACTTTGTCTATTTTACAATAATTTTTGTATATTTTGTTGATGAAAACATAGAAAAGGCTTGAAAAGAACA
>JAZODT010000042.1:0-23302 GCA_045597205.1 Clostridia bacterium
CTTTATTTGCCTGCGGTATCTCTTGGGCGGTGTTTAACGAAGTAGAAAATAACCCTACGATTGAAACTTGTTATCGTGGCGGTGCCTTCGCTAAAGAAACGGGGGCCGATTTTATCATTGCCATCGGTGGCGGTTCGCCTATGGATGCCGCCAAAGCCATTGCCGCCTATGCCACCAACGACATTGAGCCTATGGATATTTATAAACCCTTAAAAAATCCACCGCTCAAACTTTGCAGTGTGCCTTTAACGGCCGGCACCGGCAGCGAGGTAACGCCCTATTCTGTTTTAACAGTACATGAAATTGAAAATAAATTAACCTTTACTCATCCGGACAATTTTTCACAAATTGCTTTTTTAGATCCGGACTATTTAAAAACGTTGTCGCGGGAAACTCTGCTCGATACAGTGGCCGATGCACTTTCCCATGCAATTGAAAGTCTTTTATCCCGTCGCAGCACCATGGCCTCGGCTGTTTATGCCAAAGCCGCATTAGAGCATTTATCCGCCTGCATGCCCGATGTATTGGATGGCACACCGGATTATGAGCAGTTGTTGTTTGCCTCTGCTTTAGCCGGCATGGCCATTTCCCACACAGGCACCATTGTAGTTCATTCTATGGGGTATATGCTGACCTATCACAAAGGCGTGCCTCATGGCCGTGCCAATGCTTTGCTGTTACCGGGCTATATGAACCTCTGTCACAAAAATGCTCCAGAAAAGCTACAGATCGTGCTAAACGCCTTTGGTGCCAAAAGCGTTGACGATTTTTGCAACATCATAAAGCAGTTAACCGCAGAAAAATGTGTGCTTACTGCGAAAGAAGCACAAGAATTTGCCGCTAAAGCCATTGTAGCAAAAAATGTGGCACAAAATCCATGGCTATTAACAGAAGCCGAAGAAAATGCTGTTTTTATGAGCTTGGTTGAATAAAATTTTACACCTAGGAGGAAAAAATGTTTGTTTCGGAATGTTTATCAGTTAATAAAAAAAATCATCTGACCATTGGCGGTTTGGACACCGTTTCGCTGGCAGAAGAATACGGGACACCCCTTTATGTATTTGACGAGGACCAAATTCGTAAAAACTGCCGGCTATATACTGAATCTATGAAGGTTTTTTATGGTGGAAACGGCCTCATTTTGTATGCCAGCAAAGCCTTTTGTACCGCCGCTATGTGCAAAATTATTGCCTCGGAGGGTATGGGGCTTGATGTTGTCTCCGGCGGCGAGCTTTACACCGCGCACAAGGCTGGATTCCCTATGGAAAACATTTATTTTCACGGCAATAACAAGTCCAAAGCTGAGTTGGAACTGGCTCTCTCTTTAGGTGTGGGACGAATTGTGGTAGATAATTTCGACGAACTGCATCTTTTAAACCAGCTTTGTGCAAATGTCAACAAAAAAGCGGCCGTTCTCTTTAGAATTAAACCCGGCATTGATGCGCACACCCACGATTTTATTATGACAGGACAAATCGACTCAAAATTTGGTGTTGCTTTAGAAACCGGTGAGGCTATAGCTCTTTTGCGTAAAGCAAGTACGCTTAAAAATATTGAAATTGTCGGTTTGCATTGTCACATTGGCTCTCAAATTTTTGATTTGCCTCCTTTCTGCGAAGCTGCCCAGGTAATGATGAACTTTATCGCCGATATAAAGGAAGAGTTGGGGCTCACCATAAAAGAACTGAACTTAGGTGGTGGCTTTGGGATTCAATACACCGAACATGACGACCCCATCTCCTACGATAAATATATGAAAGCTGTGAGCAAAACCGTGAAAGAAACGGCAGAAACACGCGGCATTCCCCTGCCCCGCATTTTAATGGAGCCGGGACGTTCCATCATAGGTTCTGCCGGTATTACGCTCTATAACGTGGGCTTTGTGAAAGAAATTCCCGGCATCCGCAATTATCTTTCGATTGATGGTGGCATGGCGGATAATCCCCGCTATATGCTGTACGATGCCGAATATACTTTCCTCCTTGCAAACCGTGCAAACGAAGAAAAAACAAATACTTATACCGTTGCCGGCAAAAGCTGCGAATCAGGCGACTTGCTGGGTGAAGGAATTTCTTTGCCAGAAGCCCGCACCGGTGATATTTTGGCCGTTTTAGCCACCGGTGCTTATAACTACTCAATGGCAAGCAACTATAACCGTCTGCCACGACCGGCCGCTGTTATGGTAAAGGGTGGCAACAGCCGTGTGATTATTAAACGGGAAACCTATGAAGATATTGTGAAAAATGATGTTTTTGAATAGAAGCAAAAAGGGTTGCCGCATTTGCGACAACCCTTTTTATTGATGGAACTTAATAATTTTCTTTTCTCACTTCAAAGTAAGCCTGGGGATGTGCACAAACCGGGCAAATCTGTGGTGCCTTTTTACCCATTACCAAATGACCGCAGTTGCGACATTCCCACATAATTTCTTCGCTCTTTTCGAACACTTTCTGCATTTCTACATTGTTTAAAAGCGCCCGATAGCGTTCTTCGTGAGATTTTTCAATTTTAGCTACCAGGCGGAACTGGGCAGCCAGTGTCGTAAAGCCTTCCTCTTCAGCTTCATCAGCAAAACGGGAGTACATATCTGTCCACTCATAGTTTTCGCCTTCAGCTGCATGCAACAGGTTTTCAGCTGTGTTGCCTAACTCACCTAGTGCTTTAAACCACAGCTTTGCATGTTCCTTTTCATTGTTTGCAGTTTCTTCAAATATAGCGGAAATCTGCTGATAGCCTTCTTTTTTTGCAACAGATGCAAAGTATGTATATTTGTTTCTCGCCTGACTTTCACCGGCAAAAGCTTCCATCAAATTTTTTTCTGTTTTTGAACCTTTTAATTCCATGTTAATATGCCTCCTTAAAAATTAAATTGATATATTTAGCATACCGCAATTTTCCAAAATTGTCAATAATAAAAAAAGCGGCACAGAGTTTTCTGTGCCGCTAACATAATTTAAATAAGTTCAATCAGACCATAATCCCCGCTTTTACGCTTATACACCACATTGGATTCACCAGTTTCGGCATTGCTGAAAATGTAGAACTGATGGCCAAGCAAGTTCATTTGCAAAATGGCTTCTTCGGTGCTCATAGGTTTGGTGGCAAAACGTTTGGTTCGTACAATGTTAAATTCTTTTTCTTCTTCAACCGTTTCGGCAAAAGGAATGTGTGCCAGCGCTTCTGCCTCAAAGTTTTCCTTTTTCAGTTTCTTTTCAATTCTTGTTTTATGCTTTCTGAGCTGACGCTCTAAAATATCAACTGCATTGTCTATGCTAACGTACATATCATCCGTTGCTTCTTCCACACGAACGATTAAACTTCCGGAATACACGGTAGCTTCCACAACTTGTTTTTCACGTTGCACAGAAAGAGTGACAGATGCTTCAGTTTCTTTATGAAAATAGCGGTCAAGCTTACTGAAACGATCTTCGATCCTGTCTTTTAACGCTTGCGTTAATTCAATCTGTTTACCCGTCATTGTTAATTTCATATGGATCCACTCCTCTTAATGTATTGTAACAAGGTTTTTCCTTGTATAGAATTTATACCCTCTTTTTTGTAACTTTAAACACTTTTTTTCATTTTGTTAAAAAAACTTTCATATAGTTTACAAAACCCTTTTCTAAGGAGCGACTGTGATGAAGCAAATTCGCCTTATTTTTTTAGTTGTACTTGTGGTTCTAACAACACCCCTATCTGTTTCTGCACTGGATGTATCAGCCCGCTATGCCTGCGTAATAGATGCCCAAACGGGTAGGGTTTTATATGAAAAAAATGCCTATGAGCGTCACTCTATGGCCAGCACCACCAAAATTATGACGGCACTTTTGGCCCTTGAACACGCAAAAGAAAACGAGAATGTAACCGTTAGCACAAACGCCGCCGGCACAGAGGGCTCAAGCATTTATCTTTCTGCCGGAGAAAACCTTTCCATGGAGGTGCTGTTATACGGACTTATGTTAAATTCCGGCAACGATGCCGCCATTGCCATTGCCGAACATGTTGGCGGTACGGTAGAGCGTTTTGCCAACATGATGACAGAACGTGCACATGAAATTGGTGCTAAAAACACACAGTTTAAAAATCCTAACGGTCTTGATGAAGAGGGACATTACACCACCGCTTACGATTTGGCCTTAATTACCCGCACAGCCCTTTTAAATCCGCGTTTTGCCGAAATTGTTGCCACCAAACACAAGTCCTTTCCCGCCACAGAACAAAGCATTGCCCGCAGTTTTACCAACCACAATAAGTTGTTATCTCTCTATAATGGTTGTATTGGCATTAAAACCGGTTTCACCAAAAAAACAGGCCGTTGCTTGGTTTCTGCCGCAAAGCGTGACCAATCGACTATCATTTGTGTCACTTTAAATGCGCCTAACGATTGGAATGACCATAAAAATTTATTGGATTACGGTTTTTCTGTGAACCAATCCCGCCCTTTGGTAATGAAAAATATGGTGTTAAAAACGCTGCCGGTCAAAAACGGCGATACCAAAGCCTTGGATTTGTTGGCAGAAAAGGATTTTTACCTCTCCTATGACGGTAATGAAGGGCTTAGCAAGGTTAAGCTTGAATATAAACTGCCTGCCTTTGTGCCGGCGCCTGTCTCTTGTGGTGCACAAATTGGCACTCTTGCTGTTTTCTATGACGGTAACAAGCTTTGTGAAATGAATTTGTTGGCAGGTTCCGATGTTACCTATGTTGAACCTCCAACCCCTACTTTATGGGATAATTTTATAATTTTTTTTACAGTTTTATTGAAATCATCATAGAATTGGTATATAATAAATGATGTTATTTGCATAAGAAAAGGCATTAATAGGTTTTGATGCCAAAAGGAGTTTGCCAAATGGAAGAAATGCGTCTGCAAAAATACTTAGCCCTTTGCGGCGTGGCTTCACGTCGAGCTGCAGAGAATATGATTACAGAGGGACGTGTTTTGGTTAACGGAGCTGTTATAACCACCCTTGGCGTGAAAATTATTCCCGGCAAAGATGTGGTAACTGTGGATAAAAAAACGGTTCATATAAAAGAACACAAAGTCTATATCATGTTAAATAAACCAAAGGGATACGTCACCACCACAAAGGATAATTTTGACAGAAAAACGGTTTTAGACTTAATTCCCGATTCTTTAGGCAGGGTATATCCTGTGGGACGGCTGGACTATGACACAGAGGGTTTACTGCTCCTCACTAATGACGGCGATTTTACCTACCGTTTAACTCACCCCCGTCACGAAATTTCTAAGACTTATTTGGCTGTTGTGCAGGGCGTGCCGGACGCCGAGGCACTATCTGCTTTGCGCAAAGGCGTGGTGATTGACGGTAAAAAAACACATCCTGCTCAAGTGATTTTAAAGAAAAAGAATGAGATTAGCGCCCTTTTGCAAATTACGATACACGAAGGCAGAAACCGCCAAGTCCGCAAAATGTGCGAAGCCGTGGGGCACCAAGTGGTTAAATTGCGTCGCATAGCTGAAGGCCCTCTGCGTTTAGGGGATTTACCCTTGGGAAGTTTTCGTCATTTAACCGAAGCTGAAATTGCAAGTTTGGGAGGAAAATAATGCTCACCATCAAAAAAATTGAAGATATAAACGAAATTAATAGCTATTTAAAAGCTCAAGGTATTCATCATACCCATGGGATGGAGCAATTTATGGGCATTTATGAAAATGATCATTTAATCGGTTTGGGCAGCATTGAACTTTGTGTTACAAAGGTTTATTTAAATTTTATTCACACCGAAGAAAACACCCATGCATTTAACTATGGCTTAGCAAAATCTCTTTTAAATATGGCTGACCTTTCCGGTGTAAAAACCATTTACGGTAATAACCCTGACCTCACTGCCCTTTATATGGCATTGCGGTTTGCAAAAGAAAATGAAGAATATGTTCTTTCTTTAGATGGTTATTTTACCGAAGAAGGCTGTCATTAAATAAATAGAAGAAAGTATAAACACAAAAAAACGGGTGACAGTTCGTCACCCGTTTTTTAATGTTCAATAATAATCAATGTATGTGTTCCAAAATAATTTAATTCTTCTTCCGTAGGTTCTGCAAGAGTTTCAGCTGCGTTGTTGTGCGTTTTGTAACCCTCCATTGCCTCCAACTGTTGACAAATTTCTAAAAGCTCCTCATCCGGCACCAAATAACCATTTTCTGCCTGTTCAAACCCACTTAAAATGTCTTTTGCCTGTTGCAGTCCGCTTTCTGCAAAGAAATAATGTATCGTACTTTTCACAAAAGGTGCGGCCATTCTCGCCATAACACCACTACCGGAAACTGCTATATCTTCTTCAGCCGTTACCAAGGCCGGTTGATGCTCTGTTGCTGTTTCGGCTATCGCTACATTCTGGTTGTGTTCCGCCAGATTTGGCTCTGCACTTTGCATGGTGGAGTGCTTTTCTTCCTGCGCTTTGTGCACATCTTGCGTTACCTTATTTCTTGCCCTTACATTAGCCGGTTGCTCAGTTGGCACTACTTTTTGTAAATCATTTGTTGTATTATCATCTGTCTTTTCTGTCTGGGTTACTATGGGTGTGGGGACAATAGGTGTCAATTCAGATTGCTTGGGCAAATGACTGAATGATACAACAGAAAGCGCAATCACCGCTGCTGCCGCAACAAAACCGGAGGCAAACTTCCACAAAGGACGCTGATAACCTTTTTTAGGTTGTGCTTTTGCAGCATCTACCAACCGTGCATGCAGGTTATTGCGAAAATCATCACTAACAGAAAGTTCGGGCAATGTCTCCGCACATTTTACCATTTTAGAGAAAAAAGCATATTCTTCCCGGCAAGGTTCACATTCTTTCAAATGCGCTTCTAATGCTTGTGCCTCTTGCTTGCTCAGCTCCCCATCTATGTAAGCTGAAAAAAGTTCACATATCTGTTCGCATGATTTGCTCACTGTTATCCCTCCCTTCAAAAAAATACAGTTTTTTCTTTTTATAAAACATTAGACGTAATTAAAGTAAAAAAAGTTCCTTATCTTTTTCTAAAAGTTTTTTCAAATTCTGTCTGGCACGATTAATGCGGGATTTAACTGTACCTGGAGCGGTATTGGTAATTTCTGCAATTTCTTCATAAGATAGTCCCTCAATATCCCGCAGAATAATGACACGTTTTTGTTCATCTCCCAATTGGTCTAACGCGTCCACCAAAACTTGTTGTGCTTCTGAGAGTTGAGCGCGTTCATAAGGGTTTGGCTCAGGGTCTTCAATTGCCATTAAATATTCCTCACCCTCATCATTTTCCTGATGGATGCTAACAACATTTTGCGGTTGTCGCTTTGCCTTACGTAACAAATCAAGGCAAACGTTAGAAGCCACCCGATATAACCAGGTGGAAAAAGATGATTGTCCGTTAAAATTGCCAATAAATCGAAAAACTTTAACAAACACTTCCTGGGCAGCATCCTCCGCATCTGACGGATTCCCCATCATTCGAAAGCAATAATTCAATATTCTTTTTTCATAATCTGTAATCAGTTGTTCAAAAGCTTCAATATCGCCTTCCTGACAACGTTTAATTAAATCCTGTTCAGACACGGTGTTCACCACCTTCATCTTAATGTCAAAAATCAATCTAACAACAAAAGGGGTTTAAACTGTAAATAATCTGCCGAAACCAAATGATATACGACTCCGTTTCGCATGCCCTCTGTTGCCATTTTATGAGCGCTACCATGCAAATGGCCATAAACACAACGGGTTACCTCATATTCCTCCATTAAGCGAACAAAATCCGACTGCATAGCAGGTGGATAATGAAGCATGACAAAAATTTGTTCTGCCCCCGTTTTTTTTGCCATATCCAACGATAATGCCAATCGGCTCACTTCACGGTTATAAAGCTTTTTATCTTCTTCGCTGGTGCCGTTATCCGGATACCCTTTTGCAGCGCATATAGCAATATTATTATATTGATATACGGTGTTATGCAAAAAATGAATGCTGGAAAAACCCATTTTTTCAATGTATTGATTCAATTTGCTTAAGGTTTCCCACCAATAATCATGGTTGCCTTTTGACACAAGCTTTATACCCGGCAAGGCATTTAAAAACCGAAAATCTTCTTCTGCTTTATCAATATAGGTTGCCCAGGAAACATCACCGGGGATTAACACAACATCCTCCGGCTGCACAATCTGTTGCCAATTGTTTTGCAAAAGCTCTAAATAATTTTCCCAACGGCTACCGAAAATATCCATAGGCTTTTCATTGGATAAGCCTAAATGCAAATCAGAAATGGAATAAATCGCCATACAGACAAGCTCCCTGTCCAAAAATTTTAGAAAAAAAAGCCCAAACCAAAACGGCATGGGCTTTTAGTTTTAAACTTATGCAGAATATACGCTAACCTGCTTCTTATTCTTGCCTTTTCTTTCAAATTTAACCTGACCATCAATCAAAGCAAACAGCGTATCATCTCCGCCCTTGCCCACATTGATACCGGGATGAATTTTGGTGCCTCTCTGGCGAACCAGAATGTTACCGGCTAAAACGGACTGACCGTCACCTTTTTTCACACCCAAACGTTTCGCTTCACTGTCACGACCGTTTTTGGTGCTACCTACACCCTTTTTATGAGCAAACAGCTGAATATCAAATTTAATCATGGTATAACCTCCTTTTTTAGATGCAACCCAATGCTGCATATACTGGCAATATTGCCGCTAACAGTTTATTCCTCTCGCAAACAGATAAATTCACCATATTGCGACTCTAAATTCTGAAATGTCAGAACCATGCTTTCTAATAAAACATCCGCCTCACGGCGTTTTTCCGGGGAAAGCATTTCCGGAAGCTTACATAAAAGATAACCTTCACGCACCTCCGGTGATAAGGGAATATTTGCCACATCTGTTAAACCGTTTACCACCGTCATCGCTGCTGTGGTGACCGCGGCACAAACAATGTCTGTACCCTTTTCACCGAAACCAGCATGACCGCTAACCGTAAACCCTTCAACTTTGTGACTTTTGTTTCTAAATAAAGTAATGGTAATCATATTTTGATTATGCGTTAATCTTTTCGATTACAACTTTGGTGTAAGGCTGTCTGTGACCCTGCTTTTTAGCATAACCCTTTTTGGGCTTATACTTGAAAACAATCACTTTCTTTGCCTTACCTTCGCTAACAACTTTAGCGGCAACGCTTGCGCCTTCAACAAAAGGAGCACCAACCTTAAGGTCGCTACCTTCGCCAACGGCTACAACTTCGTTAAAGGTAACAGCTTCATCAGCAGCAACGCCCAGCTTTTCAACGAAAATAGTATCTCCTTCGCTAACTTTATACTGTTTACCACCTGTTTTAATAATTGCGTACATACTTGCACCTCCTCCATCCTTGCTCGCTGTTCCATTGAGGTAGATTATCAATCGTTTGAGACCCCATACACGCGGCTATTTTACATTATATCATGTAAAATTTGGCTTGTCAATATTTTTTTGCAACCTTTTTCCATAAAAAATCCGCCCTAACAAAAAAGGACGGATTGCTATTATTAATTATTATAATTATTTAAAAATGTTGCCAAACGTTCATTATGGCTATGGAAAATTTCATCTGGCGTGCCGTCTGCAGCAATCACGCCGCCATCCATAAAAATAATCCGTTTTGCTACATCTTTTGCAAAGGACATTTCGTGGGTTACCACAAGCATTGTCATGCCGTTTTCTGCCAGATTTTTAATAACCCTAAGCACCTCACCGGTCAGTTCCGGGTCAAGGGCCGATGTAGGTTCATCAAAGAGCAAAATATCCGGTTTTAATGCAAGGGCACGGGCAATAGCCACACGTTGTTGCTGCCCGCCGGACAGTTCACAAGGATATGCCTTTTCCTTATCTGTAAGACCTACCTGTGCCAGCAGATTTCTAGCCTGCATCTCTGCCTCTGCTTGCGGTATTTTTTTCACCGAAACCGGTGCCATGGTTATATTGTCTAAAACTGATTTATGGGGAAACAGATTAAAATTCTGAAACACCATGCCCAGTTTTTTATATGCATTTTTAGATTCTGTTGATTTATCATAAACGCCGTTTTTTACAACCGCCTGGCCGTCTATAATAATATCGCCGCCATTAATTTTTTCCAAATTAATCAAGCTACGCAAAAAGGTGCTTTTGCCGGAGCCGGAGGGACCGATAATGGCAATAACATCCCCTTTGGATACTGAAAGGTCTATCCCTTTAATAACCTCTAATTTTCCGTAACTCTTTTTAATATTTTTCGCTTCTAACACAAACATAGCCATATCTCCTTACCCCTTATAGTAATCCAGTTTCTTCTCGATATAGCCAAACAAAACTGTTAGCAAACCGCAAAACAGCAGGAAAAATGCACCTGTGTAAAATAGCGGCCAGATAACGCCCCTGGCAGAAAAACGTTCTGCTGCCTTTAAAATTTCGGGAACAGCAATAATGCGGGCAAGGCTGGTATCTTTTACCAAGGTAATAATTTCATTACCCATGGGGGGCACAATTCGTTTAATAACCTGTTTTAAAATAACTTTAAAAAAAACCTGCGTTTTGGTTAAACCCAAAACCTGACCAGCCTCATACTGACCTTTGGGAATGGCTTCAATTCCCCCACGGTAAATCTCTGAAAAATATGCGGCATAGTTAATCACAAAGGCAATGAGAGCCGCCAATAATCTGTTTGTCATGGGATAATCAAAAATTAAACCCGGCACATAAAAAACAACCAAAAGTTGTAACAAAAGCGGTGTGCCTCTGATAATCCATACAAAAATTCTGGTAAAAAAACTAATGGGTGTGAAACCAGCAATTGCCAATAACACTGTATGTAAATTAAATTTGTTAAATTTTTCTCCAATACTAAACCGGCGCAAAAAAGAAAAAGGCGCCCACTTCGACATAGAGCCAAAAGTAATCAGCAACCCTAATGGGATTGCAAATAAAAGCGTTAAGAAAAAAATCTGACAGTTTTGCCAGAATCCACCCAATAATTCAGTTGTTACCGTGTTAAAAGTCATAGCAAACTCCATTATTCGCAAGAACTTCCGGCAAAGCTAGCTTTGCTGGAAGTTCTTACAAGATATTTAATTCAACAAACGAACCTTAAAACTTTAACAGTTCATCCAGCTTATATTTCTTGGCGATGGTTTCTAAAGTGCCATCTTCAGCCAGTTCTTTCATAGCTGCATTCACTTTTTCAGTTACGTCGCTACCCTTTCTAAAAGCAACGCCATATTCTTCCGGTGAAAATTCCTTGGTGGGAACAACAACCAGATTTTCGTAGTCAGTGCCTTCACCAATCATACCGATGGAAGCAACAAAGTCAACTACACAAGCACCAGCAGTACCGCTGCTAACTTCCATTAAAGCTTTTGCCTGAGAATCAACAGCTGTGTAGGAAGCTTTGCTGAAGAATTCATCACTGGTTGCAACTTCTTCGCCGGCAGATTCAGCTTCGGCAACAACAACCACGTTTTCAATACCTTCAGCTGTTGCATATGTTTCAGCATTTTCAGCTTTAGCAACAACAACCTGCTTATTAGCCATGTAAGGCACGGTGATGGACATTGCTTCTGCTCTTTCCGGTGTGATGGTCATGCCGTTCCAGATGCAGTCAATGCTTTTTGCTGCCAGTTCAACTTCTTTGGTGTTCCAGTCAATTTCAATAAACTTAGGAGCAACGCCCAGCTTTTCAGCAACAGCAGCTGCAAACTCGGTTTCAAAACCAACCAGTTCTTCACCTTCATAATAGTTCATGGGAGCGAACAGAGTCATACCGATAATTAATTCGCCCTTGTCCTCGATGTACTTTAAATCAGACTCTTGAGCAGGCTGAGCAGTACAAGCGGTCAGCAGGATGGCCATAGCAAACACCAAAGCCAAAACTTTTGTAAATTTTTTCATGGTTATCTCTCCTTTAAAAAATACTTTCTGCATCTTCATGCAGTTTACTTTAAAGAACTTATTCATTGTACTATAAATATCCAATAAAGTAAAGTATCTTTCCAAATATCCCCTTAAAATACAACCTTTCGGTTGTATTTTAAGGTAATTGATAAATTTCTGACTGCACTGCATTTTCATTCGCCCATACTTTTATTTTAATCTTTTGATTACAATTATTTTTAAACCGCATATCTAAATCACCATAATTAACCGCAGCATCCTCACCCTTTGGTGCATAGCCTACCTCACCACTGTGACTATTTCTCTCTAAAATTACAAGTCCAGCATTTTGTGCTGCCTGATACACCGTTGAGCTCACCTGACAAACGCCGCCACCGCAGCCTTTTTGCTTTTCTTCATGAACCAAAACTGTTGCATCCTGATAACCTCGTTCAGGCGTTCTGTTCCCTACCACTTGATTAAAAGAAAAAATGTTTCCCGGTTCTACGATAGACCCATTAACCGATTGGCAGGCAAGCCGGATATTGTGCAAACGGCTTTCCTGCTTATCTAGCAGTGTGGTTTTGGCACTGCCCAACAAAACCGGCACAGGTGTTGTCGTGCTCTCGGGGGCAGGTGTTGTTTCGCAAACATCCGTATTCTGCGTAGGTGAAGGCGGCGCCTCTTTTTTGTTTATCACACATCCGGTAAATGTACAAATAATTACAAAATATAATATTAAAAAATTTCTTTTGTTCATAACTATTTCTCCGCAAGGGTTTTTATATTATTTTTTCATAACCGACACATTCCATACCAGACAGTTTTTGTCTTTTAACAAATAATTTCATAAAAAATTGATTTTAATTTTTTGTATGAACGAGGAACATTAAGGTCAAGTTAATAATAAATAAGTGACAAAGGACTAAAAACTTATGATGTTTTCAAAAACCATTCAGGAATCTGTGGTGGAAATGGTGCAACTGGTGCTCCCTAACGATGTAAATTTATTGGGCAACTTAATGGGCGGACAGCTTATGCACTGGATTGATATTACCGCTGCGTTAACTGCGTCCAAACACGCAAATCGCATTGTTGCAACCGTTTCAATGGATGGCCTTAACTTTAAGCATCCGGCCAGATTAGGAGAAATGGTTCGGCTAAAGTCATCCTTAGTTTCTGTGGGCAACACCTCTATGAAAATTAAAGTAGATGTTTGGGCAGAAAATCTGCAATCCGGCGCTGTGATCCACACGAACGAAGCAACCCTTGTGTTTGTGGCATTAGACGAAAACGGTCGTCCCACCCCTGTGCCACCCATAAGACTGTAACCAAAAAAACCCGCCGCAAATTTTTGCGACGGGTTTTTTATTAAATTTCTATTAATCTAGCTGCCAAAACCGTCATATCATCTTTTGCCACGCCGCCACTAATGGCCAATGCTCCACGTAGAATATCATCTGCCAGTTGTTGCGGTGTTTCTCCGTTAAAGGCCTCTATAATGCGGCATATCTTGCTTTCTGCTTCGGTTTCTAAGGCGTCGGCAACGCCGTCTGTCACCATGACGACATAATCACCGGAGCGGGCATATTTTAAATCACAATCTGCCTCAATATCACAAAGAATACCTGCCGGCAAGGAGGAACAAGTCACCTTTTCCACCTGCTCACCTCCGGTTACATAAGAATTACTGGCACCAATTTTAATAAATTCCAAGGCACCGCTATATAAATTAACCAGGCACAAGTCTGCTGTGGCAAAACTTTCCCGCTCTGTGCTGACCATGAGCATACTGTTAATGAGTTTTAATGAGGTTTCTTTATCAAATCCTGCTGCAATTAACTGACGGATTAAGTGGATGGTCATACTGCTTTGATTTTCTGCAGCATAACCCTGCCCCATACCGTCTGACAATGCCAGCACAAATTTTCCGTCTGCCGATTGTGATAACATATAATGGTCGCCGCATACCGAACCGTCTTTGCCGGCTATTTGTGCAAAGCCTGTTTCCATGGTATAACGTGCCTGCTCCTGAAAACGCAAACGGCACCGATTTTGACTGCAAACAGACGGCAGGCGCAGCATGGGAACATTTAAAACGCTACCTAGTACTGCTGCCACTTGTTGTGCACAAACACGTTCACCACCGCAGGCCGCCAGTTCCAGCGAAACTTCTTTTATGTCTGTGCCCGAAACCCTGATGTGCGTGGCCTCAATGCCTTTTCGGTCTAGTGCCGCAGCAATTCGTCTTTCTAACCGAATCCCTTCTGTGGGTTCTGTGCCCAATTCACCTTTTAAATGCTCTAACACCATAGATAAATTTTTAAACTGCTCTGCCACCAGATTCCGGCTTTCTGACACTCTGCCTGCCCATAATAAATTTACCTTATGCACTTCATAATTTTTATTTAACACCTCTAAAAAATCATATAAATGGATGCATTCTTTTTTAAAACTTTCCGGTACATCCTCCGGCTCTGCATTGCCTCTTAGATGCATCCGGTTATATAATGTTAGCAAGGAATGTTTTGTTTCATTATACTCTTTTTGCCAGCAATATTTCATTAAAGTGCAGTTTCTGCAAACCTTCTCTGCTGTTTTATCAAATAAAAATGCCGGATCACGCAGGGCCGAATCGACACTTGTTTCAATGGCTTCATTAAAGGTGCATGACAACGCTTCAAAAGATTGAGAGGCCTCTGTCAGCTTATTGGCCATAATTTCCCTTAAACGTGCCACTGCATCCTCGGCATAAACTGGTGCTTTCACCACCTCACCAAACACAGTTAACAGGTGGTCGGGAATTAAAAAAAGAATAAGACCTGCCAGCAAAACATGATAATAAGCAATCATCGTATTAGCCGAACCATTAAAATATAACATTGAAAGTGCATTAGCACAAAAAAAGCTGAGCGCAACGCCCCATCTTCCTTTTTTTTGCAAAAGGCCGGCACACAAAGCACTCACGGCATAAACAGCCAATACCTGTGCCGGTAAAACATCTGTTAAACTGTTTACAAAACCAAATAAAATACCTGCCGCACCGGAAAGGGGAAAGCCACCGGTTAACCCGGCAACTAGAATAATAACTAGACTAACGACATGAGCCGCCCCTTTAAAATAAGGAATGTTGCTAAAGCTAAGTACCACGCCGCCGCATAAAAATAATAAGCTTAGACTTTCTATGGGCTCAAAAACAGACCTTTTATGTATGTGTCGTATTAAATCTGCCGCTTTATCAAAAATAAAATAAGAAAAAAACACCAAAATGCCCTCTAAGGTCTGAAACAAAATATCGTATAGCAAAAACCCGTTAAAGGCAATAAAGACAAATCCTGTTAGCATAACCGCACCAGATGCCAGCGTTGCATATAACCACTTGTGGTCTTCAAATTCTTTCTCCAACAATATGGAACAGGCACAAACAATGACAAGAGCGCCCGCATATTGCATAACGCGCAAACCCATACCGGAAACAGCCAGTCCCAAAAAAACAGCCAACACGCCCAACATGCGCTTTTGTTTTGGGAACACTGCTGCATAATAAGAGATACCCAAAGGAGAAATAGCGCCAAACAAAAAGATTTTACTCAGCAAAAAGCAAAGTATGTATTCCATAAATTCATATACATTAAATTGAAAAACTTTTTTTCTTTTTTTAGCTACAGGTATCCCCATTTTTTGATAGGATTGCAATTCTTGATTTGTCATTGGTAAGCCTCCTGGTAATTTTTTACATTTCCATTATATACCAATTATTGCGCATATTTTGTCATAAATTGCAAACAAACTAAAAAAACATTTCTTCTTTTTTTGACAAAAAATATTTCGTAAAAAATAATCGTTAAATTTTTATTTATGTTGTTTCATTTTGGAGAAAAATATGATATAATATAGATTGGTTACATATATGATAAAAACAGAATGGGAATTCTAACGAATTTGGGAGGTTTCTCTTGAAAGAAAAAATATATACTATACCTTTAACTGATGCTTTTAATGAAGGCGGCGAATGCCCTTTTTGTACGCTGGAAAAAAAGCTGGAGGCAGAACAAGTTACCTATGCCTTAGGTGCTTCTATGATGGAACCGGATAGCCGGATTATTTCCAATGACAAAGGCTATTGCCGCCGCCATTATGAACAAATGAACCGTGAGGCTAACGCTTTGAGCCTTGCTTTGGTGTTAGATACCCATTTAAATGAATTAATTAAAAAGCTGGAAACAGCAGCCCAAAAGCCAGAAGAAAAAGGCGGCTTATTTAAAAAGACAGACCACGAATCACCTTTAACCGCTGCCTTACAAAAAGACCAAGAAAGTTGCTTGATTTGCCACAAGCTAGAACATACATTAGAAAAATTTGCAGGAGTTTTTTGGTATCTTTATAAAAACGAGGCAGATTTTAAGCAAAAGGTAGAAAATTCCCTTGGCTTTTGCCTGCCCCACTTTCAACTATTATTAAACTGTGCAGAAAGAGAGCTTTCCGGCAAACAATTAAAAGAAGCCAAACAAGCATTGATTGAACTGGAGATTAAGCACTTAAAACGAATTAACGAAGAAGTGAATTGGTTTACCAAAAAATATGATTATCGTTATCAAAATGAGCCCTGGAAAAATTCAAAAGATGCACCAGGGCGTGCCATGGAAAAGCTGGCAAAGTTTTTATAAAGAGGTACTTATATGAGCATTGTCATTGGGTTAACCGGCGGTAGCGGCTCAGGCAAAAGCACCGTCGCTTTATGTTTTAAGAATGCAGGCGCAAGAATTATTGATGCTGACCAAATTGCCAGAGATGTGGTGGCTATCGGCAGACCTGCTCTTGCAGAAATTGCCAACACGTTTACAGATGTTTTGCTGCCAGACGGTTCATTAAATAGAAAAAAACTGGGGGCCATTGTTTTTTCTGATAAAAATGCCCTTGCCCAATTAAATAAAATAACCCATGCATATATTATTAAAGCAATTAAAGAAATATTGGAAAACCATCCACAACCCTTAACCGTAATTGATGCACCCCTTTTATTTGAATGTGGGTTAGAACCGCTTTGTTCTGTTTGTGTTGCTGTTCTTTCTGACAGAAAAACACGACTTGAGCGCATTATGAAACGGGACGGTTTAACGGAGGATTTGGCTAAAAGCCGCATAGATGCACAACCGGATGATGATTTTTACCGCACCCGTTGTGATTATATCATTGAAAATAACCAAGACCAAAACGCCTTAAAACGATCCATCTACGAAATAATAAAGGAGCTTTCTCTGTGAAAAAAAAGCAATTAAAACGTTGGCTATTGGCAATTGTTATCTTTTCGCTACTTGTCAATACCGCCAACATTACCCGTATATTTTATCCGGTAAAATACATGAATCATATTAAGAAATATGCCGCAGAATATGCTGTGGATCCTTATTTGATTATGAGTATTATAAAGTCTGAAAGCAATTTTAAACCCGATGCCGTTTCTCATAAGCAGGCCTCCGGTTTAATGCAGATTATTAAACCCACTGCCCAATGGATTGCCGACCGGTTAAATTTAACAGATTTTGAATATGAGCAAATTACCGATCCGGCGTTAAACATAAAAATGGGTTGTTATTACATGTCATATCTTTTAAATTTATATGATGGTAACGAAAAAAATGCCCTTGCCGCTTACAACGCCGGCGAAGGCAACGTCAGCCGTTGGCTTGCAGACGATGCCTATTCCAAAGACGGTGTAACGCTTTTACAAATTCCTTATCCTGAAACCCGGCAATATATTACTAAGGTGATGAATAACCAAAAAATATATCGGTTGTTATATAAAATCCGGCCTGCTGTCAGCGTGAATGCCAATCCGGAGAAAACGGAGTTTTAATGATGAAGCACATAAAAGTTTTTGCCGGCATTGTAGTGCTTTTATTACTGTTTGCCGGTTTTACAAAGCCTACCATGCATACTGAAACTGAATTTTTAATGGACACCGTGGTATCTGTAACTGCCTATGGCTCAAACGCAAAAGAGGCCATTGGTGCTGTGTTTATGCGGTTACGGGAGCTTGATAAAAAGTGTAACGCCCATCAAAAAGAAAGCGTCGTATATGCCATTAACACCGCCCAGAAGAACGTGCCCGTTTCTGTTGATGAAGAGATTTTTGATTTAATTCAAAAATCACTTGTTTTTTCAAAAGATAGTCAGGGTGCCTTTGATATTACCCTGTTCCCTATCAGTACTCTTTGGGGATTTGGCACAAAAGAGGCCGCCATGCCGCAAAAGACAACCATTTCTGCCGCATTGACGGTGACCGGTGCAGAAAAACTGATTCTTGATAAAGAAAAACACACCATCACTAAAACAAATAGCGATACACAATTAGATTTAGGTGCTGCCGTCAAGGGCTACGCATCCGAAGAAGCCTTAAAAATTTTAAAAGAAAAGGGCATATCCCATGCCTATCTGGATTTAGGCGGCAATGTGGCTGTGATGGGCGGCAAGCCAACAAAATTTTTAAAACGGCTGTTAACCGGCACAAAATCAGAACCTTTTATCATTGGTTTACAAAAGCCTGATGCGCCCCGGGGCACCTTAATAAAAACCTTTTCTCTCTATGACGGGTTCATTGTTACCTCTGGTGATTATGAACGATATTTTGAAGAAAACGGCCAACGTTATCACCATATTTTAGACCCCCAAACGGGGTATCCTGTGCACAATGGATTAAAAAGTGTAACCGTTATTGCTGAAAATGGTTTAGAAGCCGATATGCTCTCAACGGCCTTATTTGTTTTAGGCAAAGAAAACATGCCTCTGTTAGCCAACCGTTGCCAAGGAATTTATGTTATTGATGAGCAAATGGAACTAACTGCCGTTAAGCCTCTTGGCACAGAAGAAAACTGACGAAGGAAGGTAAAACTCCATGTCAAAACCAAAATTTTTAATTATTGATGCCAACAGTATTATCAACCGTGCCTTTTACGGCATTCGTTTGTTAACAGCAAAAGACGGCACCTATACCAATGCCGTTTATGGCTTTTTAAACATTTTTTATAAGTTTAAAGAAGAAATTAAGCCAGATTATATTGCGGCGGCTTTCGATTTAAAGGCCCCTACCTTTCGTCATAAAATGTTTGATGGCTACAAAGCCACACGCCGCCCCATGCCGGAAGAACTGGTGCCCCAAATTCCTCTTTTAAAAGAAGTGCTCAACGCTCTCAAAATCCCTGTTTTAGAAAAAGAGGGGTATGAAGCAGATGATATTATTGGAACGGTAGCGGCACAATGTACTGAGCAGAATATTGCCTGCATGATTTTAACCGGCGACAAGGACGACTTGCAGCTTGCCACAGAAGACAATAAGATTTATTTGGTGACCACTCGCATGGGCAATACCGACACCGAAATTTTTGATGCCGCACATGTATTTGAAAAATATGGGGTTACGCCTAAGGAATTTATTGATGTAAAAGCCATTATGGGTGACACCTCTGATAATATCCCCGG
Source organism: Clostridia bacterium (assembly GCA_045597205.1). GTDB lineage: Bacteria > Bacillota > Clostridia > UBA1381 > UBA9506 > UMGS755. Next base: position 19,353 of record JAZODT010000042.1, read on the forward strand.
GGTTAAAGGCATTGGTGAAAAGGGTGCTCTTTCCCTGATTTCCACCTTTAAAAATTTAGAGAATATTTATGAAAATTTAGATTCTGATGCCATTACAAAGGCATTGCGCACTAAACTTACAGAAGGCAAAGAAACCGCCTTTTTATCCCGCACTTTGGCAACCATTGACTGCCAAGTGCCCATTGGTCTTAATTTTGAAGCTGCAAAAGAACAAGAAGGAGATGTTGCGGCTCTCCGCGAATTATATAGCCGTTTGGAATTTAAGAGTTTTTTAAAAAAGCTCCCCCAAGATACCGGCGCGCCCTCATTGCAAACAGAAAAGCCATCTTTTAACAAAGTTACCCCCTCCCCAGAAGAATTAAAACAACTTTTAGCGGCTGAAACTGTATATTACATGATGGATATTCCGGGTACTGCCATTGCATTAACAGACGGAGCCGGCACTGTAGCTACTTTACCTTTAAACGATGACTGCCTTTCGGTGTTGAAAGATTTTTTTGAAAGAAAAAACGGGATAAAAGTAACTCATGGTAGCAAAGAGCAATATGTTTATCTTAAAAACATGAATATTGAACCCAAAGGTGAATGGTTTGATATTGCTGTTGCTGCTTATCTTTGCGAGGCTGCTCGAAAAAATTATGAGCTTTCTGAACTTGCAAATGACTATTTAGGAATCACATTAAACTTAAACGCAGCAGGTGAACAACTTTCCTTTGAAGAAGCGCCTACAGATGATTTTGCTGCTTTGGCTGAGCAAGCTTCTGTTTTGCCTGCACTTTACACTTGCCTAACAGAAAAATTAAGGTTGGACGGGTCATTAGAACTTTTTAAAACTATTGAAACACCCTTAATTGAGGTTCTTGCTGATATGCAAAATGCAGGCATTTTAGTTGATAAGGACAAGCTTTTGGAATTTGGCAAAATGTTAGAAGAACAAATTGGAACTTTAACGCAAGAAATCTATGACCTTGTCGGTGAGGAATTTAACATTAATTCTCCTAAACAGTTAGGCGTTATTTTATTTGAAAAACTGGGGCTTAAAGCCACCAAAAAAACAAAAACCGGCTATTCTACCGATGCCGGCACCTTAGAGAAACTAATAGGGGCACACCCCATGATTGAAAAAATTTTAGAATATCGTCATTTAGCCAAACTAAAATCCACTTATGTGGATGGGTTAAAGGATGTGATTGCACCGGATGGCAGAATTCATTCTACCTTTCATCAAACCGTAACGGTAACCGGCCGCATCAGCTCTTCAGAGCCAAATTTGCAGAACATCCCTATTCGTACTGCCTTAGGGCGTGAAATGCGAAAAATGTTTGTTGCAGCACCGGGCCATGTTTTGCTGGATGCCGACTATTCCCAAATTGAGTTGCGTGTGCTGGCACACATTGCCGGTGATGAGGCCATGATTGAAGCCTTTTGCTCCGGTAAAGATATCCACGCAAGCACAGCCGCCAAAATTTTTAACACACCATTAGAACAAGTAACAAGCGACATGCGCACAGCCGCCAAAGCTGTGAACTTTGGCTTGATTTACGGCAAGGGCGAATTTTCATTAGCACAGGATTTACAAATTTCCATGCGGGAAGCCAAAGCCTATATTGAAGATTATTTAGGCTCTTTTCCTAACGTGCAGCAATATATGAAAGATGTTGTGGAAAAAGCAAAGCAAAACGGCTATGTAACCACTCTTTTTGGCCGGCGTCGTGCTTTGCCGGAGCTGACTGCTTCTAACTTTCAGCTTCGCGCCTTTGGCGAACGTGCTGCTTTAAATACACCCATTCAGGGCACGGCGGCTGATATTATTAAACTGGCCATGGTGAAAGTGTTTAACCGTTTGAAAAAAGAAGGACTCCGTGCCCGCCTCATTTTGCAGGTACATGATGAACTGATTGTGGAAGCACCCTTTGAAGAACAAGAAATTGCCGGCCGGATTTTATGTGAAGAAATGGAACACGCCTTTATGATGCAGGCTCCGCTTTCTGTCGATATGCATGCCGGCGCCAGCTGGTTTCAGGCGAAATAAAAGAAGGGAGATGCCATGTCTTTTTCCAGCGAGATAAAACATGAACTTTGTCAATTGCCTTTAGAAGGCCTCTGTTGTCAAAAAGCAGAACTTGCAGGTTTGTTAGCCTTAGCCGGCACCCTGCTTTCTGAAGCCGAGGGTGGCGGATTGCGATTTCGGACGGAAAATGCCGCCGTTGCAGAGCGTGCTTATGAGCTTCTTTCCGGCCTTTTTTCTGTGCATCCTAAGCGCATGGCTATCGAAAAAAAGAAAGCGGGCTATATTCACACCCTAGAGCTTTATGCAAAGGATAGTTTTCCTCTTGTTATGAAGGCTTTAGGTTTCTATCGTGACGGGCGGGTGAAATTTTGTGTTGACCCCTTTGTAGCCAGCGAATCCTGCTGTCGCCGTGCATTTTTGCGGGGAGCCTATTTGGGTGCCGGTTCTGCCAGTGCACCGGAAAAAAGTTATCATTTAGAAATTGAAACACACTACCATGATTTGGCGCAGGACCTTGTGCACCTTTTTAATGATGAACAGCTATCCGCCCGTTTGGTTACCCGAAAATCTAATTATGTGATTTACATAAAAGACAGCGAAGAAATTGCCGATACTTTGGCAGCCTTAGGTGCCACGGACTCCGCCTTAAATCTATATAGCATTAAAATAGAAAAAGATATGAAAAACATGGTAAATCGCAGAGTGAACTGTGAAACTGCCAACCTATCCAAAACAGCAGACACAGCTGCAAGGCACATTAAAGCCATCCGCAAGGTTATGGCTTCTCCTTTGGCTTCCGATTTACCCCCCACTATGATTGAGCTGGCAGATTTGCGTTTAGAAAACCCTGAAGCAAGTTTAATTGAATTAGCAGCCATGTTAAGCGAACCCATCAGCAAATCCGGTGTGAGCCGTCGATTGCAAAAATTAGAAAACATGGCAGAAAAACTGTGAGGAAAAAACATGACACAAAAAGGAACCGTTATCAAAATAGAACAGAACAAAGCACAGGTAGCCATCCCCAGAGCCTCTGCCTGTGGCGACTATTGTGCCGCCTGTCCCGGCGGATGTCAGGCTAGGGGGCATCTTGTGTGGCTGGAAAATAATGTCGGTGCCCGCCCGGGTGATAAGGTGTTGCTCTCTGCCTCTACCGGCGCTGTGCTATCCGGCAGTCTTTGGGTATATCTTTTCCCTTTGATATTATTTTTTACAGGCTATGGCATTGCATTTTCTTTCACAAATAGTGCCCTTTGGGCTATTGCAATTTCTATCATTTGTCTCATCGGCAGTTTTTTTATTCTGCATTTTTTAGACAAGCGCATTGCACCCCACACAAAAATATTGAAAGTTTTAGAGCACAGCCCCATAGGAAAGGATGAAACAAATGGCATTTGACGGACTGGTTGTTCGTGCCTTGGCGCAGGAACTGAATATAAAATTAGCCGGTGCACGACTGGATAAAATTTATCAGCCGGAGCCGGATGAGCTTTTGCTACATTGTCATGGTTCTGCCGGGACTTTTAAGGTAACACTTTCTGCCAACCCCTCCATCCCCCGGGTTGCCATTGACGAACCCCAAAAAGAAAACCCTATGGTTGCCCCCATGTTTTGCATGTTGCTTAGAAAACATTTAACCTCGGCCCATGTGCTTTCTGTCCGTCAGCCTGCTTTAGAACGCATGCTTATTTTCAATGTTGAAACCAGAAACGAACTGGGTGACCAGGTGCAAAAATCACTGATTATAGAAATCATGGGGCGACATTCCAACATTATTTTAGTGGATGAAAACGGTCGCATTGCAGATAGTATTAAACGCGTTGATTTTTCTGTTAGTTCCAAACGACAAATTTTACCAGGGCTACCTTATGAGATGCCCCCCGCTCAAAATAAAACAGACCCCCTCACCTGCGGTTTAGACGGATGCTTAGAGGCCTTGACA
>JAZODT010000043.1:0-7786 GCA_045597205.1 Clostridia bacterium
TTTCCCGTTATGACGGTGTGAAATTCGGTCATCGTGCCAAGGAATATAAAAATATTGACGAATTATATGTTAATTCCAGAACAGAAGGCTTTAACTTTTTAACCAAGGCTGTGATTATGTATGGCTCTGATGTGCTTTCTAAAAACCGTTATGAAGCCTGCTATGATAAATCCTTAAAGATTCGCCGTATAATCGCTGAAAAGTTTGAAGAGCTGATGAAACAATATGATGCCCTTTTAACACCGGCGATAAGCAAAACTGCTTACGTAGCCTATGATATTCACGAAGCTTTTGGCAAAGTATTCGAAGAAAGCGTATTCACAGCTTTGGCTAACTTAATTGGCACGCCGGCTTTAGTTTCCGGTGGTGTTCAGCTGTTGGGCAAGCATTTTTCCGAAGGTCTGTTATTAGGGCTTGCTGATAGCGTGGAAAGGAAGGGTGAATAATCATGAATTATGAATTGGTCATCGGTTTGGAGACCCACGTGGAGCTTTCTACCGAATCAAAAATATTCTGTTCCTGCGGCGGTCACTCTGCTGCAAAAGAACCTAATGACTGTGTATGCCCTGCCTGCAGCGGTATGCCTGGCATGCTCCCTGTGATGAATAAACATGTTGTGGAGCTGGCTGTAACCGCAGGACTCATGTTAAACTGCGACATTAACCGTTACACCACCTTTGATAAAAAGAATTACTACTACCCTGATTTGCCCTGTGCTTATCAGATAACTCAGCTCAACCACCCCATTTGCACCAACGGCTGTGTGACCTTAAAAACTTCAGCAGGCACCCGTGACATCCGCATTAAGCAGATTCACATGGAAGAAGATGCCGGCAAGCTGGTGCACGGCGGTAAATATTCTTATGTGGACTTTAACCGCACCAGCGTACCCTTAATTGAAATTGTTACCCAACCCGACTTTAGAAGTGCTGAAGAGGTGGTAACCTACTTAAATAAGCTGAAATCTATGTTTCGTTCCGGTGGCATTTCAGAATGCGAAGAAGGAGCAATGCGTTGCGACGTTAACATTTCTGTTCGCCCCGAGGGAAGCGAAGAATTTGGCGTGCGTACTGAAATTAAGAATATGAGCTCCTTTGAAGCCATTGAAAAAGCCATTCGTTATGAAGCACAGCGTCATATGGATGCTTTGGAATTCGAAACGGAAGAACTGGTGCAGGAAACCAGACGTTTTGACGATGCAAGCGGCAAAACTTTTGCTATGCGAAACAAAGAAACCGAAGCAGACTATCGCTACTTCCCCGATGCCAATCTAATGCCCATTATTATTGATGATGAGTGGCTGGAAAAAATTAAAGCCAACAAACCTGCCGCTGTGGATGAAAAAGCGGAGGATTACCGTTTGTCAGGCATTTCTGATAAGGAAATTGACATGCTCATTTCAAACCATAAAATCAGCAAACTGCTTGACGACATTGTGGCGATGGGTGCCAATGCCAAAGACGGTGCTGCCTGGATTTTAACGGATTGTGCCGGCATTTTGCGTAAAGACGGCAAAACCTTAAATGACCTGGCTATCACCGCTGAAAAGCTCTATGCTGTGATTAAGATGGTGGATAACGGCGATATTAACCGTAACGCCGGTAAAAAGATACTCATCGCTGTGGTTGAACAAGATGTTGATCCTGTTGCTTACTGTAAAGAACAAGGTCTTGACAAGAAGTTTGATGCTTCTGCCATGGAAGCGGTGATTGATAAAGCCATTGCTGAAAATCCGCAATCTGTTGCCGATTATAAAGGCGGAAAGGTTAAGGCTCTGCAGGCTCTCTTTGGTGCTTGTATGAAAGAATTAAAGGGCGCTGGCGACCCTGCTGTGATTAAAACCTTGTTAGAAGAAAAATTAAAATAATAAATAAACGGTGTGTGTTAGAAATAACACACACCGTTTATTTATTGAATCGGTTTTGTTAAAGCCACGAAACTATTACCAAATAAGGTTTTTAATTTTTCTTCATCTGGCTTTACTTTAAAAATGCCAAAGCACGTTGCACCAGAGCCACTCATCATAGCATGATCTGCCCCTGCCTGACGTAGTTTTGCCAGCAAGTCAAGAATTGCAGGGCAAGCATCTGCTGCCACCTTTTCCATCACATTCTTCATTTCGCCAAAAGCAGCCGACCAATTTTCATCTTTAAGATTTTGAAGCAATTTTGCCGTTTGACCAACCGCAAGTGACGGCTCACTATCCAATGCTTTGTATATCATCTCTGTGCTCACACCCACACCGGGATTTGTTAGCACAATATAACAATCTTTAAGCCCTGTTATTGGTGTTAGTTTTTCTCCAATGCCCTCTGCCAAGGCTGGTTTACCATATAAGCAAAAAGGCACATCTGCCCCCAACTCTACACCTAATGCCGCCAGTTGTTCTACTGATAAATTCAAATCGCAGGCCTTATTAATTAAATGCATAACGGTAGCCGCATTGGTGCTGCCACCAGCAAGTCCGGCTGCTATAGGAATTCTTTTTTCAAGCTGGATTAAAAAGCCATTTTCAATTGCAAATTTTTTTTGCATCAATTTTGCCGCACGATAAGCAATGTTGCCTTCATCCAACGGCAAATCCGGCACATTGGTGGTTAGAAAAATGTTCAACTCTTTAACAGTAGAAAGAGTTACATCGTCGCCAAAATCCACCAATTGCATAACGCTTTCGATATCATGGTAACCATCTGGACGTTTTCCCAACACATGTAAAGACAAATTAATTTTTGCCCGAGCTTTCATGCTTATTTCTTTCATAAAATGCCTCTTTTCTTATTTTACGAATTCGAATTCTAAATCGCAAATTCGTACCGGGTCGCCCTCGTTCACACCCGCTTCTTCTAAAGCCGCAATAATGCCGGATTCCCGCAGAGAACGCTGGAAAAATTGCAGAGATTCATAGTCGGAGAAATTGGTACTGTTTACAATCCGTTCTGCACGCCGACCCTCTACACGAAATGCCTCATCTTCACGAATAACTGTAAAGGTATCTTCCTCTTCTTCTACCGGAATATCTTCAAAAACTTCCTGTTCGGGAATGGGCAACTCTTTTAAGCAGCCATAAGCAAAAGCCATCAGTTCACGTGTGCCCTGTCCTGTTGCAGCCGAAATTTCAAACATTAGCAAATCCCTGTCTTCTATTTCCTTTTTAAAGGCTTCATACATTTCCGGATCTGTCACAATATCGGTTTTATTAGCAACCACAATTTGCGGTTTTTCTGCAATTTCAGGATTATACAGGCGCATTTCTTCACAAATGGTATCAAAATCCTCAATGGGATTTCGACCCTCAATACCGGAGACATCCACCAAGTGCAGTAATAGTCTGGTTCGCTCAATATGTCTTAAAAATTCATGACCCAAGCCGGCACCTTCACTGGCACCCTCGATAATCCCTGGGATATCCGCCATCACAAAGCTTTCGCCCTCACCAACAGAAATCACACCCAAATTGGGTTCTAAGGTCGTAAAATGATAGTTAGCAATTTTAGGGCGGGCACTGCTGACCACAGATAAAAGCGTGGATTTACCCACATTGGGAAAACCCACCAAGCCCACATCTGCCAGCAATTTTAGTTCCAGCTTAATCCGCCTGGAAACACCACGTTGTCCGGGTTTGGCAAATTTAGGCACCTGTCTTGTGGGGGTGGCAAAATGAACATTTCCCCATCCACCGTTACCGCCGCGAGCCGCCACAAACTGGGCACCATCATGATTTAAATCCGCAATGCTGCGGTCTGTTTCTGCATCCTTAATTAAAGTGCCAACCGGCACCCGAATCACCATAGATTCACCGTTGCTGCCGGTACATTTTGCGCCGCGGCCATCGCCACCGTTTTGCGCTTTATATTCCTTTTTATAACGAAAATCCATCAACGTCAGTAAACGGCTGTCTGCTGCAAAAATAACATCGCCGCCACGACCGCCGTCACCACCATCCGGACCGCCAGCTGCTACATATTTTTCCCGTCTAAAAGAAACAAGTCCGTTACCGCCGTTTCCGGATTGAATCTTTATTTCTGCTACATCTACTAACATATTATTCTACCGTTCCTTTCTCACCGATTTCATTACCAATTCGTGCATCAAAGCATTTAATTTTCCCATTTTTATCCATCACAGCATAAATAGGTACGGCGGCAATTTCTCGACTGTTTAAAAACGCATCGGAAGCATAAAAGCCGTTTTCTATTCCTGTAATTTGTTTGGGCCAGCCATCCTGTCTATACGTTAATCCTGCTAAAACAGCCGTTACATCCAGTAAGGTTTCGGTTTCATAACTTTCTGCATCTTGTGCGCGAAACCAATTGCCCTCTAATTGCAAAATTTTTTCACGATCTGCTGTAACAGTCATACTAATACCATAAATCTTCAAATCTTTATAAACGGGAACGACCTGAGCGGTAAATAAACCATTTTCTGTCTTACTGTTTACTATAACCATTTCATTCCCTTTAAAACCCAGTTTTTTCAGTTGATTAAACACAACTTTTTCAGCAGGTTTCACGTCTTTTTCATAAGGTTTAGCTTCCCCTTTTGCTTGATATTTAAAGTGTGTATCTTTCACTATTAAAAGAGCTTTTTCACCCTCAAAAATATAATGCCGTTTCTGTTCATCCGCCAGGTTTGTTTCAAATTCTTTTAAAATTAATTCTGCCGTTTTTGTCGGCTCTTCAAAATAATTACGCATCATAATATTTTGGTTCACCAAACGAAACTTTGGTATGAGCTCTTTTTGAATATCAATTCCCTTCCCCTGCAAAATTTGCACTGTTGCCTGCAAGGTTTCGTCCGGGATTTCTACCGCATCTTTCCTTGTTTGTATCAACACAAAAAAGAGAAAAATATCCACCAAAATAAACATAATAATTAAAATTGTTTTGGCGCGTCCCCAGTTCATAGGTCACCTTCTCACTCAATAATTTGTTCTCTGTCATCCACTAAACTGTTCCATTTTGGCAAGAGCGTACCATCAGCATAGGCCACATAGCAACGAGATATCTTTGCTATGTGCAACGGATTTTCACCATTATATAAAGTGCTTCCAAGACCATCGGCCGCCGTCAGCACAGGTACCATATCCCAGGTTGCAATGTTTATTTTATCATATGCCTTTATATATTGACGATAAGAGGTTAAATATCCATTTGTAATTTCCATGGTAATGGTTGGGGCATATCCATACTCTGTTTGGTGACGAATTGCCATGCCATCGATAACATAATCAAAAGTTAAACGATATGTGCCGGGGTGTTCAGTATTATTGACCAAATTTGTATTAATTTGCAAATTGTCTGAATAAGCATTGGGTAAATAATTGCAAAGTTCTGACACAAAATCCACCGCATTTGCCGTTGCTGTATAAATATCATAATTTGTTTTATCTGCACCACCGCTAATATCCAGGCCGCGACCGCCCTGTACCGTATGATATTCTAAAAGTCCGTCTGGATACATCGTTAGCGTTGCATTGTTTTCTATAAACACTCGAGCATTATCTAAATCGGTATAGCGTCTCATTGTCCGGTTATTGATGGAGAAAACCTCTAACACAGTCTCTGTCAATTCATCATATAAAGCCTGCCGTTCGATAATAGAACCCCGTTGCTGAATTTGCGGCACCTGCACCGGAACTAAGTTCATTAAAATTAATGGTTCAAACAAAATTTTTGTTGCCCCTTCGGTTTGCTCTTTGTGAAAATTCAGTTCAAAAGAGTAAGAAGGAAAGGCGCCCGTCATTTTTGTTTGAAGATATTCTTTTAATCGGGCATCCATAGCATTTTTATCAATTTCTACCACATAACGATAGATATTGCCATTTTTTTGGTCTTGCATATAAAGAGAAACATCATTCATAATGCCATCATGCAAACTGATGATATAGCCATTTATGACACTGATATCATTGGTCATTCGGTTTTGAGGTTGTCCGCAGATAGCCGAAGAAAACAGACGAAAGTCCCACTCTTTACCATAATCAACATAAATTGATTTTCCCTTTAAAAGAGAAAAATAGATATTTAAATCCACTGTTTCTTTTGTTTTTACAGGATATTCACCGGAAAGAATTTTACCCGCCGTTTCACCTGCAAGTGCATAGATTGTTTCAAAATCTTCTTGACCGCTTGTAAAAACACGCCGTTCACCGGAATAGTTAAGCACAATTTTTTCCGGAATAAACAGCTTTTTAATATCTTGAGAAAAATCCGCCTCGTGACCGGCACCAAACAACCGCATAATTGGCGCAACAAATTTTGTTCTGAAACCAGAGGCAACATAATCATATCCATCAGGCAGAAAATAACCGCTAAACCATATCTGCCAAACTAAAACAAACGCTATAAAAATTGAAAACATAAGCAACAAACTTTTAAAGGTTCGCTTAAACATGGGCTGCCTCCTTTCCAAAACCGTTATAACAAAAAATAAGGGCATCCGCCGTTTTCAATCCGAACGGATTAAAACCACCGTGACGCCCCATGATTACACAACTTTATTTAATTGAATATGGCACTGATAACGCCTTTAATTCTGTCCATAAAGCCTTCATTTAAAAGGTTAACATCAAATTTGACAACTGTGTAAACAGAATCATCCCAGCCACCGCGGATTAAAAACTTATTGTTACCGGTGGTTAAATCAACCTGGCCGGCATATAACATAGTGGCACCGACAATGGTTTCCATGGGTACATCCTCAACAACAATTTTGTGATAACAACCTGTTACATAATCATAACGATAAACTGTTACTTGCGCCCCTTCCGGCACGGTTGCCGAAATGGGAAGCTTTTTATTATTGGTAGATGTTATCAGTTGCTCAGGAGCTTTAAGTGTAACCAAGCCCTCTGCAGTGGATTCAACCTCGTAAGGCAATACATCCGGTGCTGCATAAACACCAGTGCACACACTCATCATAAAAACGAGCAGCAACACCATAGCACCGAATTTAATGATACTTTTTTTAATCATCAACTGCAACACCTCCTTATGCAGTGTTCTGACAGATATAACATCTGTCTGCCTATGTCCTTCAGCGTATAAATACTAATACTAATATTACAACGTATGCATATTGTATCATAAGTTTTTTACAAAACTGTTACGACAATATTATGTTCCATTTACATTTTTAAGATATTTGTATTGGTTTAAGAAGTGGCAAGGAAATTGTTACCTCTGTTCCTTCGTTCACTTTACTCGAAATGGAAATTTCGCCCTCATGGGCATCGACAATGCCTTTTGAGATAGCAAGCCCTAAGCCAGTACCGCCTTTTTCGCGACTACGCGCCTTATCCACACGGTAAAAACGTTCAAAAATTCGCTGTAGGTCTTTTTCAGGAATACCAATACCACTATCTTTAACTTTAATGGTCACCTTGCCATATAGCTGAGTGACAGAAACATCTATTTTGCCCCCATTAGGCGTATATTTAATTGAATTGGATATAATGTTATATAAAAGTTGTTCTATTCTGTCTCGGTCACCATAAAACATATCAAAAGGCGGTTTGGCGGAGAGAGATATGCGCAATCCCTGTTCTTTTGCCACCAGTTTTAAGGTATCCACCACATCCGAAACTAAGGTTTTTATGTTAAACTCAGATTTCTTTAACTGATTGGATTGTTCCAGACTGGACAAAACCAAAAGGTCTTTAACCAATCTCGTCATGCGGTCTGTTTCGTTTAAAATAATGTTAATGAAGGTCACCGGCACATCCGTTCCCTGCACCATGTCTAAAAGCGTTTCTGCATAGGATTTAACGGTTGTTAATGGGGTGCGT
>JAZODT010000044.1:0-24860 GCA_045597205.1 Clostridia bacterium
TATCCGGCATCGGGTAGCGTTAGAACAAAGTGTTGGACAGGCTCTTACTGCTCTTTGTGACGGTATAGACGAGCCAGATGCCCGCCAAGCTTTGGCTGTTTCTGCCAAGGCGTTGGATGAAGCTGCAGGATTAGACAGCCAATTAGAAAATTTTAGTAATAAACTATATGATATTTTAGATGAAACCGAAGAGCTTGCTCACCGTTTGCGTAACTATTTTGACAGTTTAGCAGAAATAGAACTGCCCATTGACGAAATCGAGGCAAGGCTGGATGCGATTTATCATTTAAAACGAAAATATGGCGGCTCTGTAGAAGCTGTCTTAGACCATTTAGCACTTTGCGAAGCAGAACTTTTGCAGCTTGAGAATGCCGAAGAAAAAAAGGAACAGATGACCACACTTTTAAAAGATGCAAAAAGCAAAGCTATCCTTGCCGCCAAAACATTAACTGATTTGCGTCAAAATGCCATTTTCGCTATTGAGCAGGCCATTGATGACAGTTTGCATTTTTTAAATATGACGGATGCGGAATTCAAAATTGTGTTAACACCTGCTCCCCTACATAAATTTGGTGCCGAGCAAGTTGCCTTTATGTTAAAGACCAATGCCGGTGAAGAATTTAATCCTTTAGAAAAAATCATTTCTGGCGGTGAACTCTCCCGCATTATGCTGGCCATTAAATCCATCTTAACAGATGGAGACATGACCAATACTTTAATTTTTGACGAAATTGATACCGGTGTAAGCGGTGCAACTGCACAAAAAATCGGTCGTAAAATGAAACATCTCGCCAATGATAAACAGGTACTTTGTGTAACACACTTGGCACAAATCGCTGCCATGGCCGATGCCCATTATTTTATTAATAAAACCACAGAAAACGGTCGGACTAAAACAGAGGTAACGCCTCTTTCTTATGAAAGCCGTGTGCAAGAGTTAGCTCGCATCATAAGCGGCGAGGCCATGACCAAAACCACTTTAAAACAAGCAAAAGAACTGATTGCTTTTGGAGAAAAAAATGATTCAAGCATTAACTGATTTATTGTTAAATGAGGGGGCTGCAGAGGTTGGTTTTTCAGCAATTACACCGCCCCCTGAATATTCCAGATTAAAACACGCGGTTACCATTGTAGTTCGGCTTTCAGATGCTGTGATAGACACCGTTTCTACCGGCCCTACCCATACTTACTTTCACCATTATCGAACAGTAAATGCATTTTTAGACCGTTTGTCCTTAACGGCCGGTTTGTTTTTGCAAAATCAGGGTGGACAATATGTTTGTGTGCCGGCTTCACAGAGCATCGAAGGCTTTGCGGGTCTGTTTTCTCATAAAGAAGCGGCCGCAAAAGCCGGATTAGGCACCATTGGCCGCAGTGCTTTGTTTTTATCCAACCGTTTTGGTCCCCGGGTACGGTTGGCCACTGTGCTGACAGATTTAGATTTGTCAGAAGGCTTTCAAACGCCTTCAACCCTTGCCCCTTGCGAAGACTGTTTTGCTTGTGTTAAGGCTTGTCCTGCCATGGCGCTTTCCGGCAAAAGCTTTGCAGAAGATGGCATACACATTATCGACCGCAACGCTTGCAGCAACCACATGAAGCAGGCATACCAGAAAATAGGTCGCGGGGTTGTGTGCGGCATTTGCGTTAGCGTTTGCCCGGCCGGTAAAGGAAATAACAAAAAAACTATTGCAAGATAATAAAAAGTTTTGTATAATGGAAATATATGCAAAAAATATATGTTTTTTTCCATTATAACCACACTATCATCAGGGAGGGATATCTTTTGTTTAAATTTGGACAGGATATCGGTATCGATTTAGGTACAGCCACTATTTTAGTATATGTTAAAGGAAAAGGCGTTGTTTTAAAAGAACCCAGCGTTGTAGCCATTGATACAAACACAGGCAAAGTGCTTAAAGTTGGTGCCGAAGCTCAAAACATGATTGGCAGAACCCCGGGAAACATTGTTGCCATCCGTCCTTTAAAAGACGGTGTGATTTCTGATTATGATACAACTGAAAAAATGATTCGCTATTTTCTTCGCAAGGTTTGCAAAAACCGCTTTTTTAAGCCAAGGGTCATGATTTGTGTGCCTAGCCAAGCCACAGAAGTGGAAGAAAAGGCCGTTAACGATGCTGCTCTGCAGGCAGGTGCCGGCAAAACTTATATTATAGAAGAACCCATTGCTGCTGCCATTGGTGCCGGTATTGATATTTCCCGCCCCTATGGTAACATGATTGTGGATATTGGCGGGGGTACCGCCGATGTAGCCGTTATTTCCTTGGGCGAAATTGTGGTCAGCAATTCTATTAAGGTTGCCGGAGACAAGTTTGATGAGGCCGTTGTTAGATATATTCGTAAAAAACACAATATGATGATTGGGGACAGAACTGCCGAGGAATTAAAAATCCGTTTGGGGTGTGTATATCCCCGTCCTGAAGTTCTTTCTTTAGAAATTAAAGGCCGTTGTTTGATTACCGGATTGCCAAAAGTGGTAACCGTTACATCAGAAGAAATGCTGGAAGCATTAGAAGAATGTGCTACACAAATTGTTGATGCCGTACACAATGTGTTAGAAAAAACACCGCCGGAATTAGTGGGTGATATTAGTACAGGCGGTATTCTTTTAACCGGCGGCGGTAGTTTAATTTATGGTTTGGACAAGCTTTTGCACAGAGAAACCGGGTTGGATGTTTATATTGCAGAAGATTCTGTTTATTGCGTGGCAAAAGGCACGGGCATGTCTTTAGATTATATAGACAGCATAAAGCAGAGCCCGCGCTATAAAAACTAACATATAAAACATAAAAGCGCTTTACGAAACGTAAAGCGCTTTTTTTCTTTTGTAAGCCCCGCCATGCCGTTATAGGATTAATTTTTACCTGCATTTGCAGGTGGGTAACCTCTCGCCTGCTTTATATGTCCCCTGGCCGATTAATCGGGGGGCGTATATGCCACAAACGAAGCCGGATTCCCATATAATAAGTGTTGGTAAAATAAAAATCACTAATCACGCACACCGCAGGGAATTTTCCTTGTCTTTATTATAACACCGACCATTAAAAATATCAATACTAAAATGATAAAAATTCAAAAATCAAGCATCCTTTTTTTCCCTGTCAATTAAAAATTATTTTATTCTTTGCTGTTGTTTTTGTAATAAAAGCACTCTTCAGACAATATATTTGTAGTAACATGTACGATTTGTCTAAAGGAGGAACTCTCATGGAAAGCTATAACATATACCAGGACATTGCCACAAGAACAAACGGTGATATTTATGTTGGTGTGGTGGGGCCGGTCCGCACTGGTAAATCCACCTTTATAAAAAAGTTTATGGATCTCCTGGTGATTCCAAACATTGAAAATGCCTACAGCCAGGAGCGTGCCAAAGATGAATTGCCACAGAGTGCTGCAGGTAAAACCATTATGACCACAGAACCCAAATTTATTCCTAACGAAGCGGCACTCATCACTTTGGGGCAAGAATCAAAAATGAAGGTTCGCATGATTGATTGTGTCGGTTACATAGTAGAAGGCGCGCAAGGACATTTGGAAAATGATGCTCCCCGCATGGTTTCCACCCCTTGGGCAAAAGACCCCATCCCCTTTGGCGAAGCCGCTGAAATCGGCACAAAAAAAGTCATCACCGAACATTCTACCATCGGCCTTGTTATTACCACAGATGGCAGTATAACAGACATTGAGCGCAATGACTATATTGAAGCCGAAGAACGAGTCATTCGCGAATTAAAGGAAATTAATAAACCCTTTGTGGTGGTTTTAAACACAAAATATCCCGATAAACCGGAAACCGAGGAATTACGTGCCTATTTAGAGGAACAATATGGCGTGCCCGTATTATCCGTTAACTGCGCCGAAGCTACTGAAAACGAAATTCATCAGATTATGCGACGAGTGTTGTTTCAGTTCCCTATTCACGAAGTCAGTATTGGTATGCCAAAATGGATTGACGCTTTATCCGATGAGCATTGGTTAAAAAAAGGTCTTATTGAATGTATTCTGGATGCAATGGAGGGTTTGTATCGCATTGACAGTTTAGAAAATCTACGCACCTTAACAGAGGCTTATGAACACATTAAAAATGTTGAAATTGCCGAAATTGACTTAGGCACCGGCACCACTACACTTTCTTTAACCATGCAGGATGGCCTTTTTTATACAATTGTTAAAGAATTGTCCGGCTTTGACATTGATGGCGAGGATAAGCTTATGTCTCTTTTAACCGAAATGTCAAAAATCAAACGTGAATATGATAAAATTTCTTATGCACTCCACGAAGTACAGCAAAAAGGCTATGGTATTGTTACGCCCACCATTGATGAACTCCGTTTAGAAGAGCCGGAAATTGTGAAACAAGGCAGTCGTTTTGGTGTTAAACTCAAAGCTTCTGCTCCTTCCATTCATATGATTGCTGCCAACATTGAAACAGAAGTCAGCCCCATTGTGGGTACAGAAAAACAATCAGAAGAACTGGTCCATTATTTATTAGAAGAATTTGAAACCGACCCCAAAAAAATATGGGAATCCAACATTTTCGGCAAATCGCTTCATGAATTAGTAAACGAAGGATTGCACAACAAATTATATCGCATGCCGGATGAAGCTCAAATTAAATTGCAGGAAACACTTTCTAAAATTATTAACGAAGGCTCCGGCGGCTTAATTTGTATCATTTTATAAATGAAGGGGCTGTAGCAAAATGCTACAGCCCCTTTTTGGGTGGACGCAAAATAGCGCAGATTGGACAAACTGAGTCCCGAAGCTGTACAAAGGTACTGCGAGAGGCGAAGTTTGTTCAAAACGCAAAGCTTTGTTATTTGTGAAATTCGTCATTTGACGAATTTCTTCCATAACTTTTAACTCATTTTCGATATTTTCGCTCTATTTATTCGCTTTATAAAGCCTTTTTTGCTTTGCGTGGTGTGCGCATTTTGCTACACCCTCGTTTTTTATTCTTCTATTATATCAATCTGGCACATTTTCATCGTTGTTAAGGCAGCCCGATGGCTTTCTGGTGTTACGCCGGCGCAACAGTTTGCATCAACCATAACACTTGCATTTGGAAAACTTGCCTTAATAATTAATGCATTGGAAACAACACAAATATCTGTGCAAAGACCAATCAACTCAACATCTTCAAATCTTTCTTCTCTCCAATTTGGCCATCCAAAATTCGGTTTGTCTATAATTTTGCAACCTTCAACATATAAATCTTCAGCAATCTCCCACCCTTTGGTGCCACGAATGCAGTGCTTCACCGGTAGTTTTTTCCCCTCCGGTGTTTCAAGATAATTTTCTTCATGTGTATCCCGGGTATAAATAACTTCGTCCCCATTTTGAATATATTGTTTTATTTTTTCTTTCACTTTGGGGATAATGGCTACTGCTTCGTTTGTTCCCAAAGCCATATCAATAAAGTCATTCTGCATATCTACAACAATTAAAGTTTTTTTCATCATGCGTATCTCCCATAAAAATATTAAAAGGCTGAACAACATGTCCAGCCTTTATAAATTGCATCTTATTCAGCGCTAAAGGGCAAGAGTGCAATGTGTCTTGCACGTTTAATTGCCTCAGTAAGCTGTCTCTGATGTTTGGCGCAGGTGCCGGTAATTCTTCTGGGAAGAATCTTAGCACGCTCGGATACAAAACGTCTGAGCTTGGCTACGTCCTTATAATCAATATAATCGATTTTATCCTGGCAAAAGGCACAAACCTTTTTCTTTGCCTTTCTGGTTCTGTTCATCGGTCTTTCAGCCACGTGAAAACGCCTCCTTTCAAATTAAAAGGGCAAATCTTCTTCTTCAACAGGCATAAATCCGTCAATATCAGCAGACGGTGCCTGTGGTGCTACAGGGGCAGAATAAGCCGGTGCCTGATAACCACCATTGCTACCAGATTCGTTTTTGCTTTGTGCAAATTCAACATCCTCAGCAATAACCTCGGTAATATAACGCTTATTACCATTTTGATCATCATATGACCGGGTTTGAATGCGACCGTCTAATGCAATGCGCATGCCTTTGGTGAAATAACGACTAATAAATTCAGCCGTTTTATTCCAGGCTACGCAGTTAATAAAATCTGCCTGACGCTCTTCACCTTGTCTTGCAAAGCGGCGGTCACAGGCAACGGTAAAGCTAACAACCGGTGTGCCGGACTGTGTTGTCCTTAGTTCAGGGTCGCGAGCTAAACGGCCAACTAAAATAACCTTATTCATACAATCTCATCCCTTCGCAGCAAAAACCCTTTGTTATTTGCTGATCTTTCTCTTTTCTTCTTTCTTGATCACGATATCACGCAAGATACCATCTGTGATGCGGTAAATTCTTTCCAATTCCTGCGGAAAATCCGGCTTTGCGCTGAAATTAATCAACACATAGTAGCCTTCGTTTAAATCATTGATAGGATACGCCAATCTGCGTTTACCCCACTCATCTACGGATTCAATTTCACCCGCACCGGAAATCAATGATTTAAACTTTTCAACTAAAGCCTGGATTTTTTCTTCTTCTAAAGAAGCGTCAATCACGAAAATAGTTTCGTACTTGTTGATTACATCAATCATCTTTTTCACCTCCTTCTGGACTTTGGCTCTTTGCGGGGGCAAAGAGCAAGGATTTATATCATAGTCTGATATAACATTATAATTATACCCAATGTTTTTGGGTTTGTCAAGCAAAATCTTACTGAATTATCCAATTAATTATCATAAAGATTGCGCTTATCAATAATGCGAACAGCTTTACCCTCGCTGCGAGCAATAGACTTAGGCTCCATCAGATGCACCTTTGCATAAATACCCAACATAGCTTTTAAGGCATTCACCAGTTCTTTTTCCTTCTTTTCAAGGTCACGAACCGTAT
The DNA here is from genome assembly GCA_045597205.1 of Clostridia bacterium. Lineage (GTDB taxonomy): Bacteria > Bacillota > Clostridia > UBA1381 > UBA9506 > UMGS755. Next base: position 6,891 of record JAZODT010000044.1, read on the forward strand.
CAGAGAACATTTCGGGGGTTAATTCCACCTGCACCTCTAATTTATCACTGTTGTTTTCCCGGCTGACAATAATCTGATAGTTTGCCGCAAAGCCCTGGGCAAGCAAAACAGATTCAATTTGAGACGGGAATACATTAACACCTTTAACAATCAGCATATCATCACTTCTGCCCATCGGCTTAGACATTTTAATGTGTGTTCTGCCACAGGGGCATTTTTCTCTGGATAATACACAAATATCACGTGTTCTATAACGCATCATAGGGAAAGCTTCTTTGGTAATGGTAGTAAACACCAGTTCGCCTTTCTCGCCCTCAGGCAACACTTCACCGGTTATGGGGTCAATAATTTCTGCAATAAAATGGTCTTCATTAATGTGCATACCTGTTTGTGCGCTACACTCATAGGAAACACCAGGGCCGCAAATTTCGGTTAAACCATAAATATCAAAGGCTTTAATGCCCAGTTTTTCCTGCACATCACGGCGCATGGCCTCACTCCAAGCTTCTGCCCCAAAAATACCGCTCTTTAATTGAATCTGGTCACGCAAGCCCCGTTCATGAACGCTTTCAGCAAGATAGGCAGCATAAGAGGGTGTGCAACACAAAATCGTGGCACCCAAATCACACATAAACTGCAACTGTCTGTCCGTATTGCCGGAAGACATGGGGAGCGTTAAAGAGCCAACTTTATGAGAACCACCATTTAAACCGGGGCCGCCGGTAAACAAACCATAACCATAGCAAACCTGCACTACATCTTCATTGGTGCCTCCGGCTGCCATAATGGCACGAGCACAACATTCTTCCCACAAATCAATGTCGTGCTGGGTGTAAAAGGCAACCACACGCTTGCCGGTTGTACCGCTGGTGGACTGAATACGAACACAATCACCAAGTGGTTTTGCCAACAAGCCATAAGGGTATGCTTCACGCAAATCATCTTTTGTTAAAAACGGTAATTTATGTAAGTCATCGACCGACTGTATATCTGTCGGTGTAACTCCTTTTTGTTCCATCAAGTTTCTGTAATAGGGAACATTTTTATAAACGTGTTCTACTGTTTTTACCAAGCGTTCACTTTGCCAGGCACGAATCTGCTCACGGGAGGCACATTCGATTTCTGGCTGATAGTATTTTTCCATTTATCATCATTCCTTTAAAAGTATAGAATTCCCTTTGGTTTATCGCAGGGATATATATTTTGCGTTTTTTGCCAAATAATCCACGCCGGATACAATAGTTAAAACTGCTGCCAGCCAAATGCAAATATCAATAAACAGATTACTACCCAATAAAAGGGCCAACGTTATGGCGATAAACTGCCACATGGTTTTAGCCTTGCCCCACATACTGGCGGCAATCACATTGCCTTCTGATGCAGCAGAAATACGAATACCGGATACAATAAATTCTCTTGATAAAATAATAACTGTTACCCAAGCAGAAACCACACCACTCACATTCAGACAAACCAGCGCTGCCGTAACCAGCATTTTATCCGCCAGAGGATCCATTATTTTACCAAAATTTGTTACCTGATTGTTCTTACGGGCCAAATAGCCATCCAGCCAATCTGTAAAAAAAGCCAACACAAAAATTATAGCACTGATAACCTGTGAATAAGGCACAAAATCATATAACATAAAAAACATAAATACCGGTACTAATAAAACACGCAAAATTGTTAACATATTGGGTGTGTTCATTGGTCTCCTCCTTCTAAAATAGCCCGTCCTACCAATTCATAAGCATCTGCATTCAATATTTCAACCGCCACAAAATCGCCGGCATAGAGTTCATCCTCTGCCGCAAAATAAATGGTGTTATCCACCTCCGGCGCATCCCCTGCTGTGCGGCCAAAATACATAAGACTTTCCTCATCATAGCCTTCCACAATACATTCCGCCACCGAGCCAATTTTTGCTTTCTGCAGGGCTATAGAAATCTCTGCCTGCATCTCCAGAACTTTAGCCGCACGGTCTGCCTTAATGTTTTCGGCTAATTGCCCATCAAGCTTTGCCGCTGGTGTCCCCTCCTCCTGCGAATAGGCAAAAGCACCTAAGCGGTCAAATTTTGTTTTTTGGACAAAGTGTAACAGCTCATTAAACTGTTCCTCCGTTTCACCAGGGAAACCGGCTATGACGCTGGTACGCAGTACAATATCGGGAATATTTTTCCGCAGTTTTTCAATTAATGTTACAAGCTGTTCGTTTGTTAAATGTCGCCCCATTCGTTTTAGCACAGCACTGCTGGCATGCTGAATGGGAACATCCATATACTTCACTAGTTTTTTCTCTGATGCAAAGGTATGAATCAATTCATCCGTAATCACTTCGGGATAAAGGTATAAAACCCGTACCCAATGTACCTGGGGGATAGCGCACAAAGCCTTTAACAGTTCCGGCAAACGATACTCACCGTAAATATCTATACCATAACGAGAGGTGTCTTGTGCAATCACCACCAGTTCGCGTACACCGCCGGCCACCAAGGACGTGGCTTCGCGAATAATTTCCTCTATGGCACGGCTTCTGTAGTGACCGCGCAATTTAGGAATAATGCAATAAGTACAGTTGTTATCGCAGCCATCTGCAATCTTTAAATAAGCCATATAACCCGGGGTAGAAAGCATTCTTTCCTCTTCTGGTAGCTCATCGTTCATATGACCATATAAAACCACTTTATCTCCGGCTTTAGCCTGCGCAATAACCTGTGCAATTTTTGTATAGTCTCCGGTGCCAACAACGGCATCCACCTCCGGCAGTTCCTTTAAAATTTCATCATGATAACGTTCTGCCATACAACCGCAAACAATCAATAGCCGACAACGCTCTTTTTTATATTCTGCCATTTCCAAGATGGTCTGGATGGATTCCTCTTTCGCAGAATCTATAAAAGCGCAAGTGTTAACAATAATAACATCTGCTTCTTGGGGTTCTGCTACAATTCGATACCCTTCGTGCCCTAAGATGCCTAACATCACTTCTGTATCAACCAGGTTTTTAGCACATCCCAAAGATACTATTCCAATATTCAAAGAAACCACCCTTATTCAGCTTTCGGCTCTTCTAAAGCCGCTCCTGTCATTTCGTTTTCAAGCGCATGTTCAGCAGCCTCTAAAGCTTCTACCTTTGCCATATATTCTGCTTCCCGCTCCAGTTCCTGTTCGCGGGTTTCGTTTACAACTAAAATATCACCATTGGCAATTTCTTCTACGGCACGGGTAATGCTTCTTGCGCCATCAATACTCTCTTCTTCCTCCAGCGCATGATTCAAAATTTTACGTGCACGCTTAGAAGCGGCAATAACCAGCGAATAACGATTTCCGGCCTTTTTCATCAAGTCCATAATAGAGGGATACAACATCATAATAAATCAATCCTTTCTTTTGCTTGCATTACTTCTTCAATGACATGGGCATTGCGCTCCGTCCGTTGTTTTTCAGCATCAATAATGCTGATTAAGCGGTCTGTAGCGCTGTCCACATCATCATTTAATAATATGTAATTATATTTTTCCATATTCGTATATTCCCAAAGGGCTGTTTTCAGCCGCTCGCGAATCACCTCAGGGGCTTCTGTACCTCTACCGGATAACCGACGTTCCAACTCCTCTACAGAGGGAGCCATTACAAAAATAAACACCGCCTCAGGAAATTTGCTTTTGACCTGCATAGCACCCTGCACTTCAATCTCCAAAATCACATCATGACCAGCCGCCAACTGTTCTTCCACTTTTTCTCTGGGGGTACCGTAATAGTTTTGACAAAAGCAAGCCCACTCAATAAAGCCTTTATTATCAATCATCGAACGAAACTTTTCTTCAGAAAGAAAATAATAACTTTCACCATCCACTTCACCGGGTCGGGGTTTTCTTGTGGTGGCAGAAACAGAAAGATGAATATCGGGGCGTTTTTCCATCAAGGCCTTGCAAACTGTACCCTTACCGGTGCCGGAAGGGCCGGATATTACTAATAACAGACCTCTATTCATCCTCTTCCTCCTCTTCTTCCTCATAAATGGTTACATCACCATTTTCATTCAGTCGGTTTGCTACCGTTGTGGGTTGCACGGCAGACAAAACAATATGGTCGCTATCCATAATAATCACCGCACGGGTACGACGACCATATGTTGCATCAATCAGCATGCTTCTGTCCCGGGCTTCCTGAATCATACGTTTAATCGGTGCCGATTCGGGAGAAACAACTGCCACCAAACGGTTAGAAGAAACAATATTACCAAAACCAATATTAATTAATTTCATGGTTATTTCCTTTCTGTTATTCAATATTTTGAATCTGTTCTCTCAGCTTTTCAATTTCTGCTTTCATATTCACAACACATTTGGCAATTTCTAAATCATTCGCCTTAGAACCAATGGTGTTGACCTCACGGTTCATTTCCTGCACTAAAAAGTCCAGTTTGCGGCCAATCCCTGCCGCCTCACCTAAAATATTTTCCATTTCTTCAAAATGGCTTTTTAAACGAACAATTTCTTCACTCACACAAAGCTTATCTGCCATGAGTGCCACTTCAGTCATAAACCGGGATTCATCCACCGGCGTATCCTCTAACAATTCCCGCATCCGGTCACGCAGGCGTTGTGCATATTCATTAGCCAATTTTGGTGCTTTTGCTTCCACTTTAGCCAATTCTTTCAACACATTTTCTGCACGCAGGCGAAGGTCTTTAGCCATTCGTTCTCCTTCACGCTCCCGCATAGCTTCAAAATCATCCACCGCTTTTTCCAAGGCTTCTTGAATCACTGCCCAAATGACTTCCTGGTCCTGCTCTTGTTGACGGGTCACAAAAATATCACCAAACCGTGTCAGGTCAGAGAGTTGAATTTTGCCTTTAAGATTACAGGTTGACTGCACCTCTTGCAGCACCTCATAGTAATTCTTTAAAAGGTCGGTGTCCAAAGAAACTGCTTTGTTTTGATTTTTGTAACTTTCAAAATAAACAGAAACATCAATTTTTCCACGGTGAACCCGTTTGCCCACATAGTCTTTGATTTTATCCTCTAAATAACCATACATTCTGGAAATTTTCACATTGATGTCACAATATCGATGGTTAACACTTTTAAGGTCAACCACAACTTTTTTTTCAGAATCCACACTTTCATAGCGACCGTAACCGGTCATACTTTTAATTGTACTCATATTCATCCCTCTTCATTCAGCATTGGCTCTTTTGTCTTTTGTTGTTCTAAATAAATCATTAAAACCGATACGTCTGCCGGACTCACGCCGGAAATCCGGCTGGCCTGTCCCAGTGAGTGGGGACGGATTTTATCCAGCTTTTGTCTTGCTTCAAGGCGCAAACCGTCAATGGCTAAATAGTCAATCTCCTCTGATAAAAGCTTGTCCTCCATTTTACGAAAAGCCAAAACCTGTCGCAATTGCCTGTTAATATAGCCCTCATATTTAATTTGAATCTCTACCTGTTCGGCTTCTGCCTGTGTCAGCTCCGGTCTATTGGGGTCAAGTTCTGCTAAAGTTTCATATGTAAATTCCGGTCGGCGCAACAACTCACTTAAACGGATGCCGGTAGAAATATCAGCCGAGTTGTGCGCCTGCAAAAAGGCGTGTACCTTATCGGATGGAGGAACAACAACCGTTCCCAAACGCTCAATTTCTTTTTCTATATTTTCTTTTTTCTCTAAAAACCGTTCATAACGCTTTTGGCTAATTAAACCAATTTTATATCCAATGGGTGTCAAACGCAAATCTGCATTGTCCTGCCGCAACAAAAGTCTGTATTCTGAACGGGAGGTCATCATGCGGTAAGGTTCCGGTGTTCCCTTGGTCACCAAATCATCAATTAGGGTGCCGATGTAACTTTCTGAACGGTCAAGCACCAGCGGTTCTCTTCCCAATTGAGAAAGAGACGCATTAATGCCGGCAATAAGGCCTTGCGCCGCCGCTTCTTCATACCCTGAACTGCCGTTAAACTGACCAGCACCATATAACCCTTTAATTTTTTTAAATTCTAGCGTAGGCAATAGTTCTGTCGGGTCCACACAATCATATTCAATGGCATAAGCAGTGCGCATCATTTTCACATTTTCAAGCCCGCTAATGGTACGCATCATGGCAATTTGCACATCCTCCGGCAAGCTGCTGGAAAGACCCTGCACATACATTTCTTCCGTATTCGCGCCCATAGGCTCAATAAAAATCTGATGCCGGTTTTTGTCCGCAAAACGAACCACCTTATCCTCTATAGATGGGCAATACCGCGGGCCAACGCCCTCAATTTTCCCACCAAATAAAGGAGAACGGTGCAAATTATCACGAATGACCTGATGGGTATTTTCATTTGTATAAGTTAAATAACAACTAACCGTGTTTTCACCAGGCATTTCTGTTTCAAAGGAAAAAGGTGTGATAACGTCATCGCCTTTTTGTTCTTCCATTTTAGAAAAATCCACACTACTACGGCTGACACGGGCCGGCGTTCCTGTTTTAAAACGCCTTAGTTCAACCCCTTGTGCCTGCAAACTGTCTGACAGGCGGTTGGCAGGGAATAACCCATCCGGACCACCGCTATAGGATACATCACCAATAATAATTTTTCCCTTTAAAAAGGTGCCGGTTGCCAGAATGACTTTTTCTGCTTCAAAATAGGCTCCTGTGTGGGTAACCACACCGCACACACTGCCCTCTTTGCAATAAAGCGCTACGATTTCTGCCTGCCGTACATCTAAATTTTCCGTTTGCTCAAGCCTATGCTTCATTTCTGCCTGATAGGCACGACGGTCTGACTGCACACGCAAAGAATAAACGGCAGGTCCTTTACCTCGATTTAAAATGCGGGATTGCAAAAAGGTTTTATCAGCAACCTTGCCCATTTCGCCACCCAACGCATCAATCTCCCGAACTAAATGCCCTTTAGCTGTGCCACCAATAGAAGGGTTGCAAGGCATGTTGGCAACTGTATCTAAATTAATCGCAAAAATAACCGTTGAAATCCCTAATCGTGCACTGGCAAGAGCTGCTTCACAGCCGGCATGACCACCACCGATGACGACAGTGCCATAGCGACCGGCATAATAGGATGCTTCCTCCGGTAAATATTTTTCTTCTATCATAATTCGTAACACTTCTCCAATTCATAAGAACATAAACATACTATTATATTATATCATTATTTCATGGCTTGTGCAATATAATATTCTCAATTTTTTCTTCTTTTTTTATTAAATTCTAAAAAATAAAAAAATAAATTACAATTTAATTAAATTTTAAGATTTTAGTTGACTTAACACAAAATAATATATATAATAAGCTTATGTGACTTTATGAAGGAGGAAATTAAAATGGGCAAAAGCATCACAAAGCTTGTGGTTGCAGTTGTTATCATCGCCTTGGGCGCTTATATCGCTCTGTTTGGCTTTAACATTCAATTGTCAAGCTGGCATATCAGTTACCCCTCTGCTTTAGATGAGGATAACGGTATCAGACAAGGCCTTGACCTGGTAGGTGGTTCTGTTATTACCTATGAGGCACAGACTGAAGAAGCAACCGATTCTGAAATGGAATCTGTTGAAAATGTATTAAGAAAACGTCTCGACGCACTGGGCTATAGCGAAGCTACTGTTTCTCGTCAGGGTGACAAAAAGGTGCGTGTTGAAATTCCCGCTATTCAAGATCCAGAAGAAGCAGTACAGACTTTAGGTCAAACCGCAAAACTGACTTTCCGTGATTCAACTGGTGAAACCGTTTTAGAAGGAACGGATGTTGCAAGTGCAACAGCACGGTTTGGGCAAATTAACGAAACAAGCGGTAACGTACATTATGTTGAACTAAGGCTCAACAATAGCGGTATTGATAAGTTTGCAGCAGCAACATCAGCTGCAGCAGGAAAAGCAGAAGGCGAAAATTATATTGCTATTATGTTAGATGAAGAAGTTATCAGCCAACCTAGGGTTAACGAAACAATCAATTCTGCTACCTGTGTTATCTCCGGTGGATTTGCTGATTCTTCCGAAACCAGCGAACTGGCTACTTTAATCAATTCCGGTAACCTGCCCTTCTCAATTACTGATGTGGAATTAAGAAGTGTGGGTCCAACATTGGGTGAAAGAGCGTTAGAAACCAGCTTGTTTGCTGCCGGCATTGGTATTTTACTGATTATGCTGTTCATGTTGCTTTTCTACCGTTTACCCGGTTTAATAGCTGATATTTCCCTCTCGGCTTATATTGCTATTATCACCTTTATTATGAGCTGGTTTAGAATTAACCTGAGTCTGCCCGGTATTGCCGGTATTATCTTATCAGTAGGTATGGCAGTTGACGCAAACGTTGTTATTTTTGCCAGAATGCAAGAAGAACTTTCTGTTGGTAAATCTGTTCGTGCCTCTGTTGATGCCGGTTTCAACCGTGCATTCATTGCCATTTTAGATGCTAACATCACCACCTTGATTGCAGCCGTTGTGCTCTATTCTTTCGGCACCGGTCCAATTCAGGGCTTTGCCATCACACTGGGTATTGGTACTGTGGTCAGCATGTTTACTGCCATCGTTATTACGAAGTTCTTACTTCGCCAGATAGTTAATTTTAAAGTTAAGAATATTGCTTTGTTGGGCGCAAACTTAAAAAGGAGGGATGACCGTGCTTAAGATTGTTGAAAAATTTAAGTTTACTGCACCTGTTTCCCTCGTTATTATCTTAATCGGTGCTATTATGTTCGGCGTGTTTGGCGGTTTTGCCTTAGACGTTGACTTTGCCGGCGGTATGACTATGTACGTTGAAATGGGCGAAAATGTTGATTTAGACGAACTTGCGCAGTTTGTCATTGATAGCACTCCTGATGGTGTTAACCCCACCGTGCAACGTTCTGAGGGCACACAGGTTGTGATTAAAACCACCCCGATTGACACAGAAACCCGCGAAGCATTACAAAGTGCTATTTTAGAGAAATATGAGTTGGAAGATGCAGCTATTTTGCAGGTTGACAACGTTAGCGCAACCGTTGGTGACGAATTAAAATCACAGGCTTTAACGGCTACTTTAATTGCCGCTGTTTTAATGCTTGTTTACATCACCATCCGTTTTGAAATGAGAACCGGTTTGGCTGCTGTTATCTGCTTGTTGCATGATATTTTAATTATGCTGACCGTATATGTTGTGTTCCGCATTCCTGTTAACAGCAACTTTATTGCGGCCATCTTAACAATTGTGGGTTATTCTATTAATAATACCATTATCGTTTTTGACCGTATTCGTGAAAATTACGCTAAAAACAAACGGGCTCCCTTTGCTGAAACGGTTAACATGAGCATTAAGCAAACCATAACCCGTTCTATTAACACCACCATTACTACACTCCTACCGGTTATTATGTTGTTTATCTTTGGTGTAACTTCCATTCGCCAGTTCACCATTCCTCTGATGGTAGGTTTAATTGCCGGTACCTATTCTTCTGTATTGTTGGCTGCTCCTATTTGGGTTTTCTTAAAGAATGCACAAACTAACCGCAAAAAGAAAAAACTGATGGCTGGAAAATAAATATCATTAAGCCTGTATCTACATGAAGTAGATACAGGCTTTTTTTATATTCTTATCAAAAATCCCTTTACAATACCGCGGATTTGTAGTATCATATAATGGTCGGCAACTTGAATTTGCCGGAAGAAAGGCTATGAACTCAATGATTATTAATTTTGACAGATCCGCCGCATATCGTTGTCCCAGTTGCGGCGAAATTACCTATGGAAATTTTAGCTTATTTGAATTATCCGGCTCAAAAGCCGTTAGCATACAATGCTCCTGCGGTCAATCAAACCTTGTTATTGCACCGGAGGGTAAAAATAATTTTATTGTTTCTGTGCAGTGCATTGTCTGTGATGATGTGCATAAATTTTCTCTTCCCTTTCAGGCACTGGCTAAAAAAGATGTTGTGGAATATACTTGCCCCAATGTTATGGTTGGCTTGGCTTTTATCGGCAGAAATGAAGCCGTGCGCAATGCAGTTGTGAAAAACGAGCATTATATTGAAGAGGTTATTTCCGCCTGCGGTTTAGAGCATACCGGAAAAAATGGTGTAACTATGCTGAAAGCTTTAGATAAAATTCAAGAGCTTTCAGACAATGAAAATTTATATTGTGAGTGCGGTTCAAACATGATTGATGTTGAGGTTCGCGAAAATGATTTGGTGTTGGAATGTTGCCTTTGTGGTGTATCTGTCACCCTAACGGCCGATGTTATCCGCAACAGCGATTTCTCGCATTTGGAGAAGCTAATTTTAAAACGAAAAAAGTAACTTAAAGAAAAAAATAGTTTTAAAAAGGCTGAGAAAAATGAAATTCTTTTTTCTCAGCCTTTTTTATTCAATTCCCTCTTCAATTAAAGCTTTTGCCAAAGCACAAGCACCTTCCAAATCCTTGGCCGAAATCATTTCCCCGGGCGTGTGAATATACCGCACCGGAATGGAAATACAGCCAGAGGGCACACCACCACAGGTTAAATGAATAGCACCTGCATCTGTACCGCCTTTTTCCAACACTTCAAGCTGATATTCAATACCATTTTTCTCGCATAATGCTTGCATAGCATTTTTAATAATGGGATGTGCCATAAAGGAATGGTCCATAATTTTAACCGCCACACCCTTCCCCAAATGAACAGGCCGTTTACCGCTAGATGCCACATCTCCCGTTGGTGTTACATCCAAAGCCACTGCATAATCCGGGGCAATGCTGACGGCCGACGCTTTGGCGCCACGCAACCCTAATTCTTCACTAGCCGTAAACACATAATATAAATCATTATGATTTTTCTTAGCATTTTGGATTGCATGAATCAAGGCAACGCATCCGGCACGGTTGTCTAATGCTTTTGAAATAACGGTATCTTCTTGATTAACAAAATGACCCACAAATGTTCCGGTTTCACCTAGAGCAACTTTCTCTTTTGCCTCTGCCTCATCTTTTGCACCAATATCCACATACATTTTTTGCAAGGTTAAATTTTTTCCTATTTCTTCTATTTTTCCATCCGGCACCAAAACACCCTGGGCACCGCCTGCAAATTGCACACGCTGGTAGAGCGCTGTTTGAGCAGACACGCCACCCAATGCTGCCACATAAATCTGCCCTTTTTCACCATAACACATGGCAACCAAACCAATTTCATCCATATGTGCGGCAAACATCAATTTTTTACCCTTTCCCTCTTTGTGAGCAATTAAATTGCCTAAGGCGTCCTGATATATTTCATCCACATAGGGGCGAATTTCTTCTGTAATCAGCTTTGCAATGCCTGTCTCGTTACCGGAGGGAGCCGGAGTTTCACAAAGTTTTTTCAACAACGTAAGCATGTTGTACCTCCTGTATTAGTACTTTTGTCAAGGCTTTTACTGCCTGATAGTCCGCAAGGGATATAACGCTGGCCGGTGAATGAATATACCGTGCCGGCACAGAAATGCTGGCTGTTAAAATGCCCCCGGCAGAAATATGGATAATGCCGGCATCATTACCACCGGTTGCGGTTTGCTTATATTGAACAGGAATGTTTTTCTCTTGACCCAAAGTATAAAGCCAACCAACCAAATTTCGGTTAAAACTTGTGGTTCCATCGATAAACGATATAGCTGCTCCACTTCCCAAACGTGTAGAAATCATATTGGTATCATTTTCCGGCAAATCAGAGCAGGTTGTTGCTTCCAACACAACTGCTAAATTTGGCTTTACTTTTCGTGCACAAAGCCGTGCACCCCGCAAACCGGTTTCTTCTTGTACCGTAAACGCAAAGCACACATCCCAAAAACATTCTTCTTTGGCAAGCTCCAACAAAACAGCACAACCAAAACGGTCATCCAAAGCCTTTGCCTTGACTAACCCATCCCCAAATTCACGATAGGCACTGTCAAAAACAATATAGTCCCCAATGGCTACTTTTTTTTCAGCCTCTTTTTTATTTTTCGCACCAATATCTACATACAATTCTTTAATTTTCGGCGCTTTTTTTCGTTCCTCCGGCGTGAGCAGATGAATAGCCTTTCGTCCAATAACACCAGGCAGCCCCTCTTTACCGACTAACACTCTTTTAGAGATTAACACCCTGGGGTCAATGCCGCCAACGGTTTTAAACTTTAAAAAGCCTTCTTCTGTTATCCGGCTGATAATCAGCCCCACCTCATCCATGTGGGCACAAAGCATTAATGTTTTGCCCGTGTTGCCGGTACCTTTTTTAAAGCCCATTAAATTGCCCATAGAATCTATTTCAATTTTGTCACAATAGGGTGCCAAGTGTTCTTTAACATAGGCGCGAACTGCGTATTCATCGCCGGAAACACCGGGCAATCCGGTTAATTCTGAAAGGTACATGCAAGCACCTCCAAATCCAGTTTTTTCAGCATGGCCGCCAGCAATTCACCAACGGCTTTAACATCATCAAAATGCAAAGTTTCCACCGTTGTGTGCATATATCGCAAGGGAATAGATAATAAAAGTACCGGAATACCCATACCGGCGACCTGCACTGCCCAGGCATCTGTGCCTGTATCGCCACCGTCTGCATCGAAGCTTGCCTTAATTTTTTCATCTGTTACCACTTGTTTGGCTAAAGTCGATAAATAGGGATGAATGTTCGGCCCAAAACTAACCACTGAACCGCTGCCCAGCTTAAAAATACTTTCCGCTCCGGCATCTGGTGTATCTCCGTGGCACACGTCCACCACAAAGGCACAATGTGGCATCAATCGTTCACTAACCATGGTGGCACCGCGCAAACCAACCTCTTCCTGCACTGCTGCCACAATATATAAATCAAAAGGCAATTTTTGACCTTTTAATGCCTCTAAACATAATAAAAGTGAGATTAAACCGGCACGGTCATCAAAGCTTTTGCCGGAAAGCACTTTTGAATTTAAGGCTTTAACAGGCTCTGCAAAAGAAATCATATCCCCAACGTTAACAAATTCTTTCACTTTTTCACCTGAAAAACCAACATCAATCACCATATCGCATATAGCGGCTGCTCCGTCCTTGCCACCTGTTTGCAAATGAGGCGGTTTAGCGCCAATCACACCATATAAAGCTTCTTTTCCATAAACTGTTACCTCAGCACCAGGCAAAATAGCGCTATCCACACCGCCTACCGGCACAAAAGATATAAAGCCCTCATCGCTAATGCCGGAAACCATCAACCCAATCCCGTCAATATGCGCCTCCAGCATAACACTTTTAGCATTGGGAAGCCCGCACGAAACAGTTCCCACCACATTGCCCATCACATCGGCCGACACAGTATCGCAATAAGGTTTCATTAAATCTATCACCTGTTCGGTTAAAGAAAATTCAAAACCCGAAATACCGTCTGCCGTTGCTAATTTTATGAGCTTGTTTTTCATAAACTCATCACCAATTCCTTAAATAAATTGCCACGTTCTTCAAAATTGCGAAACATATCAAAACTTGTGCTGGCATTAGATAAAAGAACCACATCCCCTTTTATTGCCTGCCGACTGGCTGTTTGCACAGCCTGCTCATAGCTTTCCTCAAAAAATATTGGGATTTGGGGTGCTGTTTTCTCCGCTACCGACGCAATGATTTTCGCTGTTGGTCCTAACAGCACCAAAGCCTTTACATGTTCCTTTAAAGAGGGACCCAAATCGTCATAAGGGATGCCTTTATCTTTTCCACCGGCAATTAAAACAACAGGCTCGCGGAATACACGAAGGGTATTAATCGTTCGATTGGGAGAAGAATCAATGGAGCTATTATAATACCGCACCCCGTCTTTTTCACGCACAAACTCAATTCTATGAGCCACACCGCCAAATTCCTTAGCACATTTTGTAATGATTTCCCTTGAAACTGCAGGATATACAGCCGCAATTGCCGTCATATAATTTTCAATATTATGGGTGCCGGGAATGTTAATATCTTTAACATTTAACACCGGTTCATCATGATACATAATCATTTCGCCATTCAGCCACACATCAGCCTTTTTCGTGCGGGAAAAGGTTAACACTCTGCCTTTCCCCTCCTGTTTGCAACCTTTTGTTATCTCATTATCTTCATTCAGCACTAATACACCATTGCTTGATTGAAAACGGAAAATATTCTTTTTGGCATCCATATATTCCTGATAGTCCTTGTGATAATCTAAATGGTTAGGGGTAATATTGGTAATCACCGCCATTTGCGGACTGGTTTTCATGGTCTGCAACTGAAAACTAGAAAGCTCCAGCACCACTCTGTCCTCTGCATGAATGGTATCAATCACGGGCAATAGCGGTGCCCCGATATTGCCACCAACATGGGTGGTAAAACCTGCCATGGATAGCAATTTATAAATAAGTGTTGTGGTGGTTGTCTTACCATCGCTACCTGTTACCGCCGTCACATGAGCAGGGCAAAGTTCCATAAATACTTCCATTTCTGTGGTAACGGGAATTCCCTTGGCCTGTGCCTCTAACAGTTCCGGCACATCAGGACGGAGACCGGGTGTTTTAAAAATTAAATCACCGGAAAGATTTTTTAAATAATCCGCTCCCAATTGCAAGGTAACACCCTTTGACAACAGGGCATCATAGGTCTTGCCCAACTCTTCTTTTGATTTTTTGTCACAAGCCGTTACCACAGCGCCGTTTTTTAATAAAAAATCAATCAATGGCAAATGGCTAATGCCAATGCCTACCACCCATATATGTTTATTTTTAATCCTGTTTTTAAACGCTTGCAGTTTTTCGTTCAATGGTGTGCCTCTTTTCTGTCAAATGACTGCATTTTTACATAGTCTATTATATAACATTTTATTTCCAAAGTAAAGAAATTTATGCAAAAAGACGGCAGGCGTTTTTGTGAAAAAATGTTGAAAAAAAGCGAAAAATACGATACAATTAAACTAGTTTTATGTTAGGAGAATATTGTATGAAAAAAACGTTGCTGACTTTATTATGTCTTCTCATGCTTCCTTTAAATGTAAGCGCACAAGAAAGTTATGAATTAGCTTATCCGTTGCAAAACGGCTACGCCCGCATTGTACAAGATGCTAAATGGGGTCTGGTTGATGAAAAACTAAACTCTGTTCTTGTACCTAAATGGGATTATTTAGGAGAATGCAATGAAAACTTTCGTTTAATTCGTTCCGGCAATCTTATGGGCTTTGCTGACGAGACCGGCAAACAGGTTATTGCTCCTCAATTTGACCAGGTGCTTAATTTTTCACAAGGTCTTGCCGCCGTTAAAAACGAAGAGGGCAAATGGGGCTATATTAACACGCAAGGCACCCTTATCATCCCTTATCTTTATGAAGAAGCAAACGAATTTTCAGACGACCTTGCCTTAATTAAACAAGATGGCTTATATGGATATATTAGTGCAGAAAACAATTTGGTTATTCCCCCCTCTTTTGTGGAGGCCTATCCTTTTTCTGAGGGGCTTGCCTGTGTTAAACAGGAGGATAAATACGGTTACATAAATCCCCAAGGGGAAGTTGCCATTACCCCGCAATTTGAACTGGCCTTCGATTTTTCAGAAGGATTTGCGGTGGTTAAATCCCAACAATACGGATTGATTGATAAAAACGGAAACTGGCGTATCGCACCCAAATGGGAGCATCTGTCCTCTACCGTTAATGATGGTCTGCTAAAGGCCAAAAAAAGCGGCAAAACCGGTTTTATTAATACAAATGGCCAAACACTCACACCATATACTTATACTGATTTGGGCGACTTTTCAGACGGTTTTTGCCCTGTTCAAACCAACGATGGATTCGGTTATTTAAATAATCAGTTTATTTTGGAAATACCAACCGTTTGGGAAAATGTTGGCGCCTTTTCCGAGGGGCTTGCACCAGTTCAGAAAAACGGTTTGTGGGGCTATGTCGATACAACCGGTCAATTGGTTGTTGATTATTACTTTAAAGACGCTGGTGCCGTTGCTAATGGTTTGGCGGTAGTTTGTACGCAAGAGGATGAATGGCAATTTATTAACCCAGCAGAGTTTACACCTGAAGTTCCTGCAACAAATGATGGTGTTTATGACATAGATGGTTCCCCCAACACATTGGTGCTTGAAATTGACCACCATTATCTTTACACCCCGGAGGGTGCGGTTGCCTTAGAAGCCGCTCCTACCATTCGTGATGATCATACCCTGCTCCCCATCCGTGCCGTGATTGAAGCCATTGGCGGCACCGTCTATTGGGATGCTGCCGAGCAAAAAATAACCCTGAAAAGAAACGGACAGGTTGTTATTTTGCAGTTAAACAAAACGGCTGCTTTCGTCAATGGACGCATCACTCTTTTAGAAGCTGTTCCTATCATTGAAAACGACCGTACGCTAAGTCCCCTAAGATTTGCTACCGAGACACTGGGTTGCACAGTTGACTGGAACAGTGAAACCCGTCGTATTTCTATTTCATATTAAAATCCTTAAATATATAATGGATTGATAGCTCATGAAAGGCTTGACATAGAATTATAAACCCGCTATACTATTAATAGTTAAAATTTATTTTTGTAGCATAAGGAGTTGACTGTTATGTCCATTTTAGTAACCGGCGGTGCAGGCTTTATTGGTTCTCACACCTGCGTTGAACTTTTACAAAACGGTTATGATATTGTTGTCTTGGATAATTTTGTTAATTCAAAGCCTGAGGCTTTAAAACGAATTAAACAGATTACCGGTCGCGATTTTAAATTTTACGAAATTGATTTATTAGATAAAGAACGTTTAGAAACTGTTTTTGCCGAAAACAAAATTGAGGCAGTTATTCATTTCGCCGGCTTAAAAGCAGTTGGAGAATCTGTTGCAAAGCCCTTGTGGTATTATCATAATAACCTGACGGGCACCCTAATTTTGTGCCAGGTTATGGCTGAACACAACGTGAAAAAATTGGTCTTCAGTTCCTCTGCCACGGTCTATGGCGACCCTAAAAGTGTGCCCATCCGTGAGGACTTTCCCTTATCTACCACCAACCCTTACGGCAGCACAAAATTAATGATTGAAAATATCCTCAGGGATTTGGCTGTACCTGATAAAGATTGGAGCATTGCTCTTCTTCGTTACTTTAATCCCATTGGCGCCCATGAATCCGGCTTGATTGGCGAAGATCCTAACGGTATCCCTAATAACCTTATGCCTTATATAGCCCAGGTAGCCGCCGGAAAATTAGAAAAATTAAATGTGTTTGGCAATGATTATAATACCAAAGATGGTACCGGCGTTCGTGATTATATTCACGTCGTTGACTTGGCACGGGGTCACATTAAAGCACTGCAAAGAGTGCTAGCTGTTAAAGGGGTGGATGCCTATAATTTAGGTACCGGCACCGGTTACAGCGTGTTGGATATTGTTAATGCTTTTGTAGCAGCAAATAATGTAAATGTGCCTTATGTCATAGCACCCAGACGGCCCGGTGACATTGCAGAATGTTATGCCGATGCTTCTAAAGCAAAAGAGCTATTAGGTTGGGAGGCAGAATTTGGTCTTGAAAAAATGTGCCGCGATGCTTGGAATTTTATGGTGCAAAATCCTAATGGACTATAAAAATTATAAAGGGTTGCGACAGTCGTCGTAGCCCTTTTGTTTTATCCCCTTATAAAAGGAGACCTTTTTATGAGAATGCGCAATAAAAAACACCTTAATGAGCGTTTAGAAAATTGTAAAGACTTAATTTTATATGATATAACAAAATATAACGGCAACATACAAACCATTTTTAATAATGAAAATCCCATTCACATAGAAATTGGCTGTGGCAAGGGTGGATTTATTCTTGAAATGGCCAAAAGAAATAAAAATATAAATTTTATTGCTGTTGAACTTTTGGAAAATATTATTGTTATGGCTTCTGAAACTGCGTATAGCAATAACCTTAAAAACGTAAAGTTCCTTAACAGTGGCGCTGAATATTTGCCTAGATATATCCCTGATGAGAGCATTAGCAATATCTACTTAAACTTTTCCCCACCTTACCCACAAGAAAGTTATGAAAATAGGCGAC
>JAZODT010000045.1:0-1680 GCA_045597205.1 Clostridia bacterium
GCATACTATGACAGTGCATATATTGACGGTGTGATTACCGTGTTTATGATTCTTTTCGGAATTAATTTTAATATGTATTACTTGATCCTTCTTAAGAAGGTGAAAGCTGTGTTTAAAAACGAGGAACTTCGGACGTATTTAGGTGTAATTCTTGGAGCAACTGTGTTGATTACCATCAATATTTTAAAAATGTACAGCTCCGTTTGGGAAGCATTTCGTTATGCCGTGTTCCAAGTTTCAGCCATTATCACAACTACAGGTTTTGTAACGACCAATTTTGATGTTTGGCCGACCTTTTCCAAATGTATCCTACTAGTTTTAATGGTAGTAGGGGCGTGTGCAGGTTCTACCGGTGGTGGGATGAAGGTTTCCAGAATTTTGATTGTGCTAAAAAGCATTCGCAGACAAATGAAATGTTTACTGCGACCAAAATCTGTGAATCTTGTCAAAGTAAACAATAAAAAGGTCGGAGAAGATACCATGCAGGCAGTGTATGTGTATTTTATGGCATATGTTGTGATTTTTATAGCTTCGGTGTTGGTTGTATCCTTAAATAATTTTGATTTTATCACCACATTTACCGGCGTGCTTACCACACTCAATAACGTAGGGCCGGGGTTGGCAGGTGTTGGACCTATAGAAAATTTCTCAAAATTTTCAGATTTATCCAAACTGGTTTTCTGCTTAGATATGTTGGTGGGACGATTGGAGATTTTCCCGTTTTTGATGTTGTTTTCTCCGGATTTATGGAGAAAGAAGTTTTAGGAGGCATGTATGAAAAATTTGAAAGTAAAAATAGTAGGTACCCTAATTGCTTTGCTGTTGGCGGCAGTATATTATTACATTACTTTGCCGGCAATTAATATTCATTCATCTGGTTTTTGGTTTTTTATTATCTTGCTTATCGTGGCGGTGATAGGAATTTACATTTTGCGCAAACGCTATGGTGTATATGAGATCAAACAATCCAAGGTGGTGAGAGTTCTGGGAGCTGTTTTGTTGTTCGTGATTGCAGTTTATCTTATTGGCTCACTCTTGTCTTCGCCGATTATCAATGCAAAAAAATATCAAAAATTACTGAAAGTGGAAAATGGGGAATTTACCAAAGATATTGAGGAATTGTCATACGATCAGATCCCGCTTTTAGACAGAGCTTCGGCAACCCTTCTGGGAAATCGTAAGATGGGTAGTATGATTGACATGGCCTCTCAGTTTGAAGTAGATGAGATTTACAGCCAGATTAACTATCAGGATAAACCGGTGCGGGTTTCCCCACTTCGTTATGCCAGCCCGATTAAATGGCTGACAAATCAATCAGAGGGAATTCCGGCGTATATTACCATTGATATGGCAACTCAGACTACAGAGCTTGTCAAACTGAAAGAGGGCATCAAGTACTCAGAGGCAGAGTATTTTAACCGAAATATCTACCGACACCTGCGTTTCAATTATCCGACGTATATTTTCAATGAACTGAGCTTTGAAATTGATGAGGAAGGTGTTCCGTACTGGGTGTGTCCGGTGAAGAAGTTTAATATTGGTTTGTTCGGCGGTCAGACAGTAGGACGTGTGGTGCTTTGTAATGCCATTACCGGTGAAACGATAGATTATGACATCAAAGATGTGCCACAATGGATTGACAGGGCATATTCGGCGGATTTGTTAATTGAGCTTTTTGAC
>JAZODT010000046.1:0-5904 GCA_045597205.1 Clostridia bacterium
CGAATTATCCCGTTGCATTCGTTGTAATGCTTGCCGTGATGCTTGTCCGGCTTGCACCTGCGAAAAATGTGTATTCAACAACCCCAATTCCGGTGTTGAAAACAAGGTAGCGGCCAACAGCTTTGAAGAAAAAATGTTCCACATCATAAGGGCGTTTCATGTAGCCGGCCGTTGTACCGATTGTGGCGAATGTTCAAGAGTTTGCCCTCAGAACATTCCGCTTCACCTGTTAAACCGCAAATTTATTAAAGATATTAATGAATTCTATGGTGACTATCAGGCAGGTGCTGAAGTTGGCTCACGTGCTCCGCTTGTTAACTATACCACTGAGGATTTAGAGCCTGGTGAGATTTTTGACAGGGGGGATTTAGATGCGTAAATGTTCATTAACTGCTATAGATACAGTATTGGAAGAAATTGCAAAAACTATGCCTTTATATTTGCCAGTTGACGGAAGTGACGGTAGCGCCTCTTATCAGAAATGGGAAGAGGGAAAAGCCTGGAGCGAAAAGTTAAACACGGTGAGAAGTCCTAAAGATTTCTTCTTTCCCCAGATGGAAAATTTGATGGAGTTTAAAACCGAAGGCAAGAACATTGAAGTGATTGATGTGAGAGATGAAAAAGAAGATTTTGTGATTTTCGGTGTTCGTCCCTGTGATGTAAAGAGCTTCGATGTGTTAGACAGAGTCTTTTTATCTGAGCCGGTGGATAGTTATTATGCTAATCGCCGTGCACACGGTGTGATTGTGTCTGTAGCTTGTACAAGACCTTCTGAAACCTGCTTCTGCCAGACTTTTGGTATTAATCCGGGCGAAGCTTGCGGTGATGTGTCTGTCTGGAAAACGGAAAACGAAATTTTCTTTGAAGCCAACACAGAAAAAGGTGCAGAGTTTTTAAAGAAAATTGACGGCTTAACACAAGAATGCGGCACAGAAGCGGTGGAGAAACAAAAAGTAGAAATTAATGCCATCATGAATAAACTGCCCCTAAAAGATGTGACAACCGGAGCATTTGGCGGCGGTAAAACCATGGATTTCTTCAATCATCCTGCTTGGGAAGAATTGTCACAGACCTGTTTGGGTTGCGGCACCTGTACCTTTGTGTGCCCCACTTGTCAGTGCTATGATATTAAGGATTTTAATACCGGTAACGGTGTTGTTCGTTATCGTTGCTGGGACTCCTGCATGTATTCTGATTTTACTAAAATGGCTCACGGCAATAACCGTAATTCACAAAAAGAACGGTTCCGTCAGCGGTTTATGCACAAGCTTGTGTATTATCCCGAAAATAATGACGGCTTATTCAGTTGTGTTGGCTGCGGACGTTGCCTTGCTAAATGTCCTATTTCTATGAACATCGTTAAAGTTATGAAAAAGGTAGGAGGGGCAGAAAATGAATAATTGTGAAGAAACACTGATTCCAAAAATTGGTGTGATTACTGATGTGCGTATTGACACACCGGATATTAAAACCTTTCGTGTGGTAACACCGGATGGTAAAAAAGCCTTCGACCACCGTCCCGGTCAGTGTGCAATGCTCTCCGTGCCCGGTGTTGGCGAAGCAATGTTTTCCATTACCTCTTCACCGACCAACGAAGAATTTATGGAATTTTCTATTAAAAAGTGCGGTTGCGTAACAGAATGGCTTCATCAGGCAGAAGTTGGCCAGCAGATTACCATCCGCGGACCTTATGGCAATCCTTTCCCGGTGGATGATGCCTTTGTTGGCAAAAATATGCTGTTCATTGCCGGTGGTGTTGGTTTGGCGCCCCTGCGTTCAGTTATTAACTATTGCCGTCATTACCGTGACCGTTATGGTAGCATCGATATTGTTTATGGTTCAAGAAGCAAAGATGATTTGCTAGATTATAAAGAAATTATTGATGAATGGGCAACCGATTCCGGCGTGAATGTTCATCTAACCATTGACAATCCTCAGGAGGGTTGGGACGGTCATGTTGGTTTTGTGCCGAATTATGTGAAAGAACTGGGCTTTTCAACTGATAAAACTGCTGTTTTGTGCGGTCCGCCCATTATGATTAAGTTTACATTAGATGGTTTGTATTCTTTAGGTTTTGAAAAGACTCAAATTTATACAACCTTAGAGCTTCGTATGAAATGCGGTGTTGGTAAATGCGGCAGATGTAACGTTGGTTCTAAGTATGTTTGCAAAGACGGTCCTGTATTCCGGTTCGATGAACTGGATGAACTGCCGGATGAGTATTAAAGGAGGCTATGGAAAGAATATGGAAAAGATGGTTAATATTTTTCTGTTTGGTAAAAAATATGAAGTTCCTGCAAGCTTAACCATTATGACGGCGATGGAATATGCCGGCTATCAGCTGGTGCGTGGTTGTGGTTGTCGTAATGGTTTCTGTGGTGCCTGTGCAACAGTTTACCGGATTAAGGGTGACAGGGAATTAAAAGCTTGTCTTGCTTGTCAGACCCAGGTAGAAGACAATATGTATATTGCAACTCTGCCGTTCTTCCCTTTAGTTAAAGAAGTATATGATATGGAAAAAATTACGCCTACTGAGGCCGTCATGATGCAGCTTTATCCTGAAATTTATGCCTGTGTTGGCTGTAATGCCTGCACAAAGAGCTGTACGCAAAAGCTGAATGTTATGCAGTACATTGCCTATGCACAGCGTGGCGAATTTGAAAAGTGCGCTGAAGAATCCTTTGATTGTGTCATGTGTGGCGTTTGTTCTTCCCGTTGTCCTGCCGGTATTTCTCATCCGCAGGTGGCAATGCTTGCTCGCAGAATTAATGGTAAGTATTTAGCGCCCGGTTGTGAGCATCTTGATACACGTGTGAAAGAGATTAAAGATGGTACCTTTAACGACTTAATTGAAGCATTAATGCAAAAGCCTGTTGAAGAAATGAAAGAACTCTATAACACCCGTGAAATCGAGAAGTAAGGAGGAGAGCTGAATGTATTCTGAACAATTTCAAAAATCTATTAAAGCTGTTGAAGCAGCAAGAGAAAAGAACATTGCGTTAGAACCCGACCGTATGACAGCGAAACAAAAGGAAGATTTGTTGGCTGCATATCATCCTGACTATAAAAAAGATGAATTTGAAACCCTGAAGTTTGGTCCTAACAAGGGTCAGGAAGTACCCCGTGAACTGTGCGAACTGCTGCAGGCTAAAAGCCGCATCAAGGCAGAAGACATCGACTTAAACGATATAACCTATGATGTAGATGTTTTGGTTATCGGTGGTGGCGGTGCCGGTACTTCTGCTGCTATTGAAGCACACGAAGCCGGTGCAAAAGTTATGATTGTAACCAAACTCCGTATGGGCGATGCCAACACCATGATGGCTGAAGGCGGTATTCAGGCGGCTGATAAGCCCAACGATTCACCGGCTATCCACTTTGTGGATGCTTTTGGCGGCGGTCACTTTGCTGCAAAACGTGAACTGCTTTCTAAATTAGTTTGCGATGCACCGGAAGCTATTCAGTGGCTTTCGGGTTTAGGTGTTGAATTTGATAAAGATGCTGACGGTACTATGGTCACCACCCACGGTGGCGGTACCTCCCGCAAACGTATGCATGCAGCAAAGGACTATTCCGGTGCTGAAATTATGCGTACCCTGCGTGACGAAGTGTTAAACCGTCAAATTCCTGTTGTTGATTTTACGGCAGCGATTGAACTGATTTTGGACGAAAACGGCAATGCAGCCGGTGCAGTTCTCATGAACATGGAAACCAATGAACTGATGGTTGCCAAGGCAAAAACCGTTATCATTGCAACCGGTGGTGCCGGCAGAATGCACTATCAGGGCTTCCCGACCTCTAACCACTACGGTGCAACGGCAGATGGTTTGGTGCTGGGTTACCGTGCCGGTGCTAAGCTCTTGTATGCTGAAACCCTGCAGTATCATCCCACAGGTGTTGCTTACCCTGAACAGATTTTTGGTGCATTGGTAACTGAAAAAGTTCGTTCTCTGGGTGCTAAACTGGTTAACGTTAACGGTGAAGCATTTATGCATCCGCTAGAAACCCGTGACGTATCTGCGGCTTCTATCATCCGCGAATGTACCGACCGTGGCAACGGTGTGGATACAGGCAGCGGGTTAGGTGTTTGGCTGGATACCCCTATGATTGAAAAAATCGGTGGCGAAGGCACCATTGAAAAGAGAATTCCGGCTATGATGCGTATGTTCGGTCAGTATGGCATTGATATCCGCAAAGAGCCAATTTTGGTATTCCCGACCCTGCATTATCAAAACGGTGGTTTGGATATTAACGTTGACGGATCTACTACAAATGTTGAAAATCTATATGTTGCCGGTGAAGCTGTTGGCGGTATTCACGGTAGAAATAGACTGATGGGTAACTCTCTTTTAGATATTATTGTATTTGGAAGAAATGCCGGTCAGAATGCAGCAGCAAAGGCTAAAGATGTGACTGTTGGTAAACTTTCTTTAGACCACATTGCGGCATTTGATAAAGAACGTGCCGCTGCAGGTGTCAGCACAGATGCTGTTTCTCCTAAGCTGTTGCCAGATTATACAAACCGTAAAAACAGAGCGTAATTTAAGAAAAGAGGTCTTTATAGTATGACATTATTTGGTGGCTTTATTCCCGTTACGGGCATCACATTTTTAATGTTTTGCCTGTTTTCGGTTTTGTTTATTGGTTATGCATTAGGTCGCATCACCATTAAAGGCGTTTGCTTAGGTGATGCCGGTGTATTTGTCATTGCGCTGTTGTTTGGTGCTTTGTGTTTTGCACCTTTAGAAGCACAACTGGTGATTAAAGGTGAAGGTAGCACAGTGCATTTTGCAGAAAAAGCATTGGAGATTGTTGAAAGCTTAGGACTTATTCTTTTTGTTACCTCTGTTGGCTTTATTGCCGGACCTAAGTTTTTCGGCAATATGAAGAAAAACTTTAAGTCCTATGTGCTCCTTGGTTTGATTATTATTTTAGCCGGTGGATTGGCTGCTGTTTTATGTATTTTCATTGGTAGAGGGATTGGTTTTGGTGCTTCGATTGAAAGCTCTAAAGGGTTTACAGCTATGATTGTGGGTCTTTTATCTGGCTCTTTAACCTCAACACCGGCATTTTCAGCAGCTAAAGCAACAGTAGCGCCAGAATTTACAAGCCTTGTTTCCGTGGGCCATGGTATTGC
This sequence comes from Clostridia bacterium, assembly GCA_045597205.1. Lineage (GTDB taxonomy): Bacteria > Bacillota > Clostridia > UBA1381 > UBA9506 > UMGS755. Next base: position 5,138 of record JAZODT010000046.1, read on the forward strand.
TTATATCTTCGGTGTTATTGGCGTGGTTCTGTTTGTACAACTGATTCCCAAGCTTTCAAAAGCTGATATGGCCGCTGAGAGAGAAAAGATTTCAATCAAGCAGGAAGTTGCTGAGCAAAAAGCAGCAACAGCTAAACTATTATCTCTTGATGGTCATGGCTTTGCAGCCTTTTCTTTGGCGGCTGTTTTAGGGGCGCTTGTCGGCAAAATTATGATTCCGCTTTCCGGAAACGGACTTTCCGGCACTTGCTTTTCTTTAACGACTACCGGCGGTTGCCTCTTGGTGTCCTTGATTTTTGGACATTTTGGCAGAATTGGCAAGCTGAATATGATGCCCGAACAACATACCTTAAAGTTGTTGCGTGAGCTTGGTCTTGTATTATTCTTAGTTGGTGCCGGTATCCCCGGTGGTGCAGACTTTGTGGCAAACTTTGACCCCATGTATTTTGTTTACGGTATTATTATGACCATTATCCCCATGACATTTGGTTATCTTTTTGCAAAATATGTGCTGAAATTAAGCCTGTTAAACAATTTAGGTTCCATTACTGGCGGTATGACCAGCACACCGGCGTTGGGTACCTTAATTAATGTAGCTGGCACAGAAGATGTTGCTGCAGCCTATGCAGCGACTTATCCTATTGCATTGATTGCCGTTGTTTTGATATCACAGTTTTTAATTATTTTATTTTAAAAAATATAATAAAAGAGAGTACGATTTCATAATTCGTACTCTCTTTTATTATATAACGAAGTCGGATCGTAGC
>JAZODT010000047.1:0-2134 GCA_045597205.1 Clostridia bacterium
AACCAGAGAACAATTTTATAGCGGTCATGCCGATTGGTCCTTTATAAAGCGAGTTAAACAGGCTGTTAGCATTCCTGTCATCGGCAATGGTGATATTATCAAACCGGAAGATGCTTGTGCCATGTATGAAGAAACAGGCTGTGACAGTGTGATGATTGGCCGTGGTGCTTTAGGCAATCCCTTTTTATTCCGGCAAATAAAAGATTATGTAAAAACCGGCAGTTATTCGATGCCCACTAATGAAGAGAAGAAAGAAACAATTTTTCGCCATCTTGAATTGTTGGTACAATATAAAGGGGAACATAGAGGCATTTTAGAAGCCCGCAAACACATTGCCTGGTATTTTAAAGGCATTCCCCACTCTGCTGCCGCTAAAAACAAAGCATTTAATGCATCAACGCTTCAGGAAATGAAAGCTATTGTGTGCGAAGTTTTTAACTAATATAATAAGGAGAGAAAAACATGTTAAAAGAATTTAAAGAATTTGCTATTAAAGGCAATGTCATCGACATGGCTGTCGGCGTTATTATTGGTGGTGCTTTTGGTAAAATTGTCACCTCTGTTGTGAACGACCTGATTATGCCGTTTTTCGGTTTTATCACCGCTGGAATGGATTTTAAGAGTTTAAAATGGGTTTTAAGTCCTGCTGTATTAGATGAAGCCGGTGCTGTAACCAAGCCGGAGGCTGCTATTTTATATGGTAACTTCTTGCAAAACGTGATTGACTTTTTAATTATTGCCTTCTCCATCTTTATGTTTATTAAAATGATTAACAAAATGAAGGATATTGCAAAGAAGAAAGAAGAAATTGCTGAAGAAGCTGCCACGGAAGAACCAAAAAGTCCCACACAAGAAGAACTGCTTACTGAAATACGTGATTTATTAAAGGAAAACAAAACCGTAGAATAATTACATAAAAGGGTTGTAGCAAGGCTGCAACCCTTTTATTGTGCAAGAAAAAAGACCGCTTGAAAATTCAAGCGGTCTTTTATAAACTTACGTTAAGTCTTAGCCCAGTTCAGCGAAGTACTTAATGGTTCTTACCATTTGGCTGGTGTAAGAATTCTCATTATCATACCAAGAAACAACCTGAACCTGAGAATAACCGTTATCCATATTGGTAACCATGGTCTGAGTAGCATCGAAAATGGAACCGAATTTGCTGCCGATAATATCGGAAGAAACGATTTCGTCTTCGTTATAAGCAAAGGATTCATTAGCAGCAGCTTTCATAGCAGCGTTAATGCCTTCAACAGTGGCCTGACCCTTAACAACTGCAACCAAAATTGTGGTGGAGCCGGTGGGGGTAGGAACACGCTGAGCGGAGCCGATGAGCTTGCCGTTCAGTTCGGGAATAACCAGACCGATTGCTTTTGCAGCACCGGTGGAGTTGGGAACGATATTGATAGCACCTGCTCTGGATCTTCTCAGGTCGCCCTTTCTCTGAGGACCGTCTAAGATCATCTGGTCGCCGGTGTAAGCGTGAATGGTGGACATGATACCGCTTTCAACGGGCATGTAATCATTCAGAGCCTTAGCCATAGGAGCCAGACAGTTGGTTGTGCAGGATGCAGCAGAAATAACTTTGTCATCCTTAGTTAAAATGTTGTGGTTAACGTTGAAAACAACGGTGGGCAGATCGTTACCTGCAGGAGCAGAGATAACAACCTTTTTAGCACCTGCTGTGATATGAGCAGAAGCCTTTTCCTTAGAGGTGTAGAAACCGGTACATTCTAAAACTACATCAACATCTAATTTACCCCAGGGAATGTTTGCAGCGTCTTTTTCTGCATAAATTTTGATGGTCTTACCGTCAACAGTGATGGAATCTTCACCAGCGGAAACGGTGTCTGCCAGAGCGTATTTACCCTGAGCGGAATCATACTTTAATAAGTGAGCCAGCATTTTGGGGCTGGTTAAGTCGTTGATTGCAACAACCTCATAACCTTCTGCACCGAACATCTGTCTAAAAGCCAGACGACCGATACGACCGAAACCATTAATACCTACTTTTACTGCCATAGTATAAAAACCACCTAAATTATTGTTATATTTTTATCATATCTATTTTACAATATTGTAATAAAATATGCAAGTATTATTTTACATTTTTTCAAAATTTTCTTCTAATCAC
>JAZODT010000048.1:0-6418 GCA_045597205.1 Clostridia bacterium
TTTTGAATATTTTGTTGATGAAAACATAGAAAAGGCTTGAAAAGAACAGGAGATTGTGATATAATTAACAATGAAGTGTATTTCGATAAAAAAATAATGAAAAGTGAGGGTTTTATGAACAAGATAACAATTATTGGTAGCGGAAGTGTTGGCTCAACAATTGCCTACAGTTTAACTATTATGGGGATTGCTTCTGAAATAGTTATGATTGACATTAACAGAGAAAAAGCCATGGGTGAAGCGTTGGATATTCGTCAGGGTATCCCTTTCTGTACACCCTCCATCGTATATGCAGGTTCTTATTGTGATGCTGCAAATTCCGATATTGTTATTATTACTTCCGGTATAGCAAGAAAAGCCGGTCAATCCAGATTGGATTTGGCGCAGGTTAATGTTGATGTTTTAAAAACAATTACATCTGATATTGTTAGATACGCACCGGATGCTATGTATATTATTGTAAGTAATCCTGTTGATGTACTTACTTATGCTTTTCATAAATATTCGGGTCTGCCGGAAGAACATATTATTGGTTCCGGTACGATTTTAGACACGGCCCGTTTGCGTGCCAAAATTGCCGAGTATTATTCCATCAGCCAGCAAAATGTGCATGCTTATGTTTTAGGTGAGCATGGTGACTCTTCTTTTGTTCCCTGGTCAATTGCTAATGTCTCTAACATCCCTGTAGCAGAATTTGGCAATTCGATTCAAATAGGAAGTACTCTCCCTGAATTTAGTACGACTGAAATTGAAGACTATGTTCGAAAATCCGGTGGTCGTGTGATTAAAAGAAAAGGTGCAACATTCTATGCTGTTTCGATTTCTGTTTGCCATTTATGCAAATGCCTTTTAAGCGGTATTGATACGACCTTAACGGTATCTACTATGCTTCATGGCGAATATGGTATTGACGATGTTTGCTTGAGTCTGTTAAATGTTGTTGGCAGAAAAGGTGCACACAGCAAGGTTGCTCTTTCTTTTACAGATGAAGAGATTATTGCGCTGCATAATAGTGCGGACAGTTTAAAGAGTGTTATTAACAGCATTACAATATAATTAATTGAAGGGATGATGTTAAATGGAATTTCGTATTGAACATGACTCCATGGGTGAAGTAAAAGTTCCGGCTGACCGTCTTTGGGCAGCACAAACCCAGAGAAGTCATGAAAATTTTGAAATAGGTGTTGGTATTGAAACCATGCCGTCTGAAATTGTGCACGCTTTTGGCATTTTAAAAAAAGCAGCGGCGCTAACCAATCATGTGCTTCGTCCTGAAAAAATGACAGATGAAAAGCTTAAGGCAATTTCTGTCGCTTGTGACGAGGTAATGTCCGGTGAACTGATGGAACATTTTCCGTTGGTGGTGTGGCAGACCGGTTCTGGTACTCAGTCAAATATGAATACCAACGAAGTTATCGCTAATCGCGGTAATCAGATTTTAGGCAAAACTCTGCTACATCCTAACGATGATGTGAATATGAGCCAGTCATCTAACGATACATTCCCCACAGCTATGCATATTGCAGCTGTGCTGATTTTAGAAGATAAGTTGATTCCCGCAGCAGAAACTTTAATTGAAACCTTTAAGCGTTTGGAAAAAGAAAATGAAGGCATTGTAAAAAGCGGCAGAACTCACCTGCAGGATGCAACACCCATCACCTTTAGTCAGGAAATCAGCGGCTGGCGTTCAAGTCTTGAAAAAGATGTTGAGTTGATTCGCCGTTCTGTTGAACCCCTTTATGAATTAGCGTTAGGCGGTACAGCTGTTGGAACCGGACTCAACGCACCAGCGTCTTTCTCAGAGAAGGTTGCTGCAGAAGTGGCCGGCATCACCGGTAAACCTTTTGTAACAGCTGCTAATAAATTCCACGCTTTAACTTCAAAAGATGAGCTTGTGTTTGCCCATGGTGCCATTAAAGCATTAGCTTGTGACATGATGAAGATTGCGAACGATGTTCGTTGGTTGGCTTCTGGTCCTCGTGATGGCTTGGGTGAAATTTTCATTCCTGAAAACGAACCTGGCTCCTCTATTATGCCCGGTAAAGTGAATCCCACTCAGTGCGAGGCTGTGACTATGGTGGCAGTTCAGGTTATGGGTAATGATGTGGCTGTTGGTTTGGCTGCATCTCAGGGTAATTTTGAGTTGAATGTATTTATGCCGGTTTGTGTTTATAACTTCCTGCAGTCTGCAAGATTATTGGCTGAAGCAATTTTATCTTTTAATAAAAACTGTGCTGTGGGCATTAAAGCAAATAAAGAAAAAATGCATCACAATCTGCACAACTCTTTAATGCTGGTAACTGCATTAAACCCCTATATCGGCTATGAAAATGCAGCAAAAACAGCTAAAAAGGCTTTTAAAGACAATATTTCTCTAAAAGAGGCCTGCGTGGAATTAGGGTTTTTAACCGCAAAAAAATTTGATGAAGTTTTCCATCCGGAAGAAATGGTATAAACGGAGGTAATTAAAATGAAATACAGTTATTTCCCCGGCTGTACCTTAAAAAACAAGGCCAAGGATTTGGATGATTATGCGCGTAAATCGGCTGAAGTTTTGGGTATTACGCTGGAAGAAATTGAAGATTGGCAATGCTGTGGCGGTGTATTCACCACCTCTGCCGATGAAGTTGCTACAAAGCTTTCCTCTGTGCGTATTTTAAAAGCGGCAGGGACGAAGGAACAAGATTTAATCACCGTATGTTCCGCTTGTCATAATGTGGTGAAACAGACTAATTATGCTATGCAGACAGACAAGGAATTTGCCGATAAAGTGAATAGATATATGGCAGAAGAAACGGCTTATCAGGGAGAAACCAACGTATATCATTATTTAGAAATGCTTCGTGATGTGGTTGGCTTTGATGCAATCCGCGAAAAGGTGGTTAATCCCTTAACCGGTAAAAAAATCGGTGCTTACTATGGTTGTCTGTTACTCAGACCCAGCGGTGTTCTGCAGATGGATGACCCTGAAAATCCCACAATTTTGGAAGATTTTATTCGTGCAATTGGCGCTGAACCTGTTGTGTATGCTAATCGTAACGAATGCTGTGGCGGTTATGTCATGCTGGAAAGCCCTGCGCTTGCTAAGAATAAGAGTAACGCCGTGCTTTCTAATGCAAAAGCAGCCGGTGCTGAAATGATGATTACGGCTTGCCCCTTGTGCCGTTATAATTTAATGAAAAACGGTGCAGACCTGCCTGTAGTTTATTTTACAGAACTGCTTGCAGAAGCATTAGGCGTAAAGGAGGATACAAATGCATAAGAATTTCATTCAGGAAGATATCCTCAAACGTAGTGGTGTAAACCCGAAAAAATGTATGCGTTGCGGTAAATGCTCCGGCACTTGTCCTGCTTATGATGAAATGGAATATCATCCTCACCAATTTGTGAGCATGGTAGAAAGCGGAGATGTTGAACCATTAATGAATTCAAAATCCCTCTACAGATGTCTGTCATGTTTTGCTTGTATTGAACGTTGTCCCCGTGGTGTTGAACCTGCAAAACTGGTGGAGGCAGTTCGTTTGTCTGTTATCCGTCAGCAGGGTGCCAACCGGATGAAGCCGGAAGATGTAAGTGCTGCCTGGGATGAGGATATGCCTCAGCAGCTCATTGTCAGCGCATTTAGAAAATACAGTAAGTAAGGAGGAAAAGACAAGTGCAAAGAATTGGCGTATTTGTATGTTGGTGTGGCAGTAACATTGCCGGTACGGTCGATGTGCAGGCAGTTTCAGATGCTCTGCAAAACGAACCCGGTGTGGTCTTTTCCACCAACTATCAATATATGTGCTCTCAGGCCGGTCAGAATATGATTATTGATGCGGTAAAAGAGCACAATTTAACCGGTATTGTAATTTGTTCCTGCTCACCTCGTATGCATGAAGCTACCTTCCGCAAAACGGCGGCGGCAGCAGGCTTAAACCCCTATATGGTTGAAATTGCAAACATTCGTGAACAGTGTTCATGGGTGCATAAAGAAATGGAAATCGGTACCGAAAAAGCCATTATTTTAGGCAAAGCGGCCATTGCCAAGGTGAATTTAAATGCACCGCTGACACCGGGTGAATCCCCCGTAACCAAACGTGCATTGGTTATAGGTGGCGGTATTGCCGGCATCCAAACAGCTTTGGACATTGCCGAAGCAGGTTTTCCTGTTGATATTGTGGAAACCAAGCCCACCATTGGCGGTAAAATGGCGCAGCTAGATAAAACATTCCCCACACTTGACTGTGCAGCTTGTATCTTAACACCCAAAATGGTGGATGTGGCACAAAATGAAAACATTCGTATCTTCTCTTACAGTGAAGTAACGGATGTTAAAGGTTTCGTGGGTAATTTTGATGTGACCATTAAAAAACGTGCCCGTTACGTTAAAGAAGATATTTGTACCGGTTGCGGTGCTTGCGTAGAGAAGTGCCCCATGAAAAAAGTGCCCAACGAATTTAATTTGGGTATGGATAACCGCCCGGCTGTTTATATTCCTTTCGCACAGGCTGTTCCCAAGGTAGCAACCATTGACCCCAATCACTGTAATATGCTGAAAAACGGTAAGTGCGGTTTGTGTGCTCGCGTTTGTACTGCCGGTGCTATCGACTATACCCAGCAGGATGAATTTATTCAGGAAAAATACGGTGCTATTGTGGCAGCAACAGGCTTTAATCCCATCAGCATGGATAAGTTTGATGAATTTGCTTATAACCAGTCTAAAGATGTGATTACATCCTTAGAATTTGAGCGTTTGACTAATGCTGCCGGTCCTACTGCCGGTAAGCTTCTTCGTCCATCTGACGGTAAGCATCCGCACACCATCGTGTTTGTGCAGTGCGTTGGCTCCCGTTGTGATGCTTGTAGCGAGAAGGGTAAGGAATATTGCTCTAAAATCTGCTGTATGTACACGGCAAAGCATGCTATGCTCACAAGAGATAAATATCCCGATACGGATGTGTATGTATTTTATATTGATGTGCGTACCCCCGGTAAGAGTTTTGATGAGTTCTATCGCCGTGCCGTTGAAGAATATGGCGTGCACTATATTAAAGGTATGGTGGGTAAGGTAACACCTGAGGGCGATAAACTGAAAGTGCAGGCATCTGATTTGCTTGACAACAAACAGCTTCATATTGATGCTGATTTGGTTGTGTTAGCAGCAGCGATTGAACCCGATAAATCGGCTCGTCCTTTGGCAACAATGCTCACTGCCAGCATGGACACTAACGACTTCTTTACAGAAGCACATCCCAAGCTGCGTCCTGTGGAAAGTCCCACAGCGGGTGTATTCCTGTCCGGTACTTGTCAGGGACCTAAGGATATTCCTGAAACGGTTTCTCAGGCCAGTGCAGCGGCTGCAAAGGTAATTAGCCTTTTGGTTAAAGATAAACTCACCGGTAACCCCTGTATCGCACATTCTGATGAAATGATGTGTAATGGTTGCTCAAGCTGTGAACGGGTTTGTCCTTATGGTGCTATCACCTATGAGGATAAAGAATTCCGTATGCCGGACAGAACCACAAAGGTAAGACGTGTAGCATCTGTTAATCCTGCGGTTTGTCAGGGTTGTGGTGCTTGTACGGTAGCTTGTCCCTCCGGTGCGATGGACTTGAGAGGTTTTTCCAGCAGTCAAATTATGGCGGAGGTAGATGCGATATGCAAATGAAAGAATATAAACCTTTAATCGTAGCATTTTGCTGTAACTGGTGTTCTTATGCCGGTGCTGACCTCGCCGGTAATAACAGATTAAACTATCCGGCGGATGTTAAAATTATCCGCGTTCCCTGTTCCTGCCGCGTGAACCCTATGTTCATTCTGCGTGCGTTTCAGAGAGGCGCTGATGGTGTTATCATCTGCGGTTGCCATCCTGGTGACTGTCACTATACGTCCGGTAACTATTTCACCCGTCGCCGTATGGCACTCTTATTCTCCATGCTGGACTTTTTAGGTATTGAAAGAGAACGTACCAGAGTAGAGTGGGTATCTGCAGCTGAGGGTGCTAAATTTGCGGCAACTATGAACGATTTTGTTGAAACTGTTGCGGCATTAGGTGAAAATAAACGATTGGAGGATCTGCGATGCAAACGATAACACAAAAACAGTTAATTGACAAAGCAGTTTCTCTGCTTGATAGCGGCACCGTTTCCTGCGTGATTGGCTGGGAAAAAGGTGAGTTTGATTATGATATTACACCTGCAGTATTTAAAAACGCTGAGGATGTAAAAGAAAAGTTTGTTTGGAATGATTTTTGCGGTGCAAACTTTTCAAAATATTTAATTGCGCAAACCGGTAAATGCGAGGGAAAAATTTTAGTATTTTTGAAGCCTTGCGATACCTATAGCTTTAACCAGCTGTTAACAGAGCACCGTTTTGATCGTGAAAAGGTGTATGCTGTGGGCATTCCCTGCGACGGCATGGCCGATATCCGCCTGAT
>JAZODT010000049.1:0-18041 GCA_045597205.1 Clostridia bacterium
TAGCAAAACTCGGATGAGGTGGTGAAGTAATAAATTGCGATGTTTAACGATTGCATTCGCAATCTACACCTCACCACCGTCTGCAACGGAGCCTCTCGAAAAGCGAGAGGCCTGCAAAAAACAACCCATTTATGGGTAGCAAGTAATAGTTGCATGGCTGGCAGGCCAATAAAAAGTGCACTTGTGCGCAGCCAGTAGTGGGTAGGGCTATGCCCGAAAATGAAAAACCACCCGCTATGCGGGTGGATATTTATCGTGCCCCCTAGCAAAACCATACTTTGCCTCCCTTGCCTAAAGGGAGGTGGGTTTGCGTAGCAAACTCGGAGGGATTGTAATTGTTAAAATAGGATAAAAGCAAATAAAGAAATATAATAAAACAATCCCTCAGTCTCACAGCGTTCGACAGATCCCTTTACACAAGGGGGCCTTTGTTTTTTATAAGCCTTCCTCTAAAGGGGAAGACCAACACGGTTTAAGGATAAAAAAATCCCCAGTGCCTAAGGGAGTTAAACTCGCACCGGGGATTGTAATATTTTACTGTTTAATTGCTACTAATCAATATTTGGGTCTTTCGTGATAATGAGTGTGCAGCAGTTTGTGAGATTTGTGACCGCAGGGCTCACCCAGATATTCTTCATAAATCTTCTTGATATAGGGATTATCGTGAGATTTTCTTAAAGAGAGAGCTCTGTCTTCAGCATAGAGAGCTTTAGCACGTTCAGCCTTTAAGTCAATTTCTGCCTGCAGCTTTGCGGGCTGGATGGGCTGACCGCCACCGGTTACACAACCGCCGGGACAAGCCATAATTTCGATGAAGTGATAGTTTGCTTTGCCATCACGGATGGATTCTAACAGTTTTCTTGCATTGCCTAAGCCGTGTGCAACAGCAACCTTAACATCTAAATCACCAATGGTAACGGTTGCTTCTTTAATACCCTCAGTACCTCTAACGGCTTCATATTCAACTTCGTCAAATGTTTTGCCGGTGAGAACTTCAGATACGGTACGCAGAGCAGCTTCCATAACACCGCCGGTAGCACCGAAGATAACGCCGGCGCCGGTAGCTTCATCACCAAAGGGAGAATCAAACACTGCATCTTCTAACTTATTAAATTCAATGCCGGCTTCTTTAATCATTTTAGCCAGCTCGCGGGTGGTGATAACTGCATCAACATCAGGATAACCTGTGCCGGACAGTTCTTCACGCTGTGCTTCAAACTTCTTAGCAGTACAGGGCATAACAGAAACAACATAAATGTCTTTCGGGTCAATGCCTGCTTTTTCAGCATAGTAGGATTTCAGCACGGCACCATACATCTCGTGAGGAGATTTAGCGGTGGACAGATTGTCCAGAAAATCGGGGAAGTTATGTTCGCAGAACTTAACCCAACCAGGGCTGCAAGAAGTGATTAAGGGCAGCTTGCCGCCTTCTTTAATGCGGTTTAACAACTCGGTGCCTTCTTCCATAATGGTAAGATCTGCAGCAAAGTCAGTATCAAATACCTTATCAAAGCCCAGCATCTTTAAGGCAGCAGCCATTTTGCCGGTAACCGGTGTGCCGATAGGCAGACCAAATTCTTCACCTAAAGCTGCACGAACAGCAGGAGCAGTTTGCACAACAACGTGCTTGGTTTCATCAGCCAGTGCATTCCAAACGGGTTCTAAGCCGTCTTTTTCGTGGAGTGCACCAACAGGACAAATAGCAATACACTGACCGCACATAGCACAATCGGTTTCGTTTAAGGATTTATCGAAAGAGCTGCCGATTTTGGTTTTGAAGCCTCTTTCGGTGGCATCGATAACGCCAACTGTCTGAATTTTCTTACAAACAGCTACACAGCGACGGCAGAGAATACATTTGCTGTTATCACGAACGATAGAGGGAGAGAAATCATCAATGGTAGAAGGTGTATATTCGCCTTCGTAGGGGATTTCTGTCACATTCAGTTCTTCAGCTAATTTCTGCAGTTCGCAGTTACGGTTTCTAACGCAGGTCAAGCAGTTTCTGTTGTGGTTGGAGAGCATCAGCTCTAAAACTGCCTTTCTTGCTTTTCTAACGCGGGCAGTGTTGGTATAAACCTCCATGCCCTCGTTTACGGGATATACGCAAGCGGTTACTAAAGTTCTTGCACCTTTAACTTCAACAAGACACATTCTGCATGCGCCGATTTCATTAATGTCTTTTAAATAACAAAGTGTGGGAATATCAATACCGGCCTGACGTGCAGCCTGCAGAATGGTGTAATCCTGAGGTACAGAAAGGCTTTGGCCATTAATTGTAATATTAACCATTTCCATTTTAAAAACTTCCTCCTTTCGTTATTGAACAATAATTGCATTGAATTTACATTTTTCAATACAAGCGCCGCACTTAATACATTTATCCTGGTCAATGGTGAAGGGGCTCTTAATTTCACCGGAAATTGCATTAACAGGGCACTGTCTTGCACACAGGCTGCAGCCCTTACACTTATCAGCCACGATGGTGTAGCTAACCAGGGCTTTACATACGCCTGCAGGACATTTCTTGTCAACAACGTGAGCTTCATATTCATCTCTGAAATAACGCAGAGTAGAAAGAACAGGGTTGGGAGCTGTTTGACCCAGACCGCACAGAGCAGATTCTTTGATGTTATAAGCCAAAGCTTCCAGTCTGTCAAGGTCTTCTAAAGTACCTTTACCCTGGGTAATTTTTTCTAAGATTTCCAGCATGCGTTTGGTACCGATACGGCAGGGGGTACATTTACCGCAGGACTCGTCAACGGTGAACTCTAAGAAGAACTTAGCAATGTCAACCATGCAGTTGTCCTCGTCCATAACGATTAAACCACCGGAACCCATCATAGAACCAATCTGAATCAGTGAGTCGTAGTCAATGGCAACATCCAAGAGTGATGCAGGGATACAACCGCCGGAAGGACCACCGGTTTGTGCTGCTTTGAATTTTTTGCCGTTTGGAATACCGCCACCGATTTCTTCAACGATTTCGCGAAGAGTGGTACCCATGGGAACTTCCACAAGGCCGGTGTTGTTGATTTTTCCGCCCAGAGCGAATACCTTAGTACCCTTGCTCTTCTCAGTACCGATGCCCTGGAACCATTCTGCACCATTTAAGATAATCTGCGGAATGTTAGCATAGGTTTCAACGTTATTTAAGAGGGTGGGTTTTTCCCACAAACCTTTAACAGCCGGGAACGGCGGACGAGGTCTAGGTTCGCCACGCATACCTTCAATAGAGGTCATGAGCGCAGTTTCTTCACCACAAACGAATGCACCGGCACCCAAACGGATATCCAAGTCAAAAGAGAAGTCTGTGCCGAAGATGTTTTTACCTAACAGTCCGTATTCACGAGCCTGGTCGATAGCGATCTGTAAACGTTTAACAGCAATGGGGTATTCTGCACGAATGTAAATATAACCCTGCTCAGCGTTAATTGCATAAGCAGCAATAGCCATTGCTTCGATAACAGCATGAGGGTCACCCTCCAAAACGCTTCTATCCATGAATGCGCCCGGGTCACCTTCGTCAGCATTACAGCAAACAAATTTGCCGATTACGTTGGGGGACTTAGCAGCCAGCATCCATTTGATACCGGTGGGGAAGCCACCACCACCACGACCACGCAGACCGGAATCTTTAATCACATCGATAACCTGTTCCGGTGTCATTTCGGTTAAGGCTTTACCTAATGCTTTGTAACCATCTAACGCAATGTATTCATCAATGTTTTCAGGGTCGATAACACCGCAGTTACGCAGAGCGATACGCATCTGCTTTTTGTAGAAATTTGTATCGTTTAAGGATTTAACAGAATCCTCCTGAATGGTTTCATCATATAAAAGGCGCGTTACAATACGTCCCTTTAACAGATGTTCAGAAACAATTTCTTCAACATCTTTAGGTTGCACCATACTGTAGAAAGCACCTTCAGGGTAAACGATGACAACGGGGCCTAAAGCACACAGACCGAAGCAACCCGTTTGAATAACTTTAACTTCTTTTTCGAGACCTTTTGCTGCAAGCTGTGTCTCAAACTCTTTAATAACCTTTTGGCTGCCGGAAGAGGTACAACCGGTACCGCCGCAGACCAAAACGGTTGATCTTGCAAAATCCATGTTCCGTTATCCTCCTTATTATTCTTCTGTAGCGCCGATGGTATATTCAGTGACAACACGACCGTTAACGATGTGTTCGCTGATAACCTTCAATGCTTTTTCAGCATCCATCTTAACATAGGTTACTTTTTCCTTACCCGGCGCGATAACCTCAACGATGGGTTCTAATTTACACATGCCGATGCAGCCTGTCTGTGCAACGGTAACGTGAGATAAATTACGCTTGGCAACTTCTTCAACCAAAGCGGAAAGAACAGGACGAGCACCGGCAGCAATACCGCAGGTAGCCATGCCGACAACGATGCGGGTTGCATTTGCGTCATCATCTTTACGCATGCCTACTTGATTTTTCATTTTGTTTTTTATGGCTTCGAGTTCAGCTAAACTTTTCATATTTTTCATAGCCTTTCTGCCCATAGAATTATGTTTTTAACCGAATACGCTGATATCATGGGCCGATATTGCGTTTGTCATTTGTTTCGGTTAAGCGGGCTGTGTGATTTCTGCAAGTCCTTCTTTGATATAATCTGTGAGCCACAAAATAATCTCAGGACCAGACAGTTCCACGTCGCCTAAAATTTGTCTTATTTCTCGGGTGTCCAGTAAAAATTCCCGCCCGTCAACAGTGTGACGGTAAAGGAAATCTATTTCAGGATTGCCGGAGAGGACTGTAATAATGGTTTCTGCCATATCTCCCAAAGGCTGACGGTCAATGTGGTTATACGTAAACGTTGCACAGACCGTGGTGCCCTTTCCTTTTTCCGAGGCGATGGAGAAGGTACCATCAGTTGCTTCTGCTGCAGCTTTAAACAAAGAAAGCCCCATGCCCACTTTGCGTGTGGTGCGGGTGGTTCGGAAAGGATCTGTTACGGTTTTTAAAAAGTCAGCATCCATGCCGCAACCATCATCTGAGATGGTGACGGACAATAGATTATCCTTTTTGTCTTCGCAAACAGTTAAACCGATTAGACTGGCACCGGCTTTGACGGAATTGTTAATCACATCTAAAATGTGGAGAGATATTTCAAGCATAGTTCACACTCAGTCGTTGTATTTTGCTAAAATCTTGTCAACGTCGTCAACGGTTAATTTACCGTAAACCTCATCGTTAACAGTGAGTACCGGCGCCAAACCGCAAGCACCGATGCAACGAGTTGCCTCGATGGAAAATTTGCCGTCCGGTGTGCTATTGCTACCCTCGGGCATTCCTAGCTTTTCTCTGATTTTGTTTAAAATGTCACCAGAACCCTTAACATAGCAAGCAGTACCGAGACAAACGCCAATGTGGTACTTGCCTTTGGGCTCTGTGGTGAACTGGGTGTAGAAAGTTACAACACCGTAAATTTCAGCCATGGATATGTTTAAGTTTTTTGAGATGATGGCCTGCACCTCAACGGGCAGATAGCCATAGATGCCCTGCGCTTCGTGCAACACAGGAATCAACGCGCCGTCTGTGTTTTTGTAGCGGTTGATGACTTCCATCAATTTTGCTTCTTGCTCTTTGGTGCCGTTAAAGGCTACCGTCTGTTGTGCGTTCAACAAAAATTACCCCCTTGTTATTATTTGTGCAACAAAAAATATTGCTTACTATATATTTTTTAAAGTTATTGAAAGAAAGTGTTAAATAATTAACAATCCCTTATCCATAACCTAATTAATTATACCATTTAAATAAGGAAAAGTCTATAGAAATTATCATAATTTTATTAAAAATATTGTTTTTTGGCGGATTTTCATAAAAAAAAGGAGATTCTCTGTTTGATTATAAATAAATTTTAAAACAAATGCAAATAATACTTTTTTTTATGAAGATTTTATGATATACTATAGATAAACATAACGAAAATGTGATATAAAAGGGTTGTCCTACCTGTATCAGTATTTATGTTTATGCGCATGTGTTGAAAATATGATTGCCGGGAAGTGATGTTTTGCTCGGAATGATTAATCTTTATAAGCCAACGGGCAAAACCTCTCATGATATGGTTTCTTTTGTCAGACGGACGCTTGGCATAAAACGTGTAGGCCATGCAGGCACACTGGACCCGGAGGCTAGCGGGGTTTTGCCTATTTTAGTAGGCAAAGCGACAGTCTTATCAGATTTATTAACAGAAAAAAGAAAAACATATATTGCCACTGTGCAATGGGGTATTGAAACAGATACATATGATTTGGCAGGAACGGTGATAAACCAAAGCGATGTTCGCCCTACACCTTTAGAAATAGAAAAAGCCACAACCGGTTTTTTGGGTGAAATATCCCAGCTGCCGCCCATGTATTCGGCAGTGAAAATGAACGGAAAAAAACTATATGAACTGGCACGGCAGGGTATGGAGATTGAAAGAAAGCCCCGCAAAGTAACCATTGAGCATATTCGTTGCTTTAACTTTACTGAAAACAGCTTTCAAATGGAGGTGCGGTGCTCTAAAGGCACCTATATCCGTTCTTTGTGCTATGATTTAGGCAAAAGGTTAGGAACCTGTGCCACTATGGCGGCACTTGTGAGAACACAAAGCGGTCCCTTTTTGCTGGATGATGCAGTAACGCCGGAGCAGGTGGAAGAAGCAGCAAAGATAGGGAATATTGCAGGAATCCTGTTACCACCGGAGACAGTTTTATCGGCATATCGGGCTGTAATCGTGCCGGCTCATGCTGTATCTAGAATTAAAAACGGTCTCAGAATGCGACCGCAACAATTAGGGATTTGTGAAGCAAAAATTGGAGAATTATTTTGTTTATATGATGAAAAAAAACTTTTGTGCCTTTCTAAAGTGATTGAAAGTGAAGAAGGGCTGGTTTTAGCCATTGACAAAACATTTTATGAGGTTTAACTCTCCGACGGATGTTCCGGACGGAGTTAACAATATAATAAAAACTAAGGGAGGTAATTCAAATGAACACGGTTTGGTATGATTACAGCAAAATAGAAGCTCGGAATGGTACGGCAATTGCTCTGGGTAACTTTGACGGACTTCATATGGGCCATATGAAACTTATGTCAATGCTTGCAAACGTAGCACAGGATAACGGTTTACATTCTATCGTTTATACCTTTGATAAGCACCCCATTAATGTTATGAAGGGCGAGAATACCTTAAAGCTGATTGCTGATAATGATTACAAGCAAAAGTTGCTTGCTAGCTGCAACGTAGATACCTTGTTTTTTGAAAACTTTGAAGCAGTGCGTGACCTTTCTCCCGAGGCATTTGTGCGGGATATTTTGGTGGAAAAATTTAATATGAAGGTTGCTGTGGTGGGGCTGCATAACCATTATGGCAAGAATTCTGAAGGCGATGTGAAGATGCTCAGAGAATTCGGTCAAAAATACGGTTTTCTGGTGCATATGATCAAGCCTTTATATTTTGGCGACTTTTTGTGTTCCAGTACAAAAATCCGTGCTTTAATTGATAATGGTGACGTGGAAAAAGCCACTGAACTGTTAGGCCGTCCCTTTGCGATTACCAATCGAGTAGTGAAAGATAAAATGCTGGGTAGAACATTAGGTTATCCTACGGCAAACATGATTCCGGCAGAGAATCAACTTATCCCGAAATTTGGTGTATATGGCACGAATACCTATATTGATGGCGTAGGCTATAAATCCATTACGAACGTAGGGGACAGCCCGACCGTTGGTGATGGGGCTGTTAGAATAGAAACATATATTATCGGTTTTGAGGGCGATGTATATGATGAAAGCCTTGAAATTGAATTTTTGTTTAAAATTCGTGACCAGCGGGCATTCCAAAGTTTAAATGAATTGCAGGCACAGTTGGCTGAGGATGAGAAGGTTCGTTTAGAGCGGTAGAACCGCATGCAAAAAGGCCGTCGCTTTTATAGCGACGGCCTTTTTGTTGGGCTCTTTTGGCTTATTTATGGAGAAAATCTTCGGGATTTAAATAAGCTTTTCCCGCCAGCACAGCAAAATGCAAATGGCTTTCTTCTAACAACTCGGCAGCGGCACTGTTGCCAACGGCCGCAATACTTTGCCCCTGGGTTACGGTTTGGCCTTCAGTCACCATCTCGCAGGAGGCTAGATTTTGATAAATGGTTTGATAGGTTTCGTTGTGTTTTATAATAATTGTAAAACCCATCAAAGAGTCCTCATAGGCTTTTAGAATTGTGCCGTCTGCTGCGGCTTTAACCTCAGTGCCGTTTTCGGTTTGGATATCAATTCCGTTGTGGATGCGCCAGTCGCTGAGGGTTTTGGAATAAACAAGTGCTTCGCTGGAAAAAGGGTTAACGATCTGGCCGTCTATGGGCAAAATTAGTTCTAATGTATCTGGCTTGGCGGCCACAGCAATGGCAGGACTTTGGTTATTGGCAACGGCAGAAGGGGCAGGGGAAGCGGCGAGCAAAACGCTCTGCGGAGGGTTTGCAACGACGGGGATGTCCGACCTTTTTGTGGCAAGGGGCGGGGGCGTAGGCAAAGTATAAAGTTTTTCTGAGGGCAATGCGTGATTAGCAAAGCGTGTGACCAGTAAAAAAGACAGGCAAAAAACCCCTAGAACCAAACTGACGCCTATGTATGACGCCTTAACAGTTTTTTTTGTTTTATTTTTTTTGGTTTTTGAATTATTTTTAGAATTCTGCTTCATATTATTCTCCTTTTTGTCTGATTTCTATGGTTATTATAAAACAAAACAGGAAAAATATACATGTTTATGGTAAACAACTTCTAAATCGTTTGTTTTCTTTATATAATGATATAGAATAAAGTCTTTAAGGTGGTGTTTTTTTGCGTATTGTGCAGGCAGAGGAAGCATACACTTATGATAAAATGAAAGAAGATGCAGACAATCTTTGCAGAGAATATTCCTTTTTACAACCTTTTAGTTTAGGCCGTTCTGTAGATGGACGTGACCTTTTGGCTATCCGTTGGGGAACAGGCGAAAAACGTATTTTTTTAAATGGCTCTCATCACGGGATGGAGTGGATTACGTCTCTTTTGCTTATGTATCTGTTAGAAGAATTTTCTTATCAATATACAAATAGAACCAGTATTGGCAATATTTACTTTCCGGACTTGTTTTCAGAAATTTCGATTGTTTTTTGTCCTATGGTGAATCCTGACGGGGTGGAACTGTCTGTTCACGGTTTGTGGGAAGAACTGCCCCCTATAACAAAAACCAGACTAAAAGCATGGAATGGTCATGATAGCGATTTTACCCATTGGCAAGCCAATTTAAATGGTGTGGATTTAAATCATAATTATGATGCAGCCTTTGAAAAAGGCGTTTTTTATCAGCATAAGTTGGGGATTTTCGGGCCCGGCCCCACCCGTTTTAGTGGCCCACACCCCGAAAGCGAACCGGAAAGCAAAGCGGTGGCAGACTTTACCCGCCATTTTCGTCCCCACATAGCGGTGGCCTATCACACCCAGGGGGAAGTGATTTATTTTGATTTTGAATCCCAAAGTACAAAGAGAGGGCATGAGATGGCGACAGCCATGGCAGAAATTTCGGGTTATGAATTGGATAAAACCGAAGGAATGGCAAGCTATTCCGGTTATAAGGATTGGGTTATTAATGCCTTTCACATTCCTGCCTTTACGGTGGAGGCAGGTTTGGGCGAAAATCCCTTACCCCTTTCTCAAATAGACAAAATTTATCAGGAAAATTTAAACATGTTGTTATATCTGGTTCGGGCATAAAAAAGAGGCTGCAGCAAAAAAAGCTGCGGTCTCTTTTTTGTGCAGGGTATTTTTTTAAATGAATTGACAAATATTTAAAAAAATGATAAAATATTAATGATTTTTTTGAATTTATACAGAATTAAAAAAATGTTAATATTTCATTCAAAAATATATTGTACAATTAATGAAAGTAGCCCTTTGTTTGACCGGAAAGGATTCTTGCTATGAATATAAAAAAATTTTTTACATCAATGATTATTACGATTCTGGTGGTGGCAGTCATTAGCGGCGGATTAATGACGGCCCGATTTATGTTTGGGACCGATTTGGCCGACAGTGTTGCCCAATATTTGGACAAGACCTCTAAAAGTCAGGCAAATATTCTTTTGATGGGTTTAGATAAAGGGAAAACCCGTGCAGATGTTATTATGGTTGTTTCGCTGAATCCAAAAGAAAATACCGTTAATGTTTTATCAATTCCCAGAGATACACGGGTGCAGTATTCTGCTGGCCGCTATGATAAAATTAATCATGCCATGGGATATAAAAACCCTGAGGAGACAATTATTAAACTGGTTAAGCAGATTACGGGGATGCCCATTCATTATTACTGTGAAGTCAATGTATCCGGTTTTCGCGAAGTGATTGACATTTTAGGCGGCGTTGAATATGATGTGCCGATTAACATGCACTATGATGACCCCTACCAGGATTTGCATATTCATATCAATAAAGGGCTGCAGGTTTTAAATGGCGAAGATGCAGAAGGCTTGGTGCGTTACCGCGCCACCTATCCTACCGGCGATTTGGGCAGAATAGCATTGCAGCAGGACTTTTTGCGGGAACTGTTTAAACAAAAATTAAAACCTAAATATATTATGAAAGCACCGGCGCTATTGCGGGAAATTAATGAGCATATAACAACTAATTTTTCCGGCGCCGATGCTACAAAATATTTGGGTATGCTGAGAAAAATGAATGAAGAGTCTTTAACAACTCATATGCTACCCGGTGCATCCCAGACGATTGGCGGTGGCTCATACTATGTGTATGATACCACAAAAACCAAGGAACTGATTTTAAATTATTTTGGTTATCCGGAAGAGGAAGCCGCAAAGCTTAAGAAACAAAAAGCAGCTTCTAAAGGTGCGGAATAATGAAAGAGAAAAATTTTTCAAAACAATCGGTACGGCGCCAACTGGCCGGTGAGGGCCTGCGACCCAAAAAAGGATTGGGACAAAACTTTTTAACGGATGAAACTGTTCTTTTGGATATTGTCGAGGCGGCAGAAGTGGATGCAGAATCTTGCGTTTTGGAAATCGGTCCCGGCATGGGTGTTTTAACTCGTGAACTTGCCAAACGTGCCGGGAAAGTTGTGGCGGTGGAGATTGACACCGCTATTTTGCCGATTTTAGAAAAAAATGTGGCAGAATTCTCCAACGTAACAATTGTAAATCAGGATATACTAAAGGTAAATTTGTCTTCGCTTTTACAAGAGGCATTTGGCGCAAAAAAAGTCAAGGTCATTGCTAATTTGCCTTATTATATTACAACACCCATTATTATGAAATTACTAGAGGAGGCGCCGGGGTTATCATCCATTGTGGTGATGATTCAACGTGAGGTGGCAGACAGGCTGGCGGCTGATGCCGGCAGTAAGGATTTTGGCGCCATTACACTTTCGGTGCAATATAGGGCAACGGTTACAAAAATTCGGGATGTGGCGCCGGAATGTTTTGAACCGGTGCCAAAAGTGTGGTCTTCGGTCATTGCATTAACCCTGCGGGACGAACCGCCGGTTTGTGTGATGGACGAAAAGGTGTTCTTTCGTTTGATTAAAGCGGCCTTTGCGCAACGACGTAAGACTTTTATTAACAGTGTCTCGGGGGCAGGGGAACTGGGTATTGATAAAGAAACAATCAAAGAGATTCTTAAGAAGTTAACTATAGAAGAAAATGTGCGTGGAGAATCGCTAAATATAGTACAATTTGCACAAATTTCTGACGAAATATGTCGGAATTTTGTTTAAAAAAACGGAGAGAATTTGTATTAAAACTCTTTGTTTTTTCATAACAATAGAGTATAATAGTTAATATGGGGGAAAATTGATTGTCCGCCCATTTTTGTATTTGTCAAATGGAAAAAAAATCGTTTTTTATGGATTGTTTATTATGGAAAATGGACGGAAAACCTTATGGTTACGGCCATCAAAAGATAAAAGATATACTGAAAGGAGTTATAAAAAATGACGACAAACAAAGCAGTGCTTTCATGGCTTGATGAAATGATTCAGTTGACTACGCCTGATGAGGTCATTTGGATTGATGGTAGTGAAGAGCAAAGACAAAAATTGTATGATGAGGCTTGTGAAGCCGGTGAACTGATTAAGCTGAATCAGGAAAAATTACCCGGTTGCTATCTGCACAGAACGGCTGAAAATGACGTTGCTCGTGTTGAAGATAGAACCTTTATCTGTACTTCTAAAAAAGAGGATGCCGGCCCGACAAATAACTGGGAAGATCCTAAAACCATGTATGCTAAATTGGAAGGCTTATTTCGTGGTAGCATGAAGGGCAGAACCATGTATGTTATTCCTTATCTGATGGGTCCTTACGGTTCTCCTTTCTCTAAAATTGGTATTGAGCTGACCGACTCCCGTTACGTTGTTTTGAACATGATGATTATGACTCGTACCGGTGCACAGGTTATGGCAGAGTTAGGTGATAGCGATGATTTTGTACGTTGCCTGCATGCTAAAAAAGATATTGATGCTGAAAACAGATATATTGTACATTTCCCCGAAGATAACACCATTTGGACGGTTAACTCCGGTTACGGTGGAAACGTACTGCTTGGCAAAAAGTGCTTTGCGCTCAGAATTGCCAGCCACATGGGCCACAAAGAAGGCTGGATGGCTGAACATATGCTGATTTTAGGTTTAGAAAATCCCCAGGGCGAGGTTAAGTATATCAGTGCTGCATTCCCCAGTGCTTGCGGTAAAACGAACCTGGCTATGTTGATTCCGCCGGAAGCCTTAAAGGGCTATAAGGTTTGGACCGTTGGTGACGATATTGCTTGGCTGCGTATTGGTGAAGATGGCAGATTATGGGCCGTTAACCCCGAAGCCGGTTTTTTTGGTGTTGCACCCGGTACTTCTACCAAAACTAACCCCAATGCTTTGGCAACAACAATGAAAAATACTATTTTTACGAATGTTTTGTTAAATACTGAAGACAATACAGTTTGGTGGGAAGGCTTGGACGGCGAACCCCCGAAGGAAGGTATTGACTGGAAGGGCAATCCCTGGACACCTGAAAGTGGCGTTAAGGGCGCTCATCCCAACTCTCGTTTCACAGCACCCGCTGCACAGTGCCCCTGCATCTCCAGCGAATTTGAAGCTGCTGGTGGCGTGCCGATTTCTGCTATTGTATTTGGTGGCCGTCGTGCAAATGCGGCTCCGCTTGTTTATGAAGCGTTTGATTGGCAGCATGGTGTATTTGTTGGTGCAACCATGGCTTCTGAGACCACTGCCGCTGCTGCCGGCGCTGTCGGCGTAGTCCGTCGTGACCCCATGGCTATGATTCCCTTCTGCGGATATAACATGGCAGATTATTTTGAACATTGGCTGGAAATGGGTAAAAAGATTCCTAACGCACCGAAGATTTTCCATGTTAACTGGTTCCGTCTGGATGAAAACGGCAAGTTTATGTGGCCTGGCTTTGGTGACAATCTTCGCGTGTTAAACTGGATTTTAGACCGTTGCGAAGGCAAGGCGAATGCAAAAGAAACCGCTATTGGTTATCTGCCTGAAGCAAAAGACATTAACATTGAAGGTCTTGATCTGGATGCTGAAACCTTAGAACAGCTCTTAAGTGTTGACAAGGCTGTTTGGAAGGAAGAAGTTGAAAGCCAAAAAGAATTCTTTGCTAAATTTGGCGACAAACTGCCTGCCAGCATCAAAGAAGAACTTTCTAAGCTGGAGGCAAGATTAAACGCTTAATAGACGATTTTCGTCTGTTAATAAATATGGTTCATCATTTAATGAGGAGGAAAGTTAATGAAAAGCAAGTTATTGCTTAGCGTGCTTACATTAATGGTTGCTTCCGGAACTTTGGTTGGCTGTAATATGAATAAAGATTCGGTCATCCCCGAGGCTTCTGTAATGCCTAGCGCCACAGCAACTGCTCAGGCGACAGTTTCCGCTTCTACTGACGACACCATGGTGTCCCCCGGTGCATCGGCTTCTGCCGCTCCATCTGCGACACCCAGCGCAACATCTTCTGCTAAAGCTGAATAATTGTAAAGACTAAAAGGCACTACCGTTATGCGGTAGTGCCTTTTTTATTACTTATTAATCTACAACAGTTTCTACGGTAGCAATCCGGTCAGCATCTTTCACTTTGTTATAAAAGTTAGCAAGTGTAGTTGAAATATAGGGGAATACCCAAATTCCTGCAATGCCAAATGTAATGCTAACCAACAAGCCCCAACCAATAAATGACAACGTTAAAACAAAATAATCCATTTTGTGTCCGTTCATCATTGTTTTTGACCTGTTAATTGCTTCCAGAGCGTCCATCCCTTTATTCTCTGCCAAAATATATATAGACATTGAATAAGAAATTCCTTTTATAATACCCGGAATCACAAAAAGCAAGGACCAAAGACCCGTAAACAATCCTACAAAAAATTGCACTTTAAAGGCACTCCATAAATCATAATAACCATTAAATAGATCTTTAATCTGTACATCCTGATTGGCAGCTATTTTAAGGTAAACCATAATCAAACCTAAGGATAAAGGAGCTGCTATTAAGATTGAAGATGCAATACCTCCCACAAACGGAACTAATGACAACAGGAGAGAACCGATACTGGTAATAACCACCATAATCAGTGATATTACAAATAAGGTACCAATTTTGCCTTTAATTTGCTGCCTAGCCAATTCTTTAAGTTGTACTCTGTTCATAATAATCCTCCCTGAAAGTTAAAATTTTGGCTTATGAGAGCCTATGATTACTATATCATAGAACCCAAAGGAAAGTCAAGAAAGAGCAAAAGTCAACAGTTATTTAGAAAAAAATCTAAATAACTGTTGACTTTTTGGTGAGAGGATGGTATAATCTATTTAGAGATATTTCTAAATACTCATCCAGAGGTGATAATCATGGGCATGAGCGAAACCTTAAAGGCCATTGCAGATCCTGTGAGGCGTGACATTTTGCAAATGCTAAGAAGCGGTAAAAAATCTGCCGGCGAGATTGCAGAAAGATTTAATTTAACGGGAGCAACGGTTTCATACCATTTGGCAAAGCTAAAAAATGCAGATTTAATTGCAGAAGAGAAATATAAAAACTTTATTTATTATGAATTAAATGCCTCTGTTTTTGAAGAGGTTATAGCCTGGATCTATGGATTAGGAGGGAAAACCTTATGAAATTTATGAAGTGGAAGTCTTTTTTTTATTAAAGCGCTGGTATGCTTGTTACCGATACCGGTGGGGATGGCTTTATGGCATAAACTGCCGGCTACTATGGCGATTCATTTTGATATGTATAACAACCCGGATAATTTTGCCTCTAAAGGCTTATGTAAGCGGGCTTACCAAAACGGCAGATCCTTTAGGATATGGCCCGGAGATATTTGCAAGTGCTGTTTTTAAAGGTACGGAAGCAATGGTCAATAATAGCGGTGAAAAAATAAATGAAAGTGTTTTTTGGGATGAACTTGCAAAAACTTTTGGTGAATCTGTAAAAGATGATTACCATATGTTTGATGAATTTTATCAAAAGGATTTTCAAAAGATAAAAGATATTTGCGGATATGAGCCGAAGGCTAAAGACCTTGTTAAAACGGTAAAAGAAAAAGGATTTCGGATAGCGCTTGCAACGAATCCGCTTTTCCCGAAGACAGCAACGGTGAGCCGTATCCGTTGGGCAGGACTAGAGCCATCTGACTTTGAATTTTTTTCTACATACGAAAATTCAAATTACTACAAACCCAATCTTTGTTACTAGCAAAATCTTCTTAAAAAAATGGGAGTTTGCCCCGAAGAATGCCTTATGATAGGAAATGATGTGGGTGAAGATATGATTTTATCAAACCTCGGTATGAAATCTTTTTTTGCTCACAGATTGTCTTATAATAAGCAAAATACAGATATTTCTTTGTATCCTAACGGAAGTTTTGATGCCCTATTTGATTTTATTAAAACATTGTAATAAATTTTCTATCGGGAGGCGATTATCTTGTCAACAATTACTCCAAATGGTGATACAGGTATGCGTGAAAAATCGCTATTTAGACAGACGCTTCGCCTGTTTTTTGCAAATCTTTTTGAGCATAATGTGGGCAAAAGTGCGGCAGCACTTGCCTATTATCTTCTGTTTGCATTGTTTCCGCTGCTTATTTTTGCGAGCAACCTTTTAGGCTTACTTGATTTGAATATAAATGCTGTAACGGAGACTTTAGCACCTGTAATGCCAAAGGCAGTAGTTTCCCTTGTTGAAAATTATCTTTTTTATGTGTCGAATACATCAAGCAGAACATTGTTATGGTTTGCTCTTGTATTCTCCGTATGGTTTCCGATGAGAGCCGTAAATGGAATGATGCTTGACGTGCGCAAGGCATATTGCCTTGATAAACCTAAAAAACCTGTTTCATATGCCATACGTCAATTGATTTATACGGTCGTTTTTTTGCTTGTACTTGCTGCAACATTATTTCTCTCAACGATGGGCAGAAATATATTGATATTCTTATTTGCGTTTTTTCCAAAGAATGCGCCTAAAATATCAGGCTATTTACTAAGCATCTGGCAGTATGTCAGGTTTGTTCCGGCAGGCATCCTGATGTTTGTTGCTCTTGGCTTTCTATATGCAATGTCGATGGATGAAAAAGAGCCATTTAAGTCGCTGCTACCCGGTATAACAGCTGCACTGTTTGCGTGGCTGGTTGTCAGCATTGGTTTTTCATTCTATGTTGAAAATTTTGCTAACTATTCGGTTATTTATGGAACTTTGGGAACTGTAATCATTCTTATGGTGTGGCTCTATATGACATCGCTCATATTAATTCTCGGTGCAGAATTAAATGCATCATTAAAAAAAGCAAGACTGAGTAGATATAGAAGTAAAGTGCCAAATTTAGAAAACGGGGATTCTAATATTTCGGAGGAATAATTATGGCACCTTTAAAGAGAAAAATCGAAGCAGGATATAAGACAGAATACATTCATACCCATACAAGCGCTTTTTACAGCAAGGTAAATGTAAATAGCCCAAAAAGATGAGAGATACCGTTATTTTAGGTATGGGGTTTAAGGCGATTTGTAATTATCACAACAGTCATGAAATATTTACTGATAGAAGAAAATTATGGAGCAAAAGTACTGTTGGGGATATGTTGAAAAATGGGTCATACACTGGCGACACATATTATAATAAAAGAGAAACAGAAGGAAAAGGAGTAAAGTTCAAACCAAAAGCAGAGTGGTTGATTATTCCCAATACACATCAAGCGATTATTTCAAAAGAAACATTTTTTAAAAGCAGAAGAAATGCTTGATAAAAAAGTCAAAAAAATGGGTGCAAAAAATGTTGATAGGTCTGCTATTGGCAAATTGCCTTTAAGCGGTCTGTTGGTGTGTGGAAATTGTCATAATATTTATACTGGGACAAGAAACAAAACAGAAAAAAGAGGAAAAATTTATTATTATATGTGTGTATCAAGAAAAAGATATGGGAAAAGCATTTGTGATAATCATATAATACCTGCCGGCTTGTTGGAAAAGTTTGTATTATACAGAATTAGGGAAGTTTTGAAAATCGGGAGTTGAAAAAAGGTGGCAGGGGTAGAAGGACTCGAACCCTCAAGAACGGTTTTGGAGGTCGTGTCAGATTAAAAAGACCATCCAAATTGTTCCCACCGCTCCGCCGTTTGTGCTACTTGCTCTTTTGAACCTTATGCCTTTTGATGCTTTATTGATGCTATATAAATATCTCATCAAATTTGATGCCCAACTGCCAAAAAACGACGCACTTAACTTTATTTTAGTATAACATAAATTCCGTGAAATTGCAACTGCAATCAAACGAAATTACCCGATTTGAGAATGGCAGAATAAAATTAACAGAATTACTCGACAAACAAAATCAAACGCAATACAAAGCGTTTTTGAGCCAATTACGGAAAGCTATTCCATAAACGCTATAACAAAAAATGATATGCCTTAAGCAAAGAAAAATGGCGTTGTGAATAATATACCTTAAATTGCTAAAAATAAAAA
>JAZODT010000050.1:0-38484 GCA_045597205.1 Clostridia bacterium
TTGCAAATTTCAGCATTTTTTATTTCCAAACCTGTAATTAATAGTAAATTTAATTCTTCTTGCGTGTCTTTTATGGCCATAACCCGTCCAAGTTCGTTGGTGGTTACATAGCCGGTCATGTAGGGAATTTGCATAACAGCACTGGTTTCTGTTACCTCCAATTGAATTTTAGAAGGCAATTTTCTGCGAATTTTAACCGTTTCAATTTCGGGAATTCGTAAAACAGCTTTTTTTACAGGGCGTTTGCGAACTTTAAAAATGTTCATACCCTCCGGAATGCCGGCTATCGCCGTAATTTCTTCTGCTGCAATATTTTCGTTGCCGATAATTTCAATTGTTTTTATGTTAAAAAAAGGCGTGAACAGGCAAAAGCTGATGACAATAGCAGCCAAAAGCAAACAAAGCAGTACACGCCTTCTGCGGATTGCACGTTTTAATTTTCTTCTCTGTTTGGGAGAGATGGTTTTTGTCATTAGTAACAGACCTTTCTATATGCGTTTAATATCAGCACCCAAACGGGTTAAGTTTTCGACCAAGTGCTCATAGCCACGGTCAATATAACAAACATTATCAATAATCGTTGTGCCATTTGCAGCCAAACCGGCAATGACTAAAGCTGCCCCGCCACGCAAATCAGTGGCGCTAACATGAGTGCCTGTGAGGGTGGCTGCGCCGGTTATAATGGCTTGATTTTGACACAAAGAAATGGAAGCACCCATTTTGGCGAGCTCTGCGACAGAACGAAAGCGACTTTCAAAAATAGTTTCGCGAATGGTGCTTGTGCCTTGGGCCAGGGTCAGCAAAGCTAAAAATAAAGACTGTGCATCGGTGGGAAAACCAGGGTAGGGAGCGGTAACAATTTCAGAGGGAGGGCAAAGCTTTTTGGGCGCTGTTAAACGAATGGTGCTCCCCTCGGTTTCTACACGACAGCCACACTCTGCCAACAGGGAGAGGGCGGTTTCTAAATGCTCGGGAACAGTGTGTGTTAATTCAATCTGTCCACCGGTTGCTGTTGCAAAACAAAGATAGGTTATGGCGGCAATGCGGTCGGGCATAATGGTGTAATCGGCAGCGTGAAGGCGTTTCACACCTTCGATTTCCAAACGGTTAGTGCCGGCCCCGCGAATGTGAGCACCCATAGCATTTAAAAAACAAGCCAAATCTACAATCTCCGGCTCTTGTGCAACATTTTCCACAATGGTTACGCCCTCTGTCAGACAAGAGGCGAGCATAACATTTTCTGTTGCACCAACACTGGGGAAAGCAAGGGTTAAAGAGGTGCTTTTTAATTTACGGCCGCTTACATATAAATAACCTTTTTTTTCTTTAATTACACAGCCTAGGTCCTCTAGGGCTTTAATATGTAAATCAATTGGTCTTGGACCCAGTTCACAGCCTCCGGGCATAGAAATTCTGGCTTTGTGGTTTCGGGCAGTGATAGCACCCATAAAAATAATGGAGGAGCGCAATTGACGCATTAGATATTCAGGAATATGTCCGTCCAATTTTCCTCGGGCATCAATGGTCAGCGTGTTGCCGGCCCGGGTGATGCGTGCGCCTAAATATTGTAAAATTTCAATGGTAATGGTAACGTCCTTAAGGTTGGGACAGTTGTGAATAACATTCACGCCGTCATCACATAAAATTGATGCGGCCAGTATGGGCAGAACAGCATTTTTTGCGCCGTGCATGGCAAGGGTACCATGAATGGGCTTGCCACCTTGAATTATCAGCCTGCTCATATCATTACACCTCCTGATATTGTGACGAAGTACAAACCTTGGTTTGCGCCTCTGTCAGTACCGAAAAACGATTACAATATCATAATATGCAGGCGATTTTCAATTGCTACAAAAGTGTTTAGCTGTGTTTTAAAAGTGCCAGTGCAGCATCGCAAATACGCTTTGCGCCATCGGTGATACCTGCTTTTTTGGCTTTGGCGGCCATCATGGCGGTTTGTTGGGGATTTTCAATAATTTCACAAATGGAACGATAAAGCGTTTTCCCGGTTAACTCACGATCGCAAATCATTAAAGCACAGCCGGCATTTACCAGACTTTTGGCGTTGTGCGTCTGATGGTCGTGAGCAACGTTGGGCGAGGGGATTAAAATAGAAGGTTTGCCCAAAGCACAAAGCTCACTGACGGTGAGAGCACCGGCACGGCCAATGACCACATCGGCAGCGGCCATCACAACATCCATCTGGTGAATATAGGGCTCAATACGAATGGCCTTATTTATATTTTTAATTTTTGCTTTTATATCTTCATAATACCGTTGTCCTGTTCCTAACAAAAACTGAAAACGGCTGGTATCTTCGTTGTTTAAAAGGTCAGTTACAGCTTCGTTTAAACGGGCAGCGCCCAAACTGCCGCCGAAGGCCACCACAAAGGGACGCTCATCTAAATTTAACTGTTTTCTGGCAGCATGATAATCAATCTCTAGCATCTCACGGCGGATGGGATTTCCCGTTAAAATGCATTTGGCAGCCAGTTTTTCTTTTAAATATTTTTTCGTATCGTTAAAACTGATGCAAATACAATCAGCCTGGGGTGCTGCCAATTTAACTGTTACGCCCGGAATAACATTTTGTTCGTGAATAACGGTGGGGATTTTTAGGCTGTGCGCAGCAAACAAAACCGGGGCACAAACATAACCGCCGGTGCCGATGACTACATCAGGCTGAAACTCTTTAATAATTTTTTTAGCATGCTTTATGGCAGTAAAAAACTGTTGTAAAACCATTATATTTTTTAGTGTTAATTTGCGGATTAAGCCGGAAACTTTAATATATTGGATTGGCCAGCCCGCCTTGGGAACAAGCTGACTTTCTAGGCCTTTTTCTGTTCCGATAAATAAAACTTCTGCTTTGTGTTCCAAAACAAACTGAGAAGCAATAGCCAATGCGGGGTTAATGTGGCCTGCTGTACCACCGCCGGAAATAATAATTTTCATATTTTCAAATCCTTTATAATTAAAGTGTTTGTTTTTTATATTTAGAAACGTTTAAAATAATGCCCATAGCGGCTAAAAGGAAGAAAAGGGATGAGCCGCCAGCGGAGAAGAAGGGAAGTGGAATACCGGTGGTGGGAATGGAAGAGGTTACAACGGCAATGTTTAAAATAACCTGAACCCCTACCAAAGCGATAATGCCGGTTACCAAAAGACAACCAAAGGTATCCGGTGCGCTGATGGCAACTTTCATTCCTCGCCACAAAAGAATACCGAAAAGAATTAATATGGCAATAGCACCAATCAACCCTAATTCCTCACAAATAATAGAAAAAATAAAGTCGTTCTGTGGCTCGGATACATATAAAAACTTTTGTCTTGAATTACCAAAACCAACGCCAAACAAACCGCCGGAACCAATGGCATAGAGGGACTGAATAATCTGCCAACCGGCACCTAAAGCATCAGAAAAGGGGTCTAAAAATGTTGTCCATCTAGCTAAACGGTAAGGCTCTAAAGCAATGGCCAAAATGCCGGCACCAGCAACGGGAACAGAAAGAAGAGCAAAATGCAAAATTTTTGCACCAGAAACAAGCAACATAATGACCAATGTTAAACCAATAATAATACAAATGGAAAGGTGGGGCTCAAGCAACAATAAGCCCATAAAAACCAACATAATGGCAAGATAGCGGATTAAATAATTAAATTTTTTAATGTTATCACGTGTTTGTGCCAAGCTGGCAGCGAAATAAATAATTAATGCAATTTTAGCAATTTCAGAGGGCTGAAAGCTTAAACCGCCAACGCCCAACCAACGTTTAGCGCCATTAATATCCTGCCCGATAATGAGAACGGCCAAAAGTAAAACAGCACTAATGACCAACAAAGGAAACGCCAACTTTTTATAACGGCGATAGTCAAAATTGGCAGTCACAAACATGGCGCCAATGCCTAATATTGCCCAAATGCTTTGTCTTTTGATAAAATATAAGCCGTCTTCAAAATAATAATAGGCATAGGGATAACTGGCGGAAAAAACCATTAAAAGTCCTAATGCCAGCAATAAAACAACCATAAAAAGAAAACCAAAATCAAAGCCGGTTTTGGTTAATTTGGATTTAGAAAGCTGTTTTTTGGATGCTGGTTTTCTGGCAGATTGTGTTATCACAGAAAATCCCCCTCCTAAGCCAAAAGTAAAGGTTTAACACATAAAAAACCGATGATGCATAAAAATAATGTTGCAGTGCTGAACAACAAAACAATTTTGGCTTCATTTAAACCGCACATTTCAAAATGGTGATGAATCGGACTCATTTTAAAAATGCGCTTGCCGGTTAATTTAAAGCTGGTTACCTGCATAATAACCGATAAGGTTTCCATTAAATAAACGCCACCCACAATAATTAAAATAAGTGGCATTTTAAGCATGGTGGCACTTACAGCGATGGCACCTCCTAAGAAAAGAGAACCGGTGTCACCCATAAAGACTTTTGCAGGATGAGCATTAAAGAACAAAAAGCCAAGGCAACCGCCGGCGACAGCGCTAATAAAAATGCCGATGATGGAATCGGTTAAAAAAGCACATAAAAGGAAAAACAGGCTGACAATCAATGTTACGCTGGAGGCTAAGCCGTCTAACCCATCTGTTAGGTTTACACTATTTACCACAGAAAGTTGCACAAGAATGGTTAACGGAATAATAAACAAACCAATATCTATGGTATGGGACATAAAGGGGATAATTAATTCGCCGCTTATATGTCCCATATAATTCATGGTAAGCGTGCTCAGGATAGCAACCAGCAACTGTGCTAAAAATTTTTGCTTGGCAGATAAGCCTAAGTTTCTCTTTTTTAAAACTTTAATAAAATCATCAATAAAACCGATGATGCCATAAGCAAGAGCGGTTAAAACGGGAATCATCAAATCGTAACGAATTTTAAACTGAAACAGCATAACGACAATAGATGCGATTAAAGAAGAAAGAATAAATCCAATGCCGCCCATGGTGGGAGTACCGCTTTTAATTTGATGCCAGCTTGGCCCCTCATCGCGAATGCTTTGGCCAAATTTTAAACGTCGTAACATAGGAATGAGGAACGGTGTGATTAATAAGCACAAAATGATGGATAAAGCGGCAGAAATTAATATGCTGTTCATAGGGAATCTCTCCTTTGTTATGACTTAATTTTTGTGTTTATTCTTTTGTTAAATAGTCCGTTACACGCTCAAGTTGCATAGCCCGTGAGCCTTTAATCAAAATAGAATCATTTGCCTTAACAAAAGCGCCTAACGTTTGATTTAATTCGTCCATATCCGTAAACGAAAAAACCAAATTCATGCCGGCTTCTTTGGCACTTTGGGCAGCAAAAGCTGCATTTTTGCCAAAAGCAAAGAGAGCATCAGCCCCCAAGATCATTGCCTGCCGGCCAATGGTGCGGTGGGCAGATTCTGTGTGTTCGCCCAATTCTTTAATGTCGCCCAAAACAGCGATTTTGCGTCCTGGGCGTGCGCAGAGCACCTTTAAAGCGGCTTCTACAGAAGCAGGCGCTGCATTATAACAATCATTGATGATGGTTAATTGATTGTGATGTATTATTTGCATCCGTTTATCTGTAGCAACATAGGACTTGAGCGCCTGTGCAGCTTCTTCTAAAGGAATGCCCAATGCAAGACCTGTAGCGCAGGCAAGCAGTGCATTCATCGCATTATGCTCACCGGGCAGGGGCAATGTAACAGGCACAGCCTGGTGGCCATACATGGCGGTAAAGGAAAGGCTCTCTGTTGTGGTTTTAATATCTTTTGCATAAAGGTCACAATTTGTGTTCAAACCAACTGTGATGGTTTTACGATTAATGTCCTGCAAATGAGCCGCAAGAATCGGGTCATCGCCATTTATAATCACTGTTCCCTCTAGCTTAATGTGAGGAAAAAGCTCGGCTTTTGCCTTATAAATATTTTCCTGTGAACCCAGTTTTTCAATATGAGAAAGACCGATGTTGGTCACAATGCCTATGTCTGGTTTAACCATGGCTGCCAAGTAATCAATTTCGCCAAAACCGCTCATGCCCATTTCTGTAATGGCGGTCTCGTGGTTGTTTTCAAGACGAAAAAGGGTTAGGGGCAGGCCAATGTCATTATTAAAATTGCCACTGGTTTTTAAAACATTTAAATGTGTGGATAAAACTGTTGCAGTTAATTCTTTAACGGTGGTTTTGCCGACACTGCCGGTAACGGCAATAAAGGGAATGTTAAACTGTTTTCTGTAAAAAGCAGCTAAGGCCCCCAGGGCTTTTCTAGTGTCGTTAACAGCAATTAACGTTTTGCCCTCTACGATTTCGTGTTTTGCTGTTAAAGAGGCAACACAACCGCTTTCTAAAGCGAGGTTAATAAAATCGTGTGCATCGAAAGTTTCCCCAACTATAGGGACGAATAATGCACCGGGTGTGATTTTTCTTGTATCAGTGCAAATAGCGGTGACAGAATTATGTAAGTCACCGCAGAGAAGAGTGCCGCCAGTAGCGGCAACAATATCTTTAATTGTTAAGGTGTTCATTTTTGTTCATCCCTTCAAGGATTTCGTTTTAATTTTCAGTTTTAGTTGCTAAAACATCGCGGATAACTTCCCGTTCATCAAAGTGTCGCTTTTCCGTACCAATAATCTGATACGTTTCGTGGCCTTTGCCGGCTAAAATAATACAATCTCCCGGCAATGCTTCTTCCATTGCATAGAAAATGGCTTCGCGGCGGTTTTCTATGACAGTATATGCGCAGGCGGTGCGTTTCATGCCTTCCTCAATTTGACGGATAATACTGATGGGGTTTTCGGTTCTGGGATTATCAGAGGTAATAATACAAAAATCTGAAAGGGTGCCTGCAATCTTGCCCATAATCGAGCGTTTAACCGGGTCACGGTCGCCGCCGCAACCAAAGAGGGTTACTACACGGCCCTGTGCAAATCCTTTCACCGTTTTAATAATGTTTTCCAAACCATCCGGTGTGTGGGCATAATCAATTAAAACGGTATAATCCGTGCCGGTGTAAATTGTTTCGGCACGGCCGGGGACGCCTTTTGCCACCAATAAAGCATCGGCAATGGTTTTTGGCTCAATGCCTAAAGAGGCGCAGGTTGCAAAAGCGGCTAAACAATTATAAACAGAAAATTTGCCGGGAATACCCAAACGAACGGACAACAGCTCCTTTTCTGTATTTAAATCAAAAATGACGCCACGGGGAGAAATGCGATGGTCTTCAGCACGAAAAGTGGCAGCCTGATCAATAGCATAGGTCGCCATAGGACAATGAATTTCCTTTGTTAAGCGCTCACCATAAGCATCATCTATATTAATGATGGCTGTTTCACACATATCAAACAGCATACGTTTGGCTAAATAATAATTTTCCATGGTTTTGTGAAAATCCAAGTGGTCCTGGGTTAAATTAGTGAAGGTAGCCGTTGTAAAATGAATGCCGAACACACGATGCAAAAACAGAGAATGCGAAGAAACCTCCATGACCACATGATCTACGCCTTCCTCTGCCATGCGGGCAAACAAAGCAATTAAGTCTAAAGATTCCGGCGTAGTGCGATCGGCGGGCAAAACAGTACTGCCAATCATATTGGCATTGGTGCCAATTAAGCCCACTTTTTTTCCGCTGTATTCCAAAACACTTTTAATTAAGGTTGTCACTGTGGTTTTGCCATTGGTACCGGTTACGGCAACAATTTTCATTTTTTGCTCAGGATGACCGTAAAAGTTTTCGGCAGCTAATGCCATGGCTTTGCGGGTGTCCTCTGTTTTAAAACAAGGAACAGGAAGTCCTTTAGTTTCATCCTGCATTAAAATGGCAGCAGCACCGTTTTTGATGGCGCTATCAATAAAAAGATGGCCATCGGTTTGATATCCTTTAATGCAAATAAACAGATTCCCCGGTTTTACGCAACGGGAATCATAGGCGATACCGGTTATGTCAATATCTTGCTTTATTGGTTGGAGTAGTGTAATACCCTCCAGTATGCTACGAAGTTTCATGGTTTCCCATCGCCTTTCTGTTCGCAAAGTGAAAGGATGTTTTGTTCTTTGCTGCGAACAAAGCAAAGTTTTATGCTAATCGACATCTAAATATCTAAATTCAACTTCAACCACGGAGCCTTCATCCACCTCAGTGCCGGCAACTGGAATCTGGCTATTGGCAACTGTTAAGTTTGAAGAATGTCCGGTGGCACCGGCACCAGATACAGCCATATTCAGCCTGTTTTCGTTTAGGCGCACCTGCGACTCGCTAATGGATAGGCCAGTAACATCTGGAACGATAACCTTTTGAGAAACATTATCTTCTGTATATACAATAACCACAGAGCCTGAGGGCAGTAAAGAACCGGTTTTTGGTGTTTGATTTTTAACGGTTTTGCCGCTTCCAACGATTCTGTAATTAAAGCCTTCGTTTTTAAGGTTTTTAATTGCATTATCCACAGATAGACCTTTAACATCCGGCACATAAAACTCCAGATTTTGTTTTTCTTCTTCGGTATATTGAGGCTCAATGCCTAAATAATGCAACGTGTCCTCTAAAATTTTAGCAACAACGGGCGCTGCAATAGCACCCCCATAATATTGACCGTTTGAGGGTTCATCCAACACCACTAAACAGGCTATTTTCGGGTCGTTGGCAGGTGCGAAAGCGATAAAAGATGAAATGTATTTTCCATTACCGCGAGGAATTTTTTCAGAAGTACCGGTTTTGCCAGCAACGCGATAGCCTTTAATGTAGGCGTTTTGGCCGGTGCCGTTTGAAACGGTGTTTTCCAGCATGGCGCACATTTGTTCAGAAGTTTTTTGTGAAATCACCTGCCGCACAACAGTGGGCTCGGTCTTTTTCACCACGTTGCCCTCGTCGTCTAACAACTCTTTAACCAAATAGGGTTTCATCAGTTTGCCACCGTTGGCTACAGCACCAACTGCCGTCATTAACTGCAATGGTGTTACAATAGGTCCCTGACCGAAAGAGGCGGTTGCTAATTCTACGGTGTTGTAGTTCTGGTCGGAATAAAATACGCCTTTTGCCTCGCCGGGCAGGTCAAAACCTGTGGTATCCATAAAGCCAAAAGCTTTATAATATTCTTTAAATTTCTCTTTGCCTACCAATAAGCCAACATCAATAAATGCAGGGTTGCAGGAGTTTTTGACAGCGTCGGCAAAGGTTTGCGCACCGTGACCCTCGTGATGAGAACAACTAATGGTGCGGTTTTCAACCTTTTTAGAACCGGAACAAAAGAAAGGCGTTTCCGGCGTGATTAAACCTTCTTCTAAAGCCATGCAACCGGTAATGATTTTAAAACAAGAGCCGGGCTCGTAAGAATCCACAACCGCTTTGTTTCGCCATAATTTTTGCAAAGCGTTGGAACGGGCGGTATTGCGCTCTTTTTCGTCTGTAATAGTGCCGAGCTGTGCGTTTGTTTCCTCAGAAAGTGCAAAGGGCTCGTTTAAATCAAAATCGGGTTTTGTCACCATGGCCAAAACTTCACCGGTTTGCACATCAGTCACAATGGCAGAGGCACCGGCCTGTACTTTTTCTTCGTAATAGGCAGCCTCTAAATGTTTTTCTGCAAAATGTTGAATCACTTCATCGATGGTTAGCACAATATTAGTTCCATTTTCAGGGTCGATGTGTTTTTCCTGCTTAAAGGGCATGTCGGTATCTAAAGCGTTTTTCAAAGCAATGACACGACCAGGGTTACCTTTTAATTGATTTTCGTATAAAGCTTCAATGCCGCCTAAGCCCTGATTGTCGTCACCAACAAAACCCAAAATATGAGAGGCAAAGTTTCCGTAAGGATAATAGCGTTTTGCATCTTCTTGCAGATAAACGCCGGTTAACTCCAGTTCGCGAACCGCTGTTGCAATATCGTCTTCCACCCGCCGTTTAATGGTAACGTGGTTGGTTTTTTTCTCTAACATAGTGCGGATTTCGCCAGCGTCCATATCCAAAACAGAAGCCAGCTTTGTGGCGGTTTCGCCAATATCTTTCTTTGCTTTTTGGATTTCGTTTGGATTGGCCGTAACCGTTTGGGCTGTAGAACTTTGTGCCAGCGTTTTTCCGTTTCTGTCGTAAATGGCACCGCGATGTGAGGCTACCAAGCTATCTCTCGTTTGTTGTTCAATAGCCTTTTTTTGCAATTCGTTACTTTGAAATATCTGTAAAAAAACAAGCCTTACGCCAAGCAAAATTAAAATAGCGGCAAAGGCTATGAAAACATATAATATTCTAATTCTTGTTTTTCGTTTTGGGAACGTGTTATTCATAAGCGTTGTTGGCGGATGACCGCCGCTCCTTTATAAGACTATATTACTATATATAGTGACAACCAGGGCTAGATATGACCGAAAGAAGACAAAGAATTAGTCGAGATAAGCCATTAAACTGCTTGTAAGTTCCATAAAGCGACTGGCAGGAGCAAATTCGTTTTTGGCAACCTTTTCAACGTAATCGGTCTGTTCTAAATTTAAATAAATGGTCTGATATTTTTCTGCTCTGCGCATACCTAATTCGTTTCTGGCGATGGTTTCCACATTGTTTAAGTCTAAAGAACGGTCGATTTCAAACTGTAACTTTTCATTAGAAGTGATTAAGGCGTTGAGTTCCTCACGCTTTGCATCAACGTTGGTTGCTTTATCAGTTATCATCACGCCACGCAACAAAACGATAAATGCAAAACCGACGATTAATAAAAGCGATAACATGCCGTTTGCTTTTGTGCGCTTTTGAGTAGCCATTTGGGTTGACACTTTAATTCTGACATTCGATTGCGTGCTGGGGATATAAGTGGGCGTTGTTGCACGGTAACTATTGTCGTAAGCCAAATTGCTTCTGCTGTTCACGGACGGACACTCCTTTAATTATATTCTTTCAAACACACGAAGCTTAGCGCTTCGCGCTCTGGGGTTTTCATCAATTTCAGCGGGAGAGGGCAGGATGGGTTTGCGTGTGATGACCTTGCCGGCGCTTTTTTTGCCACATACACAAGCCGGATATTCCGGTGGGCAGGTACAACCTTTTTCTCTTTCACGAAAAATGTTTTTCACAATCCGGTCTTCTAAAGAATGGAAAGTAATCACGGCCAGACGACCACCTGGGGCCAACACATCAATAAAGTCGTGAAGCGCTTCCGTTAAACCGGCAAGCTCATTGTTAACTTCAATGCGAATAGCCTGAAAGGTTCGTTTGGCAGGATGGGGACCATCGCGCCGAGCGTCTTTGGGGACGGCTTTTTTAATAATATCCACCAATTCGCCGGTTGTTTTAATGGGCTTTAAAACTCTTGCTTCAATAATAAAATCAACAATTCGTTTTGCCCATCGCTCTTCGCCGTAAGTATAAATAATATGTTCCAATTCTTCTTTTGAATAAGTGTTAACCACATCAGCTGCCGAAAGGGGATCGGCAGGGTTCATGCGCATATCCAAGGGCGCATCCTGCATATAAGAAAAACCGCGGTCAGCTTCATCCAGCTGGTGAGAAGAAACACCTAAATCCATTAAAGCACCATTCAAATAAGGAATAGACAGTTCTGAAAGAACGGCTTTAACTTCTCTATAATTTCTATTAACCAGTGTTACAGACTCTTGAAAAGGTTCTAACCGTTTTAAAGATGCAGCAATGGCTTCCGGGTCACGGTCGAAGCCAATCAGCCTGCCGCCAAATAAACGCTTAGCAATTTCGCTACTGTGACCGGCGCCACCTAAAGTGGCATCGGCATAAATGCCGCCGGGTTGCAAATTCAAAGCTTCTAAGCAGGGATAGAGCATTACGGGAATGTGATGAAAAGTGTTTGTTTCATGACTCATATGCCTAGTTGCCCCAGTTTTTCAGCCAATTCTTCCGGACTGAATTTATCAAAGTTGTGTGCGTCTTCCCAAGCACCGGTATCCCAAAGTTCAACCCTGTTAGAAACACCAACAACGGTTACGTCTTTTGTGAGGTTGGCAAAGGAGCGCAAATTTTGCGGAATCATAATACGACCCTGCTTATCCATTTCACACTCGCCGGCATGACCAAAAAAGAAGCGGGAAAAAGTGCGGGCATCTTTATTAGTGATAGACAATGCATCGATTTTTGCTTTCAGGTGGTCAAATTCTTCTTGAGGGAAAACGAAAAGACAATTATCCAAACCAATGGTGATAATAAAAGTATCGCCCAAATCATCACGAAATTTGGAAGGGACGAATATTCTGCCCTTGGCATCCAAGGTATGTTGAAACTCGCCGATGAACATGTCTTTTCACCACCCTTTCTTTTTAAAATCTGGCGCCTTACAAAAAAATAGTTTTTTAAACAAAAATAGAGGTTGCAGAATAAATTTTGCACCCTTTTAAACTATTTTACACCACTTTCCACCATTTCACTTTAATTTTACAATATTTTTAAGCGTTTTGCAAGTGTTTTTGAAAAAAAAGTTTAATTTTTTTGCAATTAATTTGTAACATACAATATATTGTGTTAATATAAATAAAAATAACAATATTTGCGTTTTTTCTCATTTTTTTAGAACAAAAGAAGGGATGTTAAGGGCATAAAAACCACATTTTTTCTATGCGGCTCTTTGATTTTGAAAAAAATCTTGACAGGGGGAGAAAAAAATGTTAAACTATAACTGTATTAATACACACAGTACAGATAGGTGGTGAAAAAATGATTCAGATTGATTACCGAAGTCCAAAAGCAATGTATGAACAGGTTAGAGATGAATTTAAAAAGCTGATGATGAAAGGAATTTTAAAAGAAGATGAACAAATTCCCTCTGTGCGGGAAATTGCAGGCCAGTTATCAATCAACCCTAATACCATACAGCGTGCCTATAGAGAACTTGAAAATGAAGGCTTTATTTATTCGGTAAAAGGTCGCGGCAATTTTGTTTTGCCCAGAGGAAAAGCAGAGAAAAATGAAAGAATTGAAGAATTGATACAGAATTTTAAATCTTGCGCCTCAGAGCTTTTATATTTGGGTGTAACGAAAGAGAAATTAATGGAAGTTTTACAAGAAAGGGGAGAATAAAGATGATTGAAATAAAAAAATTAACGAAAAAATTTGATGATTTTACAGCAGTAAAAGATGCAGATTTATTGATAGAAAAAGGGACCGTTTATGGTCTTGTGGGGCCGAATGGCTCTGGCAAAACCACTTTAATTAAATGCCTATGCGGTGTATATCGGACAGATGGGGGCACTATTTTGGTTGATGGAGAGCCGGTATATGATAATCCTTTATTAAAGGAAAGAATTGCCTACATACCCGATGATTTATATTTTCCGGCTACCTACACACCGCGGGACATGGC
Organism: Clostridia bacterium; assembly: GCA_045597205.1. GTDB lineage: Bacteria > Bacillota > Clostridia > UBA1381 > UBA9506 > UMGS755. The sequence continues at coordinate 13,292 of JAZODT010000050.1, forward strand.
CAAGTTTTACAGTGCTTTATATCCCACTTTTTCCTGGGAAAAGTATGAGAGCTTAGGCCAGTTATTTCAATTAGATGAAAAAAAGCGGATTGCCCATTTTTCTAAAGGAATGCAAAAGCAGGTTGCTTTTTGGATTTGCATGAGTTGTTGTCCCGAGGTGGTCATTTTAGATGAGCCGGTGGATGGACTTGACCCGGTGATGCGGAAAAAAGTGTGGAGCGTGATTTTGCAGGAAGTGGAAGAGCGTGGGGTAACCGTGCTCATCTCCAGCCATAACTTGCGTGAGCTGGAGGATGTTTGTGACCATGTGGGCATTTTACATCAGGGCGAGGTGTTATTGCAAAAAGCCCTTTCGGATATGAAATCGGATACTTTTAAATTACAGGTGGCTTTTAACGGTGAAATGCCTCAGGAGCTTTTGGCTAAATTCCCGGTGTTAAGCCACAACCAAACAGGGCGTGTGCATCTTTTAATTCTTCGCGGCAGCAGGGAAGAGATTTTGCAACAGGTGGCAGCATATAAGCCTATTTTAGCTGATTTAATCCCGCTGACGTTAGAAGAAGTTTTCATTTATGAGTTAGGAGGTAAGGGGTATGACTTCAAAAACATCCTTAATTAAAAAAGGTATTTTATATTTTCAGTTAAAACGCTATTGGTGGCTTGCGGGTTTTTATGCCTTGATTTTGTTTTTGGTGTCACCTTTTCGCATTTTGAGTATGGAAAAGGAGAGTTTGTTAAATAGAGTTGCCCGTTTTCCCGATACAGCCACCAGTACCTTGCTCAATGATGCGGGCATGTTTATTCTTTTAGTTGGTGCGGCAGTTCTTTTAGGCATTGCCATGTTTCGATATATGCAAAATGTTCGCAGTGCAACGCTCATGCATGCTTTGCCTACAAAACGCAGGGAATTATACTGTAGTTCGTTGCTTTCCGGCTTTATTTTGCTGGCGATTCCTATTTTATTAAATGCTGTGATACTATTTTTGATGGGACTTGCAGGCAGTTATGGGCCGGTGTTATCACCGCTGTTTATTTTAGACTGGATTGGCGGACAACTGTTAACCGGTGCAGCTGTATTTTGTTTTACTTTTTTTGTGGGCGTGCTCACCGGTAGTTCTATTGCACAATTTGTGTTCACTTTTGTGTTCTGCTTTTTGCCTTTAGGTCTTATGGGTCTGTTTTCTTATTTGTTGGAAGATTGGCTCTTTGCGTTTACCAATAACGGCATCGATCAGGTGATAGAATTTTTGTTAAAAATCACACCGATGTATTACCCGCAATTTTTACATCGGGAACCGATTTGGTGGATTCCGGTGCTCGCGGGAGTATACATCTTGTTGTTCTCCAGTTTAGGACTGTTTTTATATCATAAACGGGATACGGAACGGGCAGGGGATGTGGCAGCCTTTAACTTTATGCGCCCCTTGTTTCTTTATGGCGTTAGCTTTTGTGTGATGCTGTTGGGAGTTGCTTTTGTGCGAGCGGTTGGTAATTATGACGATGCACCCAATGTACTTGTCATGCTGCTGTTTGCCCTTTTGGGTTATTGTGTGGCAAAGGCTTTACTTATAAAAAGCTTTCGTATTTTTCCTTATTATAAAGGGTATGTTGTTTTTGCCGTTGTGTTATTGCTCTTATACACTGCCGTTGAGTGCAATTGGTTTGGGTATGGCACTCGCATTCCGGAAACAGAGCAGATTGCTAAAGCATACATTGGTTATCATTATACATATGATTGGTATGGTGAGGATGATTTGTATGGGGACCACACCCAATATGCCGATTTTACAGATAAAGAGAGTATCGAAGTAATTCGCAATTTGCAAAGGTCGGCCATTGATGCAGGCAGGTTGATGAAAAAAGAAGCAACAGCCCAGGGTAAACGGCAAATTTACTTTTCTTATTTAACAAAATCCGGTCGTTCTATCACAAGGGTATATTATATGAATCCGCAAACGCCCTTTGAGCTTTTTAGTTCGCCGGCGGCAAAAGATAGTATGTATGAAAACATTCGTCAGCATCCGGAACGGATTAAATATATAGATGTGATTCGTGATACCAACCAGGAAATTTACGGTGAAAAAAAAGATGAGCTTTTATATTGTGTGCAACAGGATTTAGATAGATTAACCTATGAAGAAATAAATAAACATAACAATATTCTTCGTCAGGCGGCAGGCTACAGTTATGGGTATGACGGTGAGATAATGGTGGAGAAAGAACCAATGGAAAAAGAAGAAGGGTTTAGACATTCTTTATTGTTCGCCGTGGACGATGAAGGAAAAAATGTAAACATTTGGTTTGATTATAATGAAAACTTTACGGAAACAGTGAACTGGCTGACGGAAAACGGATATATGGAAAAGGGAGAATAAATAACTGAATTTTGCTTTTTTAAGAGGTTGATGTGGTACATCAGCCTCTTTTTTGCATCGTTTGCCTAAAGGAAAGAGTGATTTTATAGCCCTGCCGGGCGGGCCTACTTTTGTTAGAAAAAAGTAGCAAAAACGCGGGGGATTTCGACTTCCCCCGCACCCCTTAAAACGACACAGGGGCTTTGCCCCTGGATCCCTTTTGCACAGAAAATAATATAAGAACGCATAGAATTATGCTCAAAAATGAACCCTCCCCCGTTATTCGGGGGAGGGATATAGTGCTTATGTTTATTATTTTTCAGGTGTTATAGGGGCACATACCATGGCACATCAATTTAACGTATGTCAGCAGAACCGTCCCCTTGACACCGCTTGACACCCCCCCTCCAAAAGATTTATGGCAACAATTCTATAAATATACCTTCTGTAAAAAACGACTGTATGGTATGGGAGGATATTTGATGACAATTAATGTACATATAATAGTCATAACCAAATTCAACTACTAAATTTTTTGATTCAGAATGAAGCTGGCACCATAATAATTCCCGCAAAGAAAGCTTAGTAATTTGTTCGATTTCAGATAAATCAATGCAAAGATTATTTTTTGCTTTATCAAAAAAATCTTTATCTGCCGAGGAAAGAGGTGGGAATGCTTTATCTGCATCATATTTTTCTAAATTGTTAATTATTAATTTTGGAATTTTATTTTCCTCTAAAATAGCCTTTAGTGTCTGAATGTATTTAGATTCTGTTTTCAGGTAATCATCCAAAGTAAAAATACCATCTGAAAAAACTTTTCCAATTTCACACACTGAAGTCCATTCGTTTTTAAAATAATACCCATTTTCATCTCGCAATTCTGGATTATATTTAGTAATTCTATAACGATTCATTTTAATTACCAATCCTTTTTAAATTAGCATCGTAGGTTCCTAAACGAGTTTTTTTATTAGCTAATCCTTTAACAGAATCAGCCATTTTCCATACACCGCCATTGTGGCTATCTAAATCTGGTGTTATGTATTTATGCCCTTTCTTAAAAATCGGTTGTCCATGAGATTGTTGATTTATTGGTGAAAAACCAAGTTTTTTAGCGGCGATAGTTGCTTCTTTTGCAGTTAATCGTCTTATGGGTTTTATCTCACGTGTTTTGATAGGCTGCTTAATAGCTGGAGTTGCATTATCCCCATGTTTTGCCGCAGCCTTTAATGCATCTGCGGTTTCGTCTGCATATTTAATGCCACCAACAACGGGCAGGAGCGCGGCAACATCCAAAAGTGTTTGCAGTATATGTTCCGGAGAGGACTGCCAATTGGTTACATCGTATAGCAGGTCACGAATATCTGCCGGCAAATCTAATCCCAATAAGCCTAAGGTGATTTGACCTAATGTACCGCCCAGGTTTGTATCATCGGCATAGTTTCCCAACAGCACTTGCCGGAGTGAGGTTTTTAAATAGTCTAAACCATTTTCGGTTTTTGCCGTGTTTTCTTCCTCTTTTTGTTTGGGACTAATTATTATGACACTGTTTCCTTGTGCATCTAAAATTTCGGCCTTGCAATCACAGTTAGGGTGAAAAGGCGCCAGATTCACACCGCATTCCGCTTCGCTAATGGGGAAGACGGAGCCGTGACGGGCGGTGCAGTCATCACAATTTTCGCCTTCTGTCACCAGTCGATATTGGGTAAACCCTCTATCCTGATAGTCCCATAGTACCATATATTGCTCCATTTGTCCAGCTAACTGTTTTAATTGTTTTTTTATAACCTAAAGACGTTTTTGCAACTGCTCCTGCATATGTTGTATAACGTTTTTTGCCTCTTGGTTTTGGCTGATTTGCTTTTCTAATGTCTGTTGCATCTGTCTAATTGTTGTTTTTTCTGAAGTACGTACGGATTCATAAAAGAGATTTTTAAAGTTATCTGCCCGTGTGCCATATTTGGAAAGTTGGTGTAACGTTTGACTGCTGAGAGTAAACTCGCCATAAAAATTACTGATGTGAGTTTTTGTTTTAGACATTAATATATCATAGGGAAAAACAAGATGGATGCCTATGTGTTCTTTTAGGTCTTGGTCTAAAAAATTTCTATCCGGCAGTAAAATATCACTTTTCATTTTGGTAAAAACATCTTTTGTTTCATCGGGGATTAGTGTGCTGTAAATATAAGCGATGTCGTTAATAATATTTTTCTGTAGGTCATCGGCTAATTTTGTAAAATTCTTTTCTGTCATTCTATCTTCCTTTCAAATAATTGTTGTTGCAAAATGCAACTACAAGCTAAAAATAAAAAGCTATAACGGAATAAGTTGCAGCATAATTTGGCATATCCTCTCTTTGCCGTTGCAATATGCAACAATAATAACACAAAAAAAGCCATGTGTCAAGAGCCTGCCTGTCACTTTGTGTGACGGGCAGGCGTGAGCTTTGTTTTTTTATCTATTTTAAGGGCATTTTTTTGAATGCGTGCAAAAATGGCTCTGTATTCTTTTTTTGATAAAAACCTTGCTTTTTATATTGTTTTGTGGTATAATATATTAAAAGGCTATTTTTGAAAGTAATTCGGCAAAAAGTAACCGGAGGTAAATATGGAAAATAAAGTAAACACCCAATATGACGAGAACCAAATACAAGTTTTAGAGGGTCTGGAAGCGGTTCGAAAAAGACCGGGCATGTACATCGGCTCTACCTCGGTCCGTGGCTTGCATCACCTTGTTTATGAAATTGTGGACAACTCCATTGACGAAGCGTTGGCAGGCTACTGTAAAAACATTCATGTATCCATTAACGGGGATAATTCCATCACCGTAACGGATGACGGACGTGGTATTCCTACGGGCATTCATCCCAAAATGGGCATTCCGGCGGTTGAAGTTGTCTTCACCGTGCTCCATGCCGGTGGTAAGTTCGGCGGTGGGGGTTATAAGGTGTCCGGCGGTTTGCACGGCGTTGGTGCCAGCGTTGTTAACGCTCTTTCGGAGTGGCTGGAGGTTCGTGTGCATGACGGTAAAAATGTTCACGCGCAGCGTTATGAGCGGGGCAAGTCCTGCGGCCAGTTAACCGTTGTGGGTGAAACAGATAAAACCGGTACGGAAGTTACCTTTATGGCAGATGACCAGATTTTTGAAACACTGGAATATGAATTCGAGGTTCTGCACACCCGTTTGCGTGAGCAGGCATTCTTAAATAAGGGTATTCATATTACGTTAGAAGATAAACGTGCCGAAGAAGAAACCATTGCCGATATGAAATATGATGGCGGTATTTCTGAATTCGTTCAGTATTTGAATAGAAGCAAAACCGCCCTCCATGAAGAAATTATTTATTTTGAGGCTGAGCGTGACGAAGTGGTTGTGGAAGTCGCTATGCAGTACAACGATTCTTACACCGAAAACATAGTCAGCTTTGCCAATAACATTCACACCACCGAAGGCGGTACCCACGAAACCGGCTTTAAGGCATGCTTAACAAGAGTGCTTAACGATTATGCCAAAAAGCATAATATGATTAAAGAAAGTGATAAATCCCTCTCCGGTGAAGATGTTCGTGAGGGATTGGCAGCGGTTATTTCCGTTAAGGTGAAAGAGCCCCAGTTTGAAGGGCAGACCAAAACCAAGCTGGGTAACAGTGAGGTGCGTGGTTTAACCGAATCTATTATGTCTGAAAAGGTGGAAACCTTTTTAGAAGAAAATCCGGCTTCGGCAAGAATTATTATTGATAAGGCATTAACGGCTGCCCGTGCCCGTGATGCGGCACGAAAGGCAAGGGATTTAACCCGCCGCAAAAATGCATTGGACAGCACCACAACCCTGCCGGGCAAACTGGCCGACTGTTCAGATAGAAACCCCGAAAACACCGAAATTTACATCGTCGAGGGTGACTCGGCGGGTGGCTCTGCCAAGCAGGGACGTGACCGTTCCTTCCAGGCGATTCTGCCTCTTTGGGGTAAAATGTTAAACGTTGAAAAAGCAAGACTTGACAAGGTGTATGGCAATGATAAGCTGATGCCGGTCATCACAGCATTGGGTGCCGGTATTGGTGAAGAGTTTAATATTGAAAAGCTCCGGTATCACAAAATTATCATTATGGCCGATGCCGATGTGGACGGTCAGCACATTAGAACCCTGCTACTGACCTTCTTCTTCCGTCACATGCGTCCTTTGGTAGAGAATGGCTTTGTGTATATTGCGCAGCCGCCTCTCTTTAAGGTATATAAAGGTAAAAAAGAAGCTTATGCTTATACAGATGCTGAACTGCAGACCTTGCTGGCTGAATTTGGCGGCGATGCCAAAGTACAGCGCTATAAAGGTCTTGGTGAAATGAATCCCGAGCAGCTTTGGGAAACTACTATGAATCCTGCAACCCGCACTATGCTCAGAGTTGAGCTTGAAGATGCTGTTGCAGCCGATGAAATTTTCACCGTTTTAATGGGCGACAATGTTGAGCCCCGTCGTGAGTTCATTGAACAAAATGCGAAGTTTGTTCAAAATCTGGATATCTAAATTGATGAGGTATTACGCCTAAAGGAGTTTGCATATGCAAGAATTTGAAAATCAAACGGTTATTCCAGTTGAAATAACCAAAGAAATGAAAAAATCCTATATTGATTACGCTATGAGCGTTATTGTGGGCCGTGCCTTGCCGGACGTTCGTGATGGTTTAAAACCGGTTCACCGCCGTATTTTATACGCAATGTATGAGGCTAATTTATATCCCGACCGTCCCTATAAAAAGTGTGTAACCACCGTCGGTGATGTGTTGGGTAAATATCATCCCCATGGTGATGCTTCGGTGTATGATGCCCTGGTGCGTTTGGCGCAGGACTTTTCTATGCGCTATCTGTTGGTTGATGGTCACGGTAACTTCGGTTCCGTAGATGGTGACCCACCGGCTGCTTACCGTTATACAGAAGCAAGAATGGCAAAAATTTCTATGGAAATGCTGACGGATATCGAAAAGCAGACCGTAGATTTTATGCCCAACTACAATGAAGATATGGAAGAACCCACGGTTCTGCCCTCCCGTTTCCCCAACCTGTTGGTAAACGGTTCCTCCGGTATTGCCGTTGGTATGGCCACTAACATTCCGCCCCATAACCTTCGTGAAGTCATTGATGGCATTGTGGCTTTGATTGATGACCCGGAGATTACCATTGAGGGTCTGTGCGAACATATTAAAGGCCCCGATTTCCCTACAGCCGGCATTATTATGGGCCTTAACGGTATCCGCAGTGCTTATGAAACCGGCCGTGGCAAAATTGTGATGCGTGCCCGTTCTGAAATTGAACCCATGGATGGAGATAGACAGCGCATTGTGGTAACAGAATTGCCTTATCAGGTAAACAAAGCCCGTTTAATTGAAAAAATTGCAGAACTGGTTAAGGATAAGAGAATTGAGGGCATTTCTGCTTTGCGTGACGAGTCTGACCGTGAAGGTATGCGTATGGTCATTGAGTTAAAGCGTGACGTTAACCCCAACATCATCTTAAATCAGCTGTATAAATTCACACAGTTGCAGGAAACCTTCAGCATTATTATGCTGGCCATTGTGGGCAAAGAGCCTAAGGTTTTAAACTTAAAGGAAGTGCTGTGTCATTACTTAGACTTCCAGAAGGATGTTATTGTCCGCAGAACAAAGTTTGATTTGAAAAAGGCAGAAGCAAGAGCACACATTTTAGAGGGCTTGCGCATTGCCTTAGACCATATTGATGAAATTATTAAAACCATCCGTTCAAGCTATGATGATGCAAAACCGAAGTTGATGGAAAAATTCTCCCTGTCCGATGTGCAGGCACAGGCTATTTTGGATATGCGTCTGGCTCGTTTGCAGGGCTTGGAACGTGAGAAGATTGATGCAGAGTATGATGCACTCATGGCACAGATTAAATACTTTAAAGAAGTGTTGGAAAGCGAAGCTATGGTGCTTAACATCATTAAAGATGAGTTAGGCGTGATTCGTGATAAATTCGGCGATGACCGCCGCAGCGAAATTACCGCTCACGAGGATGAAATTAACATTGAAGATTTGATTGATGAAGAAGATGTTGTCATCACCTTAACCCACTTTGGCTATGTAAAACGTTTACCGGTAGATACCTACAAGGCACAGCGTCGTGGTGGTAAGGGGATTATGGCAATGACCACCCGTGAAGAAGACTTTGTGGAGCGCTTGTTTGTTACCAGCACCCACAACCATGTTCTGTTCTTCACTAATAAGGGTAAAATGTATCGCTTAAAGGCTTATGAAATTCCCGAAGCAGGCCGTCAGGCAAAGGGTACAGCCATTGTCAATCTGTTGCAGCTTGACTCTGACGAAAAGGTAACGGCAACCATCTGCGTGAAGGAATTTGAGGCTGATAAATATCTGTTCTTTGCAACCAAGAAGGGTATTGTTAAGAAAACAGACTTTATGGCATATAACACCGCAAGAAAAGGCGGTTTGGCAGCGATTGTGCTAGATGAAGGCGATGAACTCATCAATGTTGCATTGACTGACGGCAAGCAGGATATCCTCTTAACCAGCCATAACGGTATGTGTATCCGCTTTAACGAAACCGATGCCCGTCCCTTGGGTCGTGTTTCTCACGGTGTGCGCGGTATTCGTTTATCTTCGAATAACGATTATGTTGTGGGCATGGGTGTTGTTCAGCCGGAAGCAGACCTTTTGGTTGTGACCGAAAACGGTTACGGTAAAAAGACGGCACTGTCTGAATATAAAACCCAGAACCGTGGCGGTCAGGGTGTGAACACCTATCGTATTTCCGAAGCTACCGGTCGTATTGCCGGCATTATGATGGTAACAGAAGCTGATGACATTATGCTCATTACTTCTGACGGTACAATTATCCGTATGAAAACCCGTGAAATTAGTCGGCTTGGTCGTCTCACCAAAGGTGTTCGTTTAATGCGGCTTGACGATGTTCATGTGGTTAGCATTGCCCGGACGGACGAGCAGGAAGAAGAGGATGAAACTGCAGAGAAAGTAATGGAAATGCAAACGGCAGAAGAATCATTAGAAGAATAAAATCTAGTGGAGGAGTGGGGTGAGCCACAATGAAGTATTATAACGACAGAATCAGAGATTTGCGCGAAGCGCGCAAGTTGACGCAACGCCAAGTAGCAGAGTTTTTAGGCATCTGTCAGCAGGTATATTCTAAATATGAGCTGGGCGTTCGCTCTTTGCCCATTGAACACCTTATGAAACTTTGTCGATTTTATAATGCTTCTGCCGATTGGATTTTAGGCTTGAAAGAAGAGGAACAAGCGGAGGGCAATTTGTGAAAGTAGTTATCTATATTTTGGTTATGGCATTGGTGACATATCTTATCCGTGCATTGCCCTTTACTTTATTTAAACATAAAGTAAAATCTCCATTTTTGCGGTATTTCTTCGAATATATTCCTTATGCAGTTTTAGCGGCGATGACACTTCCTTATGTTTTAGAGGAAGGAAAAAACCCCTATTGTGCTACTATTGGTTTGATTATAGCGGTTGTCGTGTCACTATGTAAATGCTCTTTAATAACTGTGGCATTGGCTGCTTGCTGTGCTACATTTTTAGCAGGATTGTTATTTTGAAAATTAAAAAAAGGCTGTAGCAGAATAAACTCATTTTGCTACAGCCTTTTGCTTTGTGCAACCTGTAATTTTTGATAAGGTTTATTTTTGCATAAAAAAAGGAACTCCCATAAAAGAGTTCCTTTTGAAAAAACAAAGTAACAATTAACGTTTGGAGAACTGCGGTGCACGACGAGCAGCCTTCAAGCCATACTTCTTTCTTTCCTTCATTCTGGGGTCGCGAGTTAAGAAACCAGCCTTTTTTAAGATAGGACGATAGGTTTCTGCATCCACTTCTAAGAGTGCTCTTGCAATACCATGACGGATTGCACCAGCCTGACCAGTGAAACCACCGCCAACAACGTTAACGATAACATCATATTTACCTTCGGTTTTGGTAGCAGCTAAAGGCTGTTTAACAATAACCTTTAAGGTTTCCAGACCAAAATAGTCATCCAAAGAACGGCTATTAATTGTAATATCACCTTTACCGGCTACTAATCTAACGCGAGCGATAGATTTTTTTCTTCTACCGGTACCATAAAATAATTCTGCCATTTTCACGATCCTCCTTATTTAATTTCCTGTGTCCAGGCTTCAGGTTTCTGTGCTGCATGCTCGTGAGCATCGCCTGCATATACACGCAGTCTGGTTAATGCTTTAGCACCCAGAGTGTTGTGGGGCAGCATACCTTTAATAGCCTTGGTCATAGCAAATTCCGGACGTTCGCTCATCAGCTTGTCATAACGAACAGCCTTCAGGCCGCCAACATAACCGGTGTGTCTGTAATAATGTTTCTGCTGCAGCTTTTTGCCGGTTAAAACAGCATTTGCTGCGTTAATGATAATCACATGGTCACCACAATCGCAATGAGGGGTGAACTCGGGCTTGTGCTTACCGCGCAGGATAGCTGCAGCCTGTGCTGCAACACGACCTAAGGGCTTGCCGTCAGCATCTATGATATACCATTTCTTTTCCAGTTCATGAGCTTTAGCCATAAATGTACTCATAAATCTTTTACCTCCTGTATCATTTAAACATAATTTCCAAAATGCAACATGTAATATTATAAGTCATGAAAAAGCTTTTGTCAAGCCTTTTTTTAAAAAATTTAAAATACTTTCTGCAAAGTTTTATTTTCTTCGTTTTTCTCTTGTTTTCTCACTCTTGCTCCAATGTCATTTTCACTAATTGATAGATTTCATCGCTAATTTCATCAATAGAACGAATATTTTCATCGTTTGCACAATGAATGATCTGCCAACCAGAGAGGGAAGCAATCTCCATAGCGTTTTCGTAAGCCCGTTCTAAATGGTGCGGGTCCCGCTCATGAATATCTTTTTGCTTTTCACCGGTGATTTTGTTGGCACGGTCCTGCATTAGTTTGCGGGCGCAAGCAGGGGGCATATCTAAAAAGATAACAAGGTCCGGCTTTGGCAGTTCCAAACGGTCATATTCCAAGTCGCTAAGCCAATGGATAAATTCAGTTTTATCGCCGTTGATTTTGGCGGCCTGATGGACCAAATTTGATGTTACATACCGGTCAGCGACCAAGATGCCGTCTTGCCGGTAAAAATCGCCCCAATCCCGTTTAAAGCTGGCATAACGGTCAATAGCATAGAATAACGAAGCGGCATAGGGGTTTACACTGTCTGCCTGATTACCCAAGTCGCCGGCTAAATACCGTTTGATAGGCAGTGAAAAATCACTGTTATAATCGGGAAAAGAAATTTGACGGACTTTTTTTTGCTCTGCCGCCAAGCGTTGATACAATTGGGCAGTTTGTGTTGCCTTGCCGCTGGCATCAACACCTTCAATTACAATGAGTTTGCCCATTATTCGTTTTCTCCTTCCCCCAGATACAGCTTACGCATTTCTTTTAATCTGCCGCAGCTCATTTTTCCTTCGGGGCAGGGTCCCTGCAGGCAGGAAGGGCCGGCAAAGGTAAATAAGGTGGGTGCTACCTGACGGACAAGGCGGAGCATTTCATTAGCCAGCGCCTGAATTTCCCACTGTGCACGGGAGCAGCAGCGGTGATGGAAAAAATTCATTAAACTCCGGGCATTCATGGTGACAATCATTTTTGTTTCGCAAGCATTAGGCAGCACAAAACGGGCATCTTCAATGGCCTTTTTTTCGGCCTGATTGACTGCCTTTTTTTCCGGCATACCTTCTTTTATGTATTCAGCATAATATTTGGCAGAAAGCATATCTGCCAGCTTGTTATAAGTATCTTGCGCATCCTCCATGGATTTAAGGTAAAGCGCGTGTGCTTCTTTGCTGGCTGCAATGGCAGGCGGTGTAATAAATTCAAATTGCCCTTCTTTAACATAACGTTGGGATTTAACAGAATAACTTGCAATTCTGTGGCGGGTAATTTGGGCTAACAAACTGCGGCTCACCCCTTCAATACCAAAGGTAAAGCTAACGTGTTCAATAGGACTTTCATGACCTAAATCCATTAACATTTTTAAAAACTTTTGAATTTTTTCTTCGTCAAGACCGCTTAAAATATCTTCTACTCCAGAACTGGAATAGCATAACTTAGCAGCGGCAGAAATGATTTTTTCAGGGTCACCGGTATGCTGCAATAACTCAACATGAAGTGCCATAAAAATCCCTCCTAATTTATATTAAAACAAACCAATAATAAACGCGACAATACTACTGCCGAAAATCATAATTAAACCGGCAGTTATAACGCCTAAAACAATAGCAGGCAAAGCGCTTTTCAACCGCAAATCCATTAAGGCGGCAAGCAATGAGCCTGTCCATGCGCCTGTTCCCGGCAAGGGAATAGCCACAAATGCAAACAAACCCCAAAACTTATACTTTGCCACCTTATGAGAATTTTTTCTCACTTTTTTTTCTAGCCACTCACCCATAGGGCGCAACAGCTTGGTGCGTAAGAAAAAGTTTACCACCGGACGAGCACACAGGATAATCAAGGGCACCGGTAAAACGTTACCAATAACTGTGAGAGTAAAAAGCTCCCAGGGATTCATGCCCATAACAAAGCCTAATGGGATAGCACCACGCAGCTCCACAATGGGAAGCATAGACACAATAAAAACAACTAAATCATCCGATAAGCCTAAGTTTTGAAAAAAGCTGACAACAGCGTTAGACATAATCGTAACTCCCTTATTAAACAGTAATAATTTCAATGCCTGCTACAGCATCTTCTACAAGTTTTTCAATATCCAAGCGTGTTTCCGATTCCATAATTCTGTCTAGCTTCGGTTTGGTATTGGGATGCTTGGGTGTGAAGATGGTGCAACAATCTTCATAGGGCAGGATGGAGGTTTCAAAAGTGCCAATTTGTCTTGCGATGGCTACAATTTCTTCTTTATCCATACCGATGACAGGGCGAAAAACGGGAACCTCTGTAACAACCTGATTGGTAACGCCTAAAGCTTCCATTGTTTGGCTGGCAACCTGACCGATGCTTTCACCGGTAATTAAGGCCTTAGAACCTGTGTTAACAGCCACTTTTTCAGCAATGCGCATCATAATGCGACGCATAATGATGGTTAGCTGTTCCTCAGGGCAATGCTTGCGGATAGCAAGCTGTGCCTCGGTAAAGGGGACAATGTGCACATCCATCCGGGGAGAATATTCAGCTAAAATTTTAGCTAAGGTCATTACCTTATCCTTGGCACGTTCGCCGGTATAAGGATAAGAGAAAAAGTGAACCGCATTTAATTTAACACCGCGTTTGGCAGTCATATAACCGGCAACAGGGCTGTCGATACCGCCAGACAGGAGCAAGGTAGCTTTGGAGTTAGACCCCACCGGCATACCACCGGCACCTTTTACACGGCCGCAATATACATAGGCATATTGCTCACGGACTTCTACCATCACCGTTTCTTCGGGATGGTTTACATCAACTGTTAAATTAGGGAACGCATCGTGCAGATATCCGCCCACTTCACGACATATTTCAGGCGACGTCAGGGAAAATTTTTTATCGGCACGCTTGGCTTCAACCTTAAATGTTTTTATATTCGAAAGAATGGGCGCCAACACTTCGGCTGACCCTTTTTGCATAGCTTCAATATTTTTAGGTAACATAAAAGCACGGGTTAAAGAGGTAATGCCAAACACCTTGGTTAAACGGCGGATGATTTCATCAATGGTATCCGGATCCTCCGGCTCTACATAAATGGTTGCCTGTGCCCGATGGACAGTGCCTTTAAAATCTTTAGGTAGCGCAGCCTTAATATTTTTCACCAACGCCTCTTCAAAAAAAGGACGGTTTAAGCCTTTTAAAATAATTTCTCCATACTTCACTAAAATCAGTTGTTTCAATGGTTTGCCTCCATTATCTTTTTTTTACTTCATATACAATCCGTTCAGATTTGCCGTTTGGTGCATTTTTGTTATATCCGTCATAACGGGCGGTAATAACAAAACCGGCTTTTTCCAGGCTTTTTTCCAAAAAATCATCTGTATAAAGCCGTTGGGTGTGCGTTTCATCCAAACGCCTGTATAGGTTATTTTCGGTTTGCTCAAAAAAGGTTAAATATAAATTACAAAGTCCTGTTTTTTCATCAAAATCATTTTCCCAAACATAGAAGATGTCATCGGTTTCATATGTATAGGTTTCCTGAGCTAAAATTTCCCGGAATTTATATTCGGAATTAACATCAAACAATAAAACACCATCAGGATTTAAATAGTTTGCACAAAGGGCAAAGGTTTTTTCCAAAGCATCGGGCTCAGTTAAATAGTTAATGCTGTCTAAGGCACACACAATGGCATCTACCGTGCCGTATAGCTCAAAGTCCTCCATGGGTTGGTTTAAAAACAAAATATTTTCGGCACCTTTTTTTTGCCGAGCAACAGAGAGCATGTCCTCCGAGGCATCAGCTCCCAACATTTCGTAACCTTTTTGGGCCAAAGCAAGGGTTAAAGTCCCTGTGCCGCAGGCTAAGTCCAAAACCAAACCGGCATGTATTTTATTTGCCTGCAAACGCTGACAGATAAAGTTTGCCATGCCATCATAATCAACATCAAATGTCAAAACGTCATATAATCGGGCAAAACCTTGGTAACTGCTCATTGTTTTTCTTCCTTTTTGACCTGCTCCCAATAGTGCTTTATGGTCTGTTCATTTTTATTCTGTCCGCCATGATAGTAAACGGTGTTTTTTATTTTATCGGGCAGATATTGTTGTGGTACATAGTGGTTGGGGTAGTCATGAGGATATTGATAGGAAAGCCCCCGGCCCATTTTATGGGCACCACTGTAATGGGTATCCTTTAAATGTATGGGCACATCGCCGGTATCGCCCTCCTGGATGTCTTGCATGGCGGCATCTATAGCACAAATGGCGGAATTGGATTTAGGTGCGGTTGCTAATAAAATAGTAGCCTCAGCCAAAGGAATCCGCGCCTCGGGCAAACCTAACTGCAAGGCACAATCTACACAGGCTTTTACAATGGGCACCGCCTGGGGATAGGCAAGACCAATATCTTCGGCAGCGGTTACCATTAATCGGCGGCAGGCAATCAGCAAGTCACCACCGGAAAGTAGCCGTGCTAAGTAGTGAATGGCCGCATCCGGGTCGCTGCCACGCAGGGATTTTTGAAAGGCACTAATCACATCATAATGACTGTCACCATCCCGGTCGTGCCGAAAGGCTTTTTTTTGCGTGCATTGTTCTGCGTGTGAAAGAGAAACAAACAAGCCCTCTTTTTTCAGGGGCGCTGTTTGTATGCATAATTCCAGGGCGTTTAAGGCTTTGCGCACATCACCGGAAGAAGAAGCTGACAAATGAAGGAGTGCCTCATCCTCAACCGTAATAAAAACATCCATTTCATTTTCTAAAACATTAATAGCCCGCATCAAAGCCTTTTGTATATCTTCTGCTTCTACCGGCATAAATTCAAAAACCGTAGAGCGTGATAAAATAGCGTTATAAATATAAAAATAGGGGTTTTCTGTGGTGCTGGCAATCAGGGTAATAGAGCCGTTTTCAATAAACTCTAACAATGATTGCTGTTGCTTTTTGTTAAAGTTTTGAATTTCGTCTAAATAAAGCAGAATCCCTTCTGTATTGCCCATAGTGTCTAAGTTGTCAGTAATGGCCTTAATATCAGCAACAGAGGCATTTGTTGCGTTTAATTTATACAGTGTTTTTCCAGAAAGCTTAGCCGCAATATTAGCCACTGTTGTTTTGCCGGTGCCGGAAGGGCCATAAAAAATCATGTTGGGAATCTTGCCGGAGGTAATCAGCCGATACAATATTTTTCCTTCGGACAGTAAATGGGTTTGTCCTACACAATTTTCTAAAGTCTGGGGTCTAATTCTGTCTGCTAAAGGGCTTGTCATTGCTGTTTCCTCCTTTGCTTTTAAAAATAAAAAGCTGTAAAAAACCCGGCCGGATTTTTTACAGCTTCCAAACCCTCACGGGTAGTATGCAATTATCGCCGATTTATTTCTTTTTCAGTGCGATTACAATTTTGCGGTAAGGTTCTTCGCCAATGCTATAAGTTTCAACATCGTTGTTGTTTTGCAGAGTAGAATGGATGATTCTGCGTTCGCCGGCGCTCATAGGTTCTAAGGTAATTTTCTTTTTATTTCTAATTGCAGAAGCGGCTAAATTCTCTGCTAAACGCACCAAGGTTGCCCGCCGTTTTTCACGATAGTTTTCAGTGTCTAAAACAACTTTCACATAATCACTGTCACCACGATTAACAGCTAAACTCACCAAATGCTCTAAAGCATCTAACGTGTCACCATGTTTGCCGATAATAATACCCATATTTTCACCGGAAAGGGTGATTTTCATAATTTTTTCAACGTGTTCAATTTCCATATTCACACGCATACCCATGCAGGTGAACACATCTTCTAAAAAATCTCTGGCACGGTTTTCAGGCAAAATGTTAGAGGTAACCTGCACCACAGCATCCTTAGCCCCTAAACCAAAAAGACCCTTTGAACCTTCTTCAATTACTTTAATGGTAACATCATCTTCAGAAAGTCTTAATTCTGCTAAAGCCAAAGCAACAGCTTCTTTTACTGTTTTAGCAGATTTTTTAACAATTTTACTCATTTTTTTCTCCTTTCAGCCTCGCGTTCCCGATAATGCTTATGTGCGGGTTCTTCTACTGGTTTAGCAGGGAAGAACTTGTGCATAATCTGTTGCTGAACGATTTGGATTATGTTGGACAACGTCCAATAAAAACCAAGACCGGCCGGTAATGAGAAAGAAAAGAACACGGTCATCAGTGGGAAAAAGTAAGTCATCATCTGCATGGTGCTTTGTGGGCCTTCGTCGGTTTTTGCAGAAGATTGACCATTCATTTTGTTGCTAATCCAAGACGTTAAAAAGGTTGTTAGACCTGCCAGTACCGGAATAATCAGCAGGGGAGACAGCGTTGACAGATTGGGCGTTTGTGCCAGATTTAATCCATAAAAAGAAAAGTTAATATTTAAAATATCAACTTCAGGAAAATGAGCCGCAATTTCATTTGCAAAGCGGGACATTTCAGAGGCAATGCCAATCTGGTCTTTAATCTGCACAGTAGAACCTAACGAAGTCAGCAAACTGTGAACTTCTTCAATAGTAGGTAATCCGTGTTTGCCTAATTGAACAACATAAGACAAGGGACTGCGGATAATATTGTATAAAGCAATCAAAAGCGGAAACTGAATTAAAAGCGGCAGGCAACCACCCATGGGGTTAACCTGATTGTCTTTATACAGTTTCATACTCTCCTGATTCAACTTTTCCTGGTCATACTGATATTTTTTTTGCAGTTCTTGCAAACGGGGTTGGATAGCCTGCATTTTAGCCATTGATTTTTGCTGTTTGATGCTCAAAGGCAATAAAATTGCTTTTGTTATAATGGTAAAGGCAACTAACGTCCAACCGTAATTCTGTAAAAATAAATAAATATAACGAAACAAATAACCTAAAGGAATGTTAATGAGGTCAAAAATACCCAAGGGGATGCCTCCTTTAATAGCAAACTCGATATACGTGATTTTGGCGCGTATTACTCAACAGGATCATATCCACCTTTATGAAAGGGGTGACATTTTAAAATCCGACAAATAGCAAGATAAGAGCCGCGCCAGACTCCTTTCTTTGAGATTGCCTCTAAGGCATATTGTGAGCAAGTAGGATAAAACCGGCAACAGGGTTTTTTAAGCGGCGAAATATACCGCCTGTATAAACGTATGATAGATATTAACAAGCGCTTCATACAAACTCCGTTTCTTTAGCCAAGTGCCGGGATTGCTCTTGATCGGTGTTGTTTGCAAAATGAAACAAATGGGCTATTTTAAACAAAAAACGCATAGCTGCCATAGTTTCGCTTAAAGAATCTGCCGTAAGACAATTCTCTTTGGCTACAAAAATTAAATCATACCCGATTTTGATTTCCGACTCTAAAAGCCGATAACTTTCTCTTACCAACCGCCTGATTCGATTCCGTTTAACAGCACCGGCCAATTTTTTGCCGGCTTTAATGCCCAAACGGTTATAACCGATTCCGTTAGGCAGGTAATACAAAGTGAAATTTTTGTGGTATGATCGTCTTCCTTTTTTATATACCTGCAAAAACAATTCGTTTTTGTTTAAGCTAATGGTCTGTTTCATAATCTGACACCCGCCGGTCATAGGGAATTATGAAATAAAGTCGCCAAAAGCGAAAGCTCTCAGCGACCGATTTTCATAACTATGCGGACAAGACCTTTCTGCCCTTTAGTCTTCTTCTGGCCAATACCTTTCTGCCGGAACGTGAACTCATTCTGTTTCTAAAACCATGATCTTTTTTCCGTTTTCTTTTGTTGGGCTGATATGTTCTAAGCAAGTGCTCCACCTCCTAATTTAGCCTATCGCTTGTCATATACCATATTATTATATCTTGCAAATTCAATCTTGTCAATACTTTTTATAAATAAAAAAGTTGTAATTTTTTTAAAACTGTGATAAAATGAATATAAATTGATAACATTTTATTGTTTTATGGAGGTTAAACTATGAAGATTGATTTGTTGTGTCCCGTGGAAAACCAGGGAGTTGAGATTAAAACAAATTCTGAAACCGGCGAGCATTATGCTTTATTTAAAATGTTTAATTTAAGTGAAAAGGTTATTGAACGTGTTGTGTTTAATGTTCGTGTTCATGATGAATTTGGTGGTGAGGTGGGGGTTATTCCCGCAGAATTTTCAAATGTTGACGGCCAACCGAGATCCTTTTTTGGAACATCAAAAGTCGTTTCTCTGGTTGATTTATCTGCCACACAGCATATAACAACGGAATTTTTAGAAGTACATTTTGCAGAAGGGGAACCATATATAAAAACAGAAGATATAACGGATGTAACCATTACGGAGCCGGATGATGAGGAAAAGATTTATTTAATGTCTGCTGCCGGTGATGATGCTATATGTTATGCCAAAGATATGGGTACATATTGGGTTTGTGTTTGTGGTCGTGCCAACAAAAATGAAGCGGAAGAATGTGTTCGTTGCGGCCGTGAGAAAAACGAAATTATGACCATGTATGCTTCGAAAGAGTCCATAAGCAAAACACTGGCAGAAAAAGAAGAAAAACAACGGGCAGAAGAAGAGGCCAAACGAGAAGCAGAAGAAAAGGCACGTGCAGAACGAAAAGCAAAGATTAAAAAAATTGCGTTTGTTTCAGCCATCAGCCTTGTGGCACTTGCCATTTTCTGTGCCATTGTTGTTTTTGTTTATGGTGTGCTTATGACCATTATGGGTAATCATGCCGCCAAAACCGGTGATTTTTTAACAGCGTATAGCCGCTATGCAGCTGTTAATAAAAGCGAGAAAATAGCCACTGTATCTGAAGAAGTGCGCGGCAATTCCAATAGCAATTTAAAGATGTTGGGTATGATGACGGCAGATGAAGAAAACATATATTATTTAGACCCTTCTTATGCTCTTTATAAAGAAAATAAGGCTACCGGCGAAAGGACTCGTTTAGGGGATGCAAACGGCGCACTGCTTAATGTGATGGATGGCTGGTTGTATTATTTGGATGTATATACCGGTCAGGCGCTTCATCGCATCAGTACAGACGGCTTGATAAAAGAAGAGGTTTTTAAGGCAGCAGAGGATAGCTATTTTGCAGACTTTATGCTGATAGGCAATGAACTATTTTTTGTTTTGCAGGAGCCACAAAAGGATTTGACGCCGGCTATGCAGGAAGAGATTGCTACCGGTCAAGCTTCGCCTTATATAAGTCGGTTATACAAGATGAACGTTGGCAGCAAAAAAGCGAAACTGATTGCCGATGCTAAATCCAATCAAATTTTATATCATCGTGACCAATTTTATTTTGTAGATGATTATGAAGGCGCTATTTACACCATGGACCGTTTTGGCAACAATGTAAAGAAATTGGTCAGTGGCCCGGTTTACGGTGTGGAGCTTAATGGGGATTTTATGTATTATCTTGACGGAACTATCAACGAAACAACGGGTATGCCCAAATTCTCATTAGTCAAAGCCCAACTGGATGGGACTTATATTGAAGATGTAACTGACGGGGCGATGGTGATTGCTTTTGCTTTAGATGGTGATAATTTATATTACATTATTTATAATGATGATGGCAACACCATACTTTATAAGAAAAACAGCAGTGAAATGGTTGCCATTGCAGAAAATTGCCAGCAGTTTAATGTTAAAGACGGTTATTTGCTGTATGTTGACAGAGAGGGTCATCTGTTTAAAACCAATCGTGATAAAACCGGATTTGAGGAAATAGTCTTTACCGAAGAAGCAGCAGAACCAGAAAGTGATGAAACACCTTTGGCAGAATAATTAAAAAAAACAGGTATATATTTTTAAAAGACGGGCATACTGATAGTAACCTCACAAAATACATGAATACTTCCTGTGAAGTATGCCCCTTTATTTTATTAAAACAAAAACCGCTGTTGGTTTAATAGCCAACGGCGGTTTGTCCTTTATCAATGTTTTTTTTCAACTTTTTTCTTATTGCCATTTTCATCCACAATATAAACATTGCTTAATGTGCTTTCCATTCCCTGACGGAATAATTTTAAATATTCCTGTCGCAAAAGGGCTTGTTCTTTTTTTTCGGCATCGGTCAAACCTTCTGTTCGTGATTTTCTGGCTAATGCATTTATTTTTTCTAATAATTTTTCCATTTCCATGTTGTTTCCTCCATGCTTATCGGTTTGATTTGCAAAAAAAGTATATCACAAAACGAAGGAAAAGGCAACGGTCAATTGTCGGAATGGTAACTGAATTGTGGCAATGGTGATTACGCGTTTTTTGCCAAGAAAAAAGCGAACCATAGGATAAGGTGTCTTAAAACGGCGTTAAAAGGTAATTCTTGCATTTGATAGTTGTCTTTTTTAATGATTTGTGTTGTGAAAATTTGGTTAATTTATCTATTGCTTCACTTGGCCGGTCATGATATAATACAAATATAAAATAATTCTTTTTTCAATGAACTTGCTTTTTTCGGTTTTCTTTTTTTATTCTATATACATGTTTTTCTTTTCATTCCGGTTATTTCAGGAGGGATATTGTGGACTATTCAACAAAAAAAATAGAAGAATTAAGACAGTTAGCAAAAGAAACAGGAATTAAGGGTGTTTCGAAATTAAAAAAACAGGCATTAATTGAATTGCTGTTGCAAAAACAAGAATCCGAAATAGCCTTGGCCAAAGAGGCGGATGAAAAGCCTGTTGTACAGGAAAAAAACGGTTTAATGCTACAAGGATCTGATAATGTAGTAGGTGGCATTTTAGAGGTCTTAGCAGAAGGCTATGGTTTTTTGCGTGGCGAAAATTATCTTTCTACCCCTAAAGACGTGTAT
Organism: Clostridia bacterium; assembly: GCA_045597205.1. GTDB lineage: Bacteria > Bacillota > Clostridia > UBA1381 > UBA9506 > UMGS755. The sequence continues at coordinate 35,062 of JAZODT010000050.1, forward strand.
GTATCACCCACCCAAATCAGAAGGTTCAATTTAAAAACCGGTGATAAGGTTACTGGCATTAGTCGGTTGCCGAAAGAGGGGGAGAAGTTTCCGGCGTTGATTTTTGTACAACATGTGAATGACGATACACCGGATAAGGCCATTCGCCGTCGTCCGTTTGAATATTTAACCCCTATTTATCCGGAAGAACGATTGCGGTTAGAAAATGCACAGACGGACTTTGCCATGCGATTGGTGGATTTAATTGCCCCTATCGGCAAAGGGCAAAGAGGCTTGATTGTGGCACCGCCTAAAGCAGGCAAAACAACAGTGCTTAAAAACATTGCCAATAGTATTGAAAAAAATCACCCTGAAGTGACATTGATTGTTCTTTTAATTGATGAACGCCCAGAGGAAGTAACAGATATGAAACGGTCTATTTCCGGCGATGTGGTTTTTTCAACCTTTGACCAACCGCCGGAGCATCATACAAAAGTGGCGGAAATTGTGTTGGAACGTGCCCAGCGGCTAGTGGAACAACGAAAAGATGTGGTGGTGCTTTTAGATTCGATTACACGGCTGGCCCGCGCCTATAATTTAACCGTTCCGCCCTCCGGCAGAACGCTTTCCGGCGGTTTAGACCCGGGGGCGCTACACAAACCTAAAAAGTTTTTTGGTGCAGCAAGAAACATTGAAAATGGTGGCAGTCTTACAATTTTAGCAACAGCCCTTATTGAAACTGGCAGCCGTATGGATGATGTTATTTTTGAAGAATTTAAAGGCACCGGTAACATGGAACTGCATTTAGACCGTCGGCTTTCAGAAAAACGGATTTTTCCGGCGGTGGATATTCAAAAATCCGGCACAAGAAAGGAAGATTTGCTGCAAACCCAAAAAGAATTGGAAGCCGTGTGGGCAATCCGCCGAGATTTATCTTCCAATCAAACCATGCAAGAGGTTACGGAGCAGTTAATTAACACATTAATCCGAACGCAAAATAATGAAGAAATGGTTGCAGTTATTACTAAAAATTTTGAAACCTCACGAAAGTATCAAAAATAAAGAACAGGAGGGAACGAGTATGGGAAAACTAATATTGGTCATCGGTGGTAAGAGAAGTGGCAAAAGCGATTTTGCACAGGGTTTGGCTGAAGGATTTGGGGATAGTATTTTGTATATTGCAACACTGGTTCCCGAAGATGATGAAGAGGTTAAAAATCGCATTGAATGCCGAAAAATGCTGCGACCTAAAAGTTGGGATACGTTAGAGGCCTATGACGGCATAGCCCGCCATATTGAAGAATTCGGTGCGGCCTATGACGGGATTGTGCTAGACCGTCTTTCTGTTATGGTAACACAGCTTTTAGGTGACTATGATGAAATTTGGGAAGCAGTGCCCGTGTCCAGTGTGTTGGAATTTGAAACCACCATACAACGCCGTGTTAAAGAAGTGGTTAAAGCGGCAAAAAGCGTTCCTGCACCTGTTGTTATGTTAACGAATGAGTTAGGCATGGGCAGCCGGCCAACAGATCGGTTTAACAGGATTAGAAGAGATATTACCTGTCGTGTTAATACCAAAGTGGCGGCACAGGCTGATGAAGTATATTTAATGGTTTCGGGCATTCCTGTTAAAATTAAATGAAATTTCTGTAACAAATCTTGCATAAGTGCAAAGGGTATTGTATAATAAAATAAAGTGAAACATTACCGGAAAAGAAAGGTGGCGATGATAATGAGCATGAATGAAACACAACAATATCAGTTCGGTTTAGACCGGGAGGAGTATATCCGTTCCATTATTTCAACGGTTTATGCAGCATTAAAGGAGAAAGGTTATCATCCTGTTAGCCAGATGGTTGGATATATTTTATCTGGAGACCCGACGTATATAACCAGCCACAACAATGCACGGGCTTTGATTCGAAAAATTGAACGGGATGAGCTTTTAGAGGCGCTGGTTAAAAACTATATTGATCATATTCGGTAATAATGAAGGCCCGCCTTTTATATGGCGGGTCTTATTTGTTTTGTGGGGAGGGAGACATTATGTTGACGGCAAAAGAGTTAAAGCAATTTGCACAAACGTTATCTGTAGAGTGCACCGGCGTTTGCGATGCCGGTCAGGATGAGGTGCTTTTGGATTATTTAAAATGGCGGCGTGCCTCTTCTCCTGTTTGTGAATTTGAAGAACCGGATTTAGAAAAAAGAACGAATCCCAAACTGTTAATGCCAGAGTCAACGAGCGTTTTTGTGTGCCTGTTTCCTTATTATAAACAGAATGTGCCACAGGGGAACATCTCCCACTATGCCATGGTGGAGGATTATCATCAGGTGGCAAAAGCAATTTTGGGCACAATAAAAAAGTTTATTTGCAATAGAGAACCAAAGGCTCAATGTTTAATGGCGTGTGACACGTCACCGCTGGTTGACAGATGGCTAGCGTATAAAGCAGGGCTTGGCTTTTTTGGTAAGAACAATTTGTTAATTCATCCGGTTTATGGTTCTTATTTTTTTATTGGCTCACTTTTGTTAAATATTCCGCTTACGCCCGATGCACCGATGCAAGAGCGGTGCGGAAGATGCAATGCTTGCATTAATGCGTGCCCCGGTGGTGCGCTTTCGGAAGATTTTGGGTTTGACTACAGATGGTGTATTTCCTATTTAACCCAAAAGAAAAGCTTTTCTCTTGCAGAAAAGCAAATTATGGAGAAGCAGAACAGTGTTTATGGTTGTGATGTTTGTCAAAAGGTGTGCCCCCATAACCAAAAATTGCCGGATACACCCATTGAGGGTTTTTATAAAAAAATGATTTTAGGTTTAGAACAATGTGAATTAGAGAACATGAGTAACCGAGAATTTAAAAAACGTTATCAGAATTATGCTTTTTCCTGGTGCTCAAAGCAAACAATTCTTAAAAATTTTGATGCTATATCAAAGGAGAACAAACATGGAAATTTTATCACCGGCAGGTAGCTTTGAGGCCTTGATGGCTGCTGTTAATTATGGTGCAGATGCCGTGTATGTGGGTGGTAGTCAATACAGCGCCAGAAAAAGCGCACAAAATTTTACCAATGAAGAATTAATGCAGGCAGTAGATTATTGTCACCTTCGCTCAAGCCGTCTTTATTTGTGCTGCAATACCTTGGTGAAAGAAAGCGAATTAGAGGATGCCATGGGGTTTATTCGCTATGCTTATCAAATCGGTGTAGATGCCCTGATCATGCAGGATTTAGGTCTAGTTCACCGCGTATGGCAGGAACTTCCGGAACTGCCCATTCATGCCAGCACGCAAATGACGGTTTTAAACAGCAGTGGTATAAACTTGCTTGAACAGTCAGGCATTAAAAGAGTGGTTTTAGCCCGTGAGGTGACGGCAAAGGAAATAGCGGAAATAAAAAAGCACACCAACGTGGAACTTGAATATTTTGTACATGGTGCTCTTTG